>DASYBY010000427.1:0-14520 GCA_036500525.1 Baekduia sp. | reverse complement strand
GAGCTGGGCGCCGATGAGGCCGGTGTCGTCGGTCTGCGCCTCCTTGGCGATCTGCGTGACGGCGGCCTTCGGGTCGGCCTGGACGGCGGCGATGCCGTCGCGGATCGCGTGGAGCGCGCGGCGGATGCGGTCGGGCTCGCGCTTCAGCGTGCTGCGCGCAGTCACGAGGATGACCTCGGGGTACGCCGGCGCGCCGTAGTCCTCGACGCGGAACTCGTTGACCTTCACGCCATGGCGCTTGAGCGCGACGCCCTCGGCGTTCCAGAAGACCGGCGCGGCGTCGATCTTGCCGGCGAGGATCCCCGAGACGGCGTTGAAGCCGATCGTCACCTGGTGGACGTGGTCGAGGCTGCCGCCGTCGTGGGAGATGATGCCGTCGAGGAACGCGGGGTCGGACGGGAGGCCGGAGACGCCTACGTCGTGGCCCTCGAGGTCGCGCGGGCGCTTGATGTTCGAGCGCGCCACGATCGCCGCCAGCGGCTTGCTGATGAGCGCGGCCACGCCCACGACGTCGATCCCCTGCTGCTGCGCGATGGCGAGATCCTGGATGTCGAGGACGCCGAGGTCGAGCCGGCCGGCGGCGACGAGCTTCAGCGCGTCGGGGCCCGAGCCGGGCTGGCGGATCGCCAGGTGGATGCCGTTGGCGCGGTCGCGGCCGGTGCGCACAGCGGCGAAGATCGGGGCGTGGACGGCGTTGGGGGTGAAGTCGAGCGCGAGCTGCACGGTGGGCGTGCCCGCGCCCGAGCCATGGTCGGCGCCCCCGCAACCTGCCGCGAGGGCGGCGGCGGAGAGCATGACCAACAACATGGAACGGGCGCACATCGGCCGCAGTCTGTCTGATCGCCTTCTACGGTGTCGGTCATGTCCGCCATGCCGCTGCCCGAGCAGGTCCGCCGTGCCTGCGCCGAGATCGCGGGCGCCGCGCGGTGGGTCCGGATCGACCCCGGCGCGTCCACCGCGGCGGGCGGCGTGGCGGGACTGAACCCGACGCAGCACTTCCTGGAGGGCGATCCGGAGGAGGTCGCCCGCTACGTGCTGATCCTCGACACCATCAACTTCGGCTCGGGCTGGTTCCCGACGCTGCGCCACGGGTCCACCGACGCGATGACCGAGGCGCTGACGGCCGACGTGCGCGCCCGGGGGCGGCCGTGGTCGGCGGCGGAGCTGCGGGTCGTGGGGGCGCCTGGGGTCGCCGCGGTGCTGGACGAGGATCCACGCCACCCGTTGATGGCGAACTACGGCGAGGGGCTGCGCCAGCTCGGCGTCCTGCTGGGCGACCGCGGGGCGCTGGACCTGGTGGCCGACGCGGACGGGTCGGCCGCGCGGTTCGCCGCCGCACTGGCCGCCGGGCTCCCGTACTTCGCCGACCACGGGTTCTACAAGCGCGCGCAGATCGCCGCCAACGACCTCGTGCTCGCCGGGGTGGCGGACTTCGACGACGTCGACACCCTGACCGTGTTCGCCGACAACTTCCTCCCGCACGTGCTCCGGCTCGACGGTGTGCTGATCCTCGACGACGGGCTCGCGGCGCGTATCGACCGCGGCGAGCTGCTGGCGGCGGGCAGCGCGGAGGAGCGGGAGCTGCGGGCGTGCGCCGTCCACGCGTGCGAGGGGCTGGCGGCGCGGCTCGGCGTGGCCCCGCGCCTGCTGGACAACTGGCTGTGGAACCGCGGGCTGGAGCCCGCCTACGCCGCCCGGCCGGCCCATCTGACGCGCAGCGTCTTCTACTGAAAGTCCCTTTCGCGCGCCCCGCGGGCGCGGGTACAGTCTGTCGCGCCAATGACCGGCTCACTCTCAGCCGCGCCGGGCCCGGGACGCTCGCCCGCGTGGCGACTCGTGGGCCGGCAGCTGGAGCTGGACCGGATCGCCGCGGGGCGCGCCGCCGGGCAGGCCGGGGTCGTGCTCGTGGGACCCGCGGGCGTGGGGAAGTCGCGCGTGGCGCGCGCGGCGGTGCGGACCGCCGAGGAGGACGGGGCGCAGGCCTCGTGGGCGCAGGCGACGCGCAGCGCGGCGACCGTGCCGCTGGGTGCCTTCGCCGGCCTGATCCCCGACGACGCGCGCTCCGACGAGCCGCTGGAGCTGCTGCGCCGCTCCGTCGAGGCGCTGCGGGACGGCGGCGGCGGGCGGCCGGTGGTGCTCGGCGTCGACGACGCGCAGCTGCTCGACGCGACCTCGGCGACGCTCGTGTTGCAGGTCGCGATGACCGGCGCGGCGTTCGTGGTCGTCACCGTCCGCAGCGGCGAGCCGTGCCCCGACGCGATCGTCTCGCTGTGGAAGGACGCGGGCGCGGAGCGGCTCGAGTTGGGGCTGCTGACCGCCGACGAGACGGCCGACCTGGCCGAGGCGATCGTCGGCGGGCCGCTGGAGCAGGCCGCGCGGCGGTGGGCGTGGGACAGCAGCCGGGGCAACGCGCTGTACGTGCGCGAGCTGGTCGGCGGGGCGCTCGGGGGCGGCGCGCTGGAGGAGGCCGGCGAGCTGTGGCGGCTGTCGCGCCGGCCCGCGGTCGGCACGACGCTGGCCGAGCTGGTGACCGCGCGCATGGTCGACCTCGAGGCCGACGAGCGCGCGCTGGTCGAGCTGCTGGCGCTCGGCGAGCCGCTGTCGGCGGGCGAGCTGGGGAGCCTCGTCGGGACCGACGCGCTGGTGGCCGCCGAGGCGCGCGGGCTGGTGGACGCGGGCGCGCTCGGCGCGGTGCGGCTGGCGCATCCGCTCTACGGCGAGGTGCTGGCCGCCGAGCTGGGGACGCTGCGCGCGCGGGAGCTGCGGCTGCGGCTGGCGAGCGTCGTGCAGGCGCGTGGTGAGCTCGGACCGGGCGACGCGCTGCGGGTCGCCCACTGGCTGCTCGACGCCGGCGAGCCGATCCCCACGCCGCTGCTGCTCGACGCGGGCCGCGCGGCGAACCTCGCGGGCGATCCCGACCTCGGCGCCCGGTTCGCGGAGCTGGCGGTGGAGGCGGGCGCGGGCGTCGACGCGGTGCTGCTGCTCGGCCGCGCGCACACGGTGCGCAAGCGCTTCGCGGAGGCCGAGGCGGTGCTTGCGCCGATCGAGGGCCAGATCGCCACGCAGCCCGCGGCGATCGCCTACCTGGAGCAGCGGGCGGTCTCGGTGTTGTACTGGGGGTTGCACGAGGCCGACGCCGCGATGGCGCTGCTGCAGCGCGCGCAGGACTGGTGGCCGGAGCAGGACTGGCTGCGCCAGCTCGACCCCATGCGGTTGCACCTCGCCTCGCTCATGGGCGGGTTCGACGCGACGATCGCGGTCTCGCAGGACATCCTCGCCGACCCCGGTCTCGACCCGCTCGTGCGCCGCCAGCTGGAGCCCGTCCACGCGGTGAACCTCTTCTACGGCGGCCGGATGCAGGAGGCCTACGCGCTCGGCGAGCGCATCCGGCCGTCGGTCCCGATGCGCGATCACAGCGACGTGCTGGCGCTGGTCGCGTGGAGCATCATCGGGCTGGAGACCGGCACGGACTACCCCGGGCTGGAGCGGTGGATGGCCGTGACGCTGCAGGACGGCGTGCGGGCCAACGATCACGAGGCCGCAGGGATCGCGGCGATCACCATCGGCGGGCTGAGGTTCTTCGACGGGCGCTTCGTCGAGGCGGCGCGCTGGCTCGCCGAGGCCGAGCTGCACCTGGAGGTCCAGGACGCGTTCGGGACGCTGATCGCCGTGCGGGCCACGCAGGTCGGGGTCGCGCACTTCACGGGCGATCATGATGGTGTTGTGGCCGCGCTGGAGCGGTGCCGCGGGATGGACGCGTGGCGCGAGCCGCTGCCGAGCCTGGTCCCGTACATCGTGCGCGCGGAGGCGTGGGCGGCGTGCGGCGAGGGCGAGCACGCCCGGGCGCAGCGGATGCTGCTCGACGGCGCCGCCGAGATCGACGGGATGCCGGTCTACGCCGCGCAGCTGACCTATGAGGCACTGCGCGCGGGGGCGCCGGCGGGATCGGTGGTCGACGCGCAGGTCGCGCTGGCGGCGCGCTGCGACGCGCGCATGGCCGCCGCCTACGCCGGGCATGCGGTCGCGCTGGCCGCCGGCGACGGCGTCGCGGTGCTGGAGGCGGCGGAGGGGCTCGCCGCGATCGGCGTGGTGCGCTACGCGATGGAGGCGGCGGCCGACGCCGCGGCGCTGTTCGCCGCGGCGGGCCGGCAGGACTCGGCCCGGCGGGCGGCCGCCCGGGCGCGGGAGCTGCACGAGCTCGGCCAGGGCGGGACGCCGCCGCGGATCGAGGGCCTGGAGCCCGGGACGTTCGAGCTGACCGCGCGCGAGGAGCAGCTCGTCGGGCTCGCCCGCCGCGGGCTCACCAACGCCGAGATCGCCGACCGGCTCGTGCTGTCGGTCCGCACCGTCGAGTCGCACATCTACCGGGCGATGCAGAAGCTCGGCGTGGGCGACCGGCGGGAGCTCTGAGGCGGCGCCGACCGCGATCGCTACGCGTGCCGTAGCGTCCTGTGCATGGCCCTTGACCCACGCGCCGCGATCGCCCGGGCGCACATGCCCGAGGGAACCGAGCAGTTCCTCGAGCTGCGGACGCTGCACAGCTCGCACCGCCGCCTCGCGGAGCTGCTGCGCCCGGGCATGCGCGTGCTGGACATCGGGTGTGGCAGCGGGGCGATCACGCGCGGGATCGCCGAGGCGGTCGGCCCGGACGGCGCCGTGCTCGGCATCGATCCGCACGCCGGTCTCCTCGCGCGCGCGAAGGCGGCGGCCGGCGACATGCCGCAGCTCGACTACCGCTGCACGACGATCGGGGATCTGGGGACGCAGGATCGCTTCGACCTGGTCACGGCCTCGCGCGTGTTGCAGTGGCTGGCCGATCCGGACGAGGCGCTGCAGGACATGGTGCGGGCGACGAAGGTCGGCGGGCTGGTCGTCGTCCTCGACTACGACCACACGCGGATCGCGTGGAAGCCGGACGTCCCGGCGGACGCCCATCACTTCTACGACGCGTTCCTGCGCTGGCGCGAGGAGGCGGGCATGGACAACCGCATCGCCGAGCACCTGCCGGGCATGTTCGCGGAGGCGGGGCTCGTCGACGTCGAGGTCTCGCCGCAGCCCGAGGTGACGCACTCGGCCGATCCGGACTTCGCCGAGGCGGCGGCGCTGTGGGAGCAGGTCGTCGCGACGCGCGGCCATCAGCTGGTCGGCGACGGCGCGCTGTCGGAGCGCACGCGGGCCGCGGCCGAGCGCGCGTTCGCCGAGTGGGCCGCGGGGCCGGCGCCGCGCCGCCAGGCGATGCACCTGGTCGCGGTGAGCGGGCGTCGGCCGCCCGCGCCGCGGACCTAGGCGGCGGTCATGCGGGATCGGGGACGCGCAGGAGGTTGAGGCGGGCGAACGGGCCGCCGGAGACCTCCTGCAGGCGGCCGCCGTCGGTGAGCCCGCCGAGGTCGATCGTGGCGAAGCCCGCGGCGGCGAAGAGCGCGGCGACCGTGTCCTTGGCGGCCTGGTCGTCGCCGGAGAGGACGAGGACGCGCCGGCCGCCGGCCTCGCGCGGGTCGGCGGCGAGCACCGCGGCGGGCAGCGTGTTGGCGGCCTTGACGAGCCGAGCGCCCGGGACCAGTTCCGCGACAACTTCGCCCGAGGTGCGCCCGCCGAGGTCCTCGATGTGGAAGTCGGGTGGCACGATGGGGTTGCTGGCGTCGATGACGATCCGGCCGCGGAGGTCGAGGCCGGCGACCGCGGCGGGGAGCGTGCGCCAGGGCACGGCGAGGGCGACGATGTCACTCGCGGCGGCCTCGGCGACGGTGCCGGCGGAGGCGCCGGGGCCGAGCTCCGCGACGAGCTCGGCCAGCGAGTCCGGGCCACGCTGGTTGGCGACGACGACGGTCTCGCCCGCGCGGACGGCGTGGGCGGCGAGTGCGCGCCCGATGTTGCCGGCGCCGATGATGCCTACGGACATGAGGTGCTCCTGATCGGTGGGGTGCGGAAGATGTTGCGTCTGCAACCATAGTGCTAGACCAGAAGAAACTTGTCAAACGTCTAATATGGCGGACGGGTGTGTGGGGGTGGAGGGCCGATCTGCGACATTCCCGCGCCATGCCCAGTCCTGCGCGATCCGCGTTGTTCGGTGGATGCGTGGCGCTGGTGGTGGCGGCGGGGTTGGTGGGGAGCGCGGGAGCCTTCGCCGCCGCGCCGGCCGCGAGCGTGGGTGCCTCGGCCGCCGCCTCGGCCGCCGCGTGGTCCCGGGGCGGGGCGACCGCGCGGCGCAGCCCGGCGGTGCCCACCGTCGCGCCGGCGGACTACGCCGCGTTCACCCTCGACCAGGGCGCGCTCGCGGCGGTGCTCGCGCACGCGCCCGCGGAGTCGCTGCGCGGCGGTAGCACCGCCCGGCGCGCGGCCGCCGCCCCGTCGCTCACCATCTCCATCCCCGCCCCCGACGGCACCCTCCAGCGCTTCGCGATCGCCGACTCGCCCGTCATGGAGCCCGGCCTCGCCGCCGCCCACCCGGAGATCCGGACCTACGCCGGGCGTGGCATCGACGACCCGACCGCCGACGTGCGCCTCGACCTCACGCCGCTCGGCTTCCACGCGTCGGTCCGCTCCGATCGCGGCGCCTGGTTCGTCGACCCGCACTTCGCCGATCGCAGCGAGTACGTCAGCTACGACCGCAGCGCGCTGCCGGCCGATCCGGACCGCGCCTTCGTCGAGCACGACGACGGCCACGACGCGCCGACGCTCGCCCCGGCGCCCGCGCCGCACGCCGGCGAGGTGAACGGGGCGCCGGTCACGCTGCGCACCTACCGCCTCGCGCTCATCACCGACCCGACCTACGCCGCGTACGCCGGCGGCGACACGACCGCCGCGAAGGTCGTCCTCATGAACCGCGTCGACCAGCTCTACGAGTCGGACTTCGCGATCCGCATGGTGTTGATCGACGACAACGACAAGTTGAACCTCGACACGACCGCCCAGATGACCGGCGCCGACGGGCCGTGCGGGCCGGACGCCTGCTATTCGATGGCGCAGGCCGCGAGCTGCACGACCGACACCCTGACGCGCAACCGCACCGTGGCCGGTCTGCTCGCCGGCGCCGACCACTACGACATCGCGCACTTGGCCATGGGGAACACCGGCGGCGGGATCGCGGGTGTCCGCGTGGTCGGCGGGGCCGACAAGGCCGCCGGGTGCACGGCCATCACGACGCCGGTCGGCGACGCGTTCGCGGTGGACTACGTCGCCCACGAGATGGGCCACCAGTTCGGGGGCGACCATACGTTCAACGGGACCCAGACCAACTGCGCGGGCGGCAACCGCGCCTCGGGCCTCACGACCGTCGAGCCCGGCAGCGGCTCGTCGGTGATGGCCTACGCCGGCATCTGCGGGCAGGACGACCTCCAGGCCCACACCGACCCCTACTTCTCGCAGGCCAGCATCGCCGAGATCTCGTCGGCGGTGACCAGCGGTCCGGCGCGGCTGAGCGCCCAGCAGCAGGCCGTGCTCACCGGCTTCTCCGGGTCCGACACGTTTCGCATCACCTACGGCGGGCAGGTGTCGGCCCCGATCGGTGCGGGCGCCTTCACGCCCGCCGGGATCGCGGCGGCGATCGAGGGGATCGCCGGCTGGCCCGCGGGCGCCACGGCGACCGTGACCCTGACGGGGGACGGCGGCTTCCTCGTCGCCTTCGGCGGCACGCTGGCCAACGTGGCGGTGAGCGACCTCGGGCTGACCGACTTCACCGGGTCTCCGCCGCCGAGCGGCTACGTCGGGACGATCGTGGCGGGCGGCCTGACGACGCAGGGCGGTTCGACGATCACGCCGACCGGCAACCACGCGCCGGCGGTCACCGCGACGGCGTCGCACACGATCCCGGTCCGCACGCCGTTCACGCTCGACGCGACCGGCAGCGACGCCGACGGCGACCCGCTGACCTACCTGTGGGAGCAGAACGACCCGGGTGAGAGCACCACGGGCACCGGGCTGGTCGACAACACCAAGACCGACGGGCCGCTCTTCCGGGAGTTCGGGACCGCGGCGCGCTACGCGAGCCCGGGCGACGCGCTCCTCTCGCCCTCGCCCGGCGAGAACGTCGCGACCGCGATGAGCTCGCGCTCGTTCCCCGACGTCGCCCAGGTCATGGCCGACCACACCAACGCGCTCATCGGTGCGTGCCCGGCGGCAGCGGCGGGGACCGTCCCGGCGGCGACCGTCGACTGCTTCTCGGAGTTCCTGCCGACCGCCGACTGGGTCGGGCGCGACGGCGATCGCACCCTGCACTTCCGCGTGACGGCGCGCGACAACCACCCGGGCGCCGGCGGGACCGGCAGCGCGGACACCGCGCTGACGCTCGCGCCGGGGCCGTTCCGGCTCACGTCGCAGGGCGCGGCCGCGACGATCGTGGGGACCGATCCGGTGACGGACGTCGCGACGCTGCACGTCGTGTGGAGCGTCGCGGGGACCGCGGCCGCGCCGGTGAGCGCGCCCGCCGTGAAGATCAGCCTGTCGGTCGACGGCGGCGCGACGTTCAGCAAGGTGTTGGCCGCGTCGACGCCGAACGACGGCGACGAGACGGTGGACTTGCCGCGCGTGGCGACCGCGCACGGACGGGTGAAGATCGAGGCCACCAACAACGTGTTCTTCGATGTGTCGCGCGGGGAGCTGACGATCACGCAGCCGGGCGTGGTGGTCAACGGGCCGCCGGCGGTCCAGTTGGGGTCCGCGGCGCAGGACGTGGTCATCAGCAACGACGGCGACACGGACGCGACGCTCGGTGCGGTCGCCGTGACCGGTGCGGACGCCGGGGCGGTGCGCGTGGTCGCCGACGGCTGCTCGTCGGCGGTGCTGGCGGCCCGCGCGACCTGCACCGTGACCCTGGCGCTGACGCCCGTGGACGCCGGCGCCCAGGCGGCGGTGCTGACCGTGCCGAGCGACGACCCGCGCTCGCCGGTGCGCGTCGCGCTGACGGGAGCCGGGACGGGGATGGTGATCGAGCCGCCGCCGACCGATGCGGAGCCGAACCCCGACCCAGGCCCGCCGGCCGTCACGGCGCCCGCACCCGTCGTCGCGCCGGTCGTCCCGCAGCCCGCGCCGCCGTCGGTCTTCGTCGCACCTTCGGCCGCCGCCCGCGCCGACGCGCTTGCCTCCCGCGCCCTCGGGATCCGCTCGCCCCGCCTGCTCGGCACGGCCGGCCACGTGCGCCTCTACGCCACGACCGCCTCCACCAAGCTCGGCCGGCCCACCGCCTCCCGCCGCCTGGCCGTCGCGGTCTGCGCCGGCGGCCCATGCTCAGCCACGGTCACCACGCGCCTCCAGCTCAACGGCCACCACACCAACCGCACCCTGCCCCGCGCGACCCTCAAGCTCCGCGACGGCCAACTCCACACCATCACCCTCCACCTCCGCACCACCCTCCGCCACACCATCGCCACCGCCCACACCGCGAAGCTCCAGCTCGCCCTCGCCTCCGGCGCCACCCACCTCCGCAAGACCTACACCTTCACGACGCGCTGACCGAGCGCGCGGCCGCGTTCCCGATCGGGAACGCGGCGCGACGAATACGGCACGCAGCAAGCGGATCTTCCCGATCGGGACAATTCGGGCCCAAAATCGCTGCCGAGCTCGGGATCCCCGCACAGCGCAAGTACCAGGCCGAGGGTGGCCCGTCGCTGGCCGACTGCTTCGCGCTGCTGCGCAGCGCCACGACCGTGCCGGCGGGCGAGATCGTCAAACTGCTCGACGGCATCGCGCTCAGCTTCCTGGTCGGCAACCACGATGCTCACGGCAAGAACTACTCCTTGCTCTACCGTTCGGAGACGTCGGACGCCGTGCTGGCGCCGGCCTATGACGTGCTGAGCACGTTCGCCTACCACAAGAGCCACAACCTGCAGCGCAAGATGGCCATGAACATCGGCGGCGAGTACCGGCTCGAGTATGTGCGGCGGCGCCATCTCGACCGCCTGCTCGGCGAGGCCGGGCTCGGCGCCGCCGCTGCCCGGCGCCGCCTCCGAGGGCACGCCGCGGCGGCGCCGCCGCGGCCCGCGGCGCTCGGGCTGCGCTGGCTGCCGAGGGCTGGGATGCGCCGGTCCTCGATCGCGTGGTGGCGATCGTGGAGAAGCGCGCCGGATGGCTGGCGCGCCTCAGCGCTTGACCAGCGCCTCCGACAGGTCCCATAGCCGCCGGGCGTTGTCGGGGTCGGTGGCGTAGGCGGCGACGCCGGAGGGGCCGCCGTCAGGGCCGGGCTCGACGATCGGTGCCTCGTGGCAGTCCTCGAAGTAGCGGCCGCCGATGCCTTCGAGCTGTGGGGAGGTCGCGACGAGGACGCTGGTCGAGGCGCCCTGCTCGGGGGTCTTGAACGTGTACTTGCCGGAGGCGACGAGGTCGGCGAGGATCTTGGGGTCCATGTGGCGCGACAGGTTGGTGTCGGCGATCGCGCCCGGGTGGACCGCGTTGGCGGTGATGCCGTCGGCGCTCCAGCGGCGTGTGGCCTCGACGGCGAACAGGACGTTCGCGGTCTTCGCCTGCCCGTAGGCGAGCTGCGGGTTGTAAGGCCGCGAGGTGAAGTTGATGTCCTCGAAGACGACCGGCGAGCGCAGGTGCCCGACGGAGCTGAGCGAGACGATCCGGGCGTTCCCGGCGGCGGCGAGCGCGTCGTGCAGGCCGAGCGCCAGCGCGAAGTGGCCGAGGTGGTTGGTGGCGAACTGCAGCTCCCAGCCCTCGGGGCTCAGCTGGAGCTCGGGCAGCGCCATCACGCCGGCGTTGTTGATGAGGAGGTGCAGCGGCCCGGTCCAGTCCGCGGCGAAGGCGGCGACCGAGGCCTGGTCGGCGAGGTCGAGCCGCCCGACGTGGACGTGCTCGTTGCCGGTCGTGGCCGTGATGTCGGCGGCGGTCCGGTCGCCGGCGGCGGCGTCGCGCACGGCGAGCGTCACGTCGGCACCTGCGCCGGCCAGCGCGCGCGCCGTCTCGACGCCGATGCCCGACGAGCCGCCGGTCACGATGGCGCGCTTGCCCGACAGGTCGATGCCGTCGATCGCCTCCGCGGCGGTCGAGTCGAAGCCGAACGGGGTGGTGATGAGGTCGGGCATGGGTGCTCCTCGGTGGGGGAGAGGTGGTGGACGTTCATGATGCAGGAATCCGAACCGGAGGATCGTCCGGTTACGGTAGCACGAAGCGGAGCGTGCCTCCGGTTATTTGGGCGGCATAGTGTGAAACACAAGTCTGGTGCCGGGAGTTCTCACTCCTGCCACCCCGACGAAGGAGCCCGCCGTGCCGAAGTTCAGCCTCATCCTCGCCTCGCTCGTCGCCGCGGGCTCCCTCGTCGGATCCGCGTCCGCCGACGAGCAGTTGGGCGCCCGCTATATGCCGCGGTCGGTCGATCCCTCGCTGCTCACCCACGCGGCCGGTCGCTGGCAGCTGCAGAGCAACACGACGCAGACCTACACCCTGAACTTCCCCGCCGACCTCGGCCAGGACTACAACTTGCTGCTCCCGTGCTTCGGCTTCGACATCCACGGGGGCGGCACCGACCTCGACGTCGCCAACGTCCGCGGGTTCGGCCCGGTGCGGCAGGATCCCGGCGCGACCACCCCGCCGGACACCCCGCCGTCGCCCGACGGCGTGCGCCACATCGGCGACGGCGGCATCCCGGGCGCGGAGCTGCAGCCCGACGGCACCTACGCGATCCCCGAGTCGCTCGCCGTCGTGGGTCCGGTCCACCTGCACGAGGGCGCGAGCTGCGCCGCGGCCGGGTGGCACTGGTACGACGAGCACGGCACCCCGACCAACGTCGCGCTGCCCAACTACGCCAAGAACCCGGCCGCCGTCGCCGACACCGACGCCATCGAGAACGTCGCCATGGCCACGACGGCCAAGGCCAAGGCCGCGGCCAGGCGCAAGGCCAAGGCCAACGCCAAGGCCAACGCCAAGGCCAAGGCCAAGAAGAAGACCTCCAAGGGCAACAAGAAGGTCCGGCCCGCGAAGTCCGCGCAGGTCGCCGGCGCCGTGACGGTCGAGCTGGCCGGGTTCACCGGGTTCCCCGACACCCCGGACAACCCCGAGCGGCTGGTCGTGCGGGTGACGACCGGGCAGCTCAGCGGGCCGGCGACGCTGCGGATGCGGGCCGACGTGCTCAAGCAGCCCTCGTTGGATGTCCCGGAGAACCGCTGGTAGCCACGTGCTCCGGCGAGCCGCCACGATCGCGCTGCTGGCGCTGGCGCTGCTGCCCTCGGGCAGCGCGTCGGCGGCGGTGCGTCGCACGCTCTGCGTGGACCGCACCGTGCTGCGCGACGCGCCGGGCGGCTTCGTCATCGGGCACCTGTTCCGGCCGCAGACGTTGTTGGTGGTGTTGCATGACGACGGCGACGACTGGTCCTTCGTGGAGGTCCGGACCGGCGCGCAGGGGTGGGTCGCGACGCGGACGTTGTGCAAGGTCAAGAAGCCCCCGCGCCGCAAGGGCCAGGGAGCGCGGCGCTGATGCCCGCCCGCGTCTCCGACGAGCGCCTCGTCGCCGCGTTCCGCGCCGGCGACGAGGCCGCCTTCCAGCAGCTCCACGACCGCTACCGGCCCGCGCTGCTGCGCTTCGCCACGCGGATCCTGCGCGACGAGGCCGGGGCCGAGGACGTCGTGCAGGAGGCGCTGTGGCGGGCGCATCGTGCGCTGCGGCGCGACGACCGCCCGATGAGCCTGCGCCCCTGGCTCTACCGGCTGGTGCGCAACTGCTGCCTGGACGAGCTCGGCCGGGTGCGGACCGACTGCGTGGACTTGCACGCCATCGACGCCGACGCGCCGTTGACCGCCGCCGCGCGCGACGAGCCGGCCACCGCCTTCCAGCGTCGCGCCGACCTCCGCCAGCTCCTGGACGACCTCGGGGCGCTGCCCGCCCGGCACCGCCACGCGCTCGTCCGGCGCGAGCTCGACGGGCTCAGCCACCGCGAGCTGGCCGGCGAGCTGGACATCACGCCCAGCGCGGCGCGGGTACTCGTGCACCGCGCGCGCCTGGCGCTGACCCAGCTGGTCGACGAGCGCTCCACGCTGTGCCAGGACGTGCGCGTCGATCTGATGGAGGCGCACGACGCGCGGCGGCGGGCGTCGGCGAAGTCCCATCGCCACCTCGCGCGCTGCCCGGCGTGCCGCGAGTTCCGTGGCGCGCTGCGCGCCACCCGGCGGGCGATGGCGCTGCTGCTGCCGGGGCCGCTCGTGCTCGCGGCGTCGGGCGTCGGGCTGAAGATCGTGCTCGCGGGCAAGGCGTCGGCGGGCAAGGCCGCGGCCGGTGCGGTGACGGCGACGCTGGCGGTCGGCGCGGCCGGGGTCGCGCTGCCGACGCTCGGGCCGGGCGATCCCGCGCCGATGGCGCTCGCCAGTCGCGCGCTGCCGGGCGGGCACCTCGGGCGCGGTGCGCCGCTGCCGGCCGGGACGGCGATCGTGCGGCACGCGGTGCTGCTGCGGGCGGGGGCTTCCACGCACCCCGCGGTCGTGCTGCGCTGCCCGGGCGACCTGCGGGTTGCCGACCTGCTCGCGCCGACCGGCGCGCGGGTCAGCGCGACCTACGGTCCGGGCACCGTCGTCGGCGCGAGCCGGAGCGCGCGGATCGTCTTCGAGCGCACGGTGCCGGCGCGCGACGCGCGGGCGTCGGTCGCGATCCTGTGCAAGCGCCGCGACGGCGGCGGGTCGATCGTGGCGGGGCGCGGGGCGACCGCGGTAGCTGCGTCGGCGCGCGGGGCCTCGGTCCGTGTCCGCACGCCCACCTTCCTGCGCACGGCGCCGGCGGGCCGCGGCGTCGTCGGGACGGTCCGACGCGCGCAGCCGGTGCGGATCGTCGCGTGGGCGCGCGACCGGACGTGGGCGCGGATCGTCACCGACACCGGCCTGCGCGGCTGGGTGGCGGGTCCAGTGGTGCGCAGTCGCTGAATAGACTCGCGCCGTGTCCACCAGCGACTCCGCTGCGCAGCAGCACGCCCTCGATCTCGTCCGCGAGCTCCTCCACGCCAACGCGTCGCCGGAGGTCGCCGCCGACCTCGTCGCGAGCGTCGACGGCCATGTCGCCGAGGCGCAGGACTACCTGCTGCATGGGGTCAACCCACCGCGCGCCGACCGCGACCAGGTCTGGGACGAGGCGCGCGGCGCGGCCTACTTCGCGACCGAGCGGGTCGGCGCGGTGCACCTGGAGCTCGGGACGTTCACGACGTTCCCCGACAGCCGGGTCACCGAGCTCGTCGCGGGCGACGGGCTGAGCGAGTTCCTCCGGCTGGACTTCGACCGCGAGTACGGGCCGGACCTCGTCGCCGACGTCACCGCGCTGCCGCTGGCCAACGGGAGCGTCGACCGCGTCGCGTCCAACAGCGTGCTCGAGCACGTCGCCTACCCGCACCAGATCCTCGCCGAGACGCTGCGCGTGCTGCGGCCGGGTGGCGTGATGGAGGTGGCGATGCCGTTCGTGTGGAAGCGCCACGGCTACCCGCACGACTACGTCCGCCTGACGCCGCAGTTCTTCGAGCGCGTGTGCCGCGAGACCGGGTTCGTCGACGTGGTGGTCGACGACGACGGCTGCAGCGGGTTGTACAACACCTTGCACAACGCGGCGAAGATGGC
>DASYBY010000426.1:0-9757 GCA_036500525.1 Baekduia sp. | reverse complement strand
CCATCCCGAGGTCTTCGCGGTCGGCGACATGGTGCGCGTCCGCGACCACCGCTCGGGCGATCCCAAGACGCTGCCGGGCGTGGCGCCGGTCGCCATCCAGCAGGGCCACTACACCGCCAAGGCGATCGCGCGCCGCGTGCGTGGGGAGGGCCACCGGCCGTTTCACTACCTCGACAAGGGCAACCTGGCGACGATCGGGCGGGCACGGGCGGTCGCCGATCTGCACGTCATCCGCCTCAGCGGCTTCCTCGCCTGGGTGACCTGGCTGGTCGTCCACCTCTACTACCTGATCGGCTTCCAGAGCAAGGTGGTGGTGATGATCCGGTGGCTGTTCAGCTTCGCGACGCGCGGCCGGGGCGCGCGCCTGATCACCGGGCCCGAGGCGATGGGGGAGTCGCCGCCGGATCGCTGACGCCGGGGTGGGCGAGCCGGGCCAGCATGCGGCGCAGGCGCGTGCGGTCGGCGGCGGCGAGGCCGGCGAGCAGCTCGTCCTCCATCGCGCGGATGTCGGCCTGCGCGGCGCCGTGGCGCGCGCGGCCGGCGGCGGTGAGCTGCACGATGCGGGCGCGGCGGTCGGCGGGGTCCGGCGTCCGGGTGATCAGCCCCTCGCGCTCCAGCCCGTCGAGCAGGGCGATCAGCCGCGTCTTGTCGTAGTTGATGGCCTGTGCGAGCGCGAGCTGCGTGCCCGCGGGCCGGCGGGCGAGGTGCGAGAGCGCGACGTAGGCCCACATCGAGAGGCCGTGCGCGTCGAGCAGCGGCCGCTCGGCGTCGATCAGCCGCCGCGTGACGCCCGCGAAGAGCGCGCCGAGATCCTCACCGTCCATGGCCGGATTGTAGGCCTTGACAGATCGTAGGAGGAGGTAGACGATACGCATATGCCTACGATTGCCCCTGACCGCTGCGAGACCCGCTCCATCTCCATCGCCGCCCCGCCGCAGGACGTCCTCGCCGTCGTCGGCGACGCGCGCCGGCTCCCCGAGTGGGCGCCGAACTTCGCGCGCGCCGTCCGCCCCGACGGCGACGCGTGGATCGTCGACACCGGGGCGGGCGACCTGCGCGTCGACCTGCGCGTGGTGCCCGAGCTGGGCACCGTCGACATCCTCCGCGGCGACCCGCCCCGCGGCGCGTTCAGCCGCGTCCTGCCCAACGGCCGCGACGGCAGCGAGTACCTGTTCACGCTCTTCTTCCCCGAGGGCACCGACCCCGCGGCCGTCGACGCGCAGATGGCGACGGTCGACACCGAGCTGGAGGCCGTGCGGGCGCTCAGCGAGGCGCGGTCCGCCGGCGCGCGCTGACGCCCGCGGCTCAAGTCCCGGCCGCGCCGGCCGAGGTACGAGGAAGATCTCATGCCTCGTCCTCCGGCGACCACGACCGCGGCTGCGGAGCTCGACGCGGCGCGCGGCCGGCACCACGAGGATCCGGCCGGCGCGCTGGACGTCGCTCGGCGCTGCGCGACCGCGGCCCGGGCGAGCGGCGACGGCGCCATCCTGGCCCGCGCGCTCGCGCTGGAGGGCATCGTCACGGTCAACCAGGGGCGGCTGCGCGCCGCGTTCAGCCTGGCCGCCGAGGCCGAGGCGCTGGCCGAGACGGCCGCCGACCCCACCGCCGCCGTCGAGGTCGCCGGGCTCAACGCCCAGCTCAGCTTCTTCTCCGGCTCCTACCGCGAGGCCCTGCGCCACGCCGAGCACTGCATCGGGGTCGCGGACGGCAGCGGCGCGTTCGGGCTGCGGATCTACGCGCGGCGCTGCTGCTGCATGGTGCTCGGCAACCTCGACGTCCCCGAGTGGCCCGAGCGCCTCGACGAGCTGCTGGCGATGTCGGTGCAGAGCGGCTCGGCGTGGGAGGAGGCGATCTCGCGCAACGACGTCGCGCACCTGCACCTCGTGCGCGGCCAGCTCCCGCAGGCGCTCGCCGCGATCGACCGGGCGGTCGCCGTCGCGGCCGGTCTCGCGCCGAACAACCGCTTCCTGCTCGGCGTCCTGTGCTGCACGCGCGCCGAGATCCTCGTCGGCGCCGGGCGGTCGGTCGAGGGCCTCGCCAGCGCGCAGGCGTCGATCGCGCACCTCACCGCCATGGGCGATCCCAACCCGTACTTGTACGGGATGGCCGTCGGGGTGGAGGTGCAGGCGCTGCTCGACGCCGGGCGCGTCGACGAGGCGTGCCGCAGCGGCCGCCGGGCGGTGCAGCTCCTCGGCGACGCGGTCCCGCAGGCGCGCAGCATGATCCTCCAGGAGGTCGCGACCGCCCTGCGCGAGTGCGGCCGCAGCGACGAGGCCTACGACGCGCTGGCCGAGAGCGCGGTGCTGGAGCGGGCCGCGCTGCGCGAGCTGACCGAGCTGCAGCGCGACCTGGAGCGCGCGGTGATCGGGCAGGGGACCGCGCGGCGCGAGGCCGACACGCTGGCCACCAAGAACCTGGAGCTGGAGACCACGGTCGCCGAGCTGGCCGACGCGCACCGCGAGCTGGAGCACCGCGCGCAGCAGCTCGAGGCGCTGCGCGACCAGCTGCGCGAGCAGGCCGACCGCGACTGGCTCACCGGGCTCTACAACCGCCGCTACCTGGCCGCGGCGCTGGAGGAGGTCGGCGGGACGCCCGGGCTGCTGAGCCTCGCCGCGATCGACCTCGACCACTTCAAGCGCGTCAACGACCGCTTCGGCCACGACGCCGGCGACCGGGTGCTGATCCGGGCGGCCGAGCTGCTGCGGCGCACGGTGCGTGACAGCGACACCGTCGCGCGCTCCGGCGGCGAGGAGTTCGTCGTGCTGATGCCGCTGACCTCGGCGGAGGAGGCGCGTGCGTGCGCCGAGCGGCTGCGCGCCGTCATCGCCGCCGAGCCGTGGGACGAGATCGCGCCGGGGATGGAGATCACGGCGAGCATCGGCGTCGTCTCCGACACGGCGACCGCCGACGTCGGCGCGCTCGCGCGCCTGGCCGACCGGCGCCTCTACGCCGCCAAGAACGCCGGGCGCAACCGCGTCGACGCCGAGTCCTACGCGGTCTGACGCGGCGGCGCGGGCGTCCTGGCCGCCGCGTATCGTGGGGCCCATGCTGAACGGTCGGGCACGCCGGTGAAGCGCCGGAAGATCCTGGCGGGCGCGGTGGCCGTGCTCGCGCTGTCGGTCACCGCGTGCGGTGGTGGTGGCGGCGGGTCCAGCTCGTCGGGCGCCGGGACCTCGGGCGGCGGCGCGGCGACGACCGGCGCCGACTCCGGGCAGAAGCTGTTCGCCTCGCTCGGCTGCAAGTCGTGCCACACGCTGAAGGCGGCCGACGCCCGCGGCCAGGTCGGTCCCAACCTGGACAGCCTGAAGCCCAGCGAGGCCGCGATCGTCAAGCAGGTGACCGACGGCGGCGGCGCGATGCCGGCGTTCAAGGATCAGGTCAGCGGCGCCGAGATCCAGGCGATCGCCAAGTACGTGCACGACGTCGCCGGGCAGTAGCCGGCGGCGCCGCGCGCCTCAGCGGATCTTCACCTGGACCTTGCGGTCGTACTCGTCGAAGTCCGAGACGCGAGCGGTGAGGTCGAGGGTCCACGTGCCCGGCGCGCCGAGGACGGCCGCCGGGATCGTGTAGTGGCCCGGGCCGGTCGGCTGCGTCGTGAGCGTGAGCGGGCCGATCCCCTTGGAGGGCAGCGTCGCGGTGACCGTCAGCTCCTTGGTCTTCGTGTACTGCGCGCCCGACTTGGGGTCCAACAGGTAGATGTGCATCAGGTTGGACCCGACGGTGGCGGGGTCGACGTCGAGCGACAGCTGGGCGGGGCCGAGGGTGCTGGTCAGCTCGACCGGGCCGGTGGCGACGGTCTTGGCCGGCGCGTAGCCGGCCAGCGCGCCGGTCACCGTGAGGACGACCGCGATCACGGCGACCTCGGTGCGCAGCGTGCGGCGCAGCAGCAGGCCGAGCGCGCCCGGCGTGCCGCCGTCGCGCGCGACCGCGCTCAGGCCCGGGACCGTCCGGCGGCGGTTGACCGCGCCGAGCGCGATCAGCACCAACAGCAGCCCGATCTTGACGAGCACGGCGCGCCCGTAGGCGGTGTCCCACAGCTCGGAGAACGCGTTGATCTGGCAGAGCGCCTGGATCACGCCGGTCGCCATGAGGACCAGGACGCAGCCGAGGGCGATCGGCGAGAACCGGGCCAGCACGCCGGCCAGCAGGCGCGTGCGATCGGCGCCGTTCTGCAGCGCGCGCGTCGCGGCGGGCAGGCAGAGCAGCAGCGCGGTGAGGCCGCCGAGCCAGACCGTCATCGCCGAGACGTGCACGAGGTTGGCGGGGAGGAAGAGCCAGACGGGGTGCTGGACGCTCGCGTGGCCGGCCAGCGCCGGGAGCGTGATGAGCGCGAGCGCGGGGATCAGCAGCGGCGCGAGCCGCGGGCCGGCGGCGCGCGAGCCGAGCACCGCGCCGTCGGCGCCCAGCGAGGCGGTGCGCAGCACGGGCGCCCGCGCGCCACGCGGCGCGAGCACGAGCAGCGTCGCGGCGCCGAGCACGAGCCAGGCGATCGCGCCGCCGAGCCAGATCGTCCCGAAGCGCGTGCTGAGCACCGAGCTCATCACGGGGCCGGTGATCTTCCACAGCGGCACACCCGCCGACTCGGCGCCCTGGAGCCCGAGCCCGACCAGCGCGCTGACCAGGCCGACCAGCGCCGCGACGAGCAGGCCGATCCGCAGCCGGGCGACGAACCGCTCGGCGGCGCGCTCCCACTCGGTCGTGCCGCCGCCCGACGCGGTCAGCACCGGCAGCCAGACCGCGAGCAGGAACACCAACAACCCGCCGGCGATGCCGATCGCGCCGTACTGCGCGGCGCGGGCGACGACGAAGCCGGTGCTGGTGACCTTGCCGGTCTTCTGGCCCGCGAGCAGCTGGCCGACCGTCGAGCCCGCGCCGGCGCTGCGCGCGCCGATCGAGAAGACGAAGCCGCCGGTGACGATGTGCGTGTCGGCCGAGACCACGCGATAGGTGGCGGTGTAGGTGCCCTTGGCCAGGCCGGACTTCAGGCCGACGGCGAAGGTCGGGCCGCGGCCGGCCGGGTGGTAGCTGTTGCCGTCGTCGACGCGGTCGCCCTTGCTGTCGAACACGCGGATCGCGCCCTCGGTGCCGCTGACCGCCTCGTCGAAGGTGAAGGACACCACCTTGGGCGCGGAGGCGACGAGGTCGTCGCGCTGCGGCGAGGTCGTCTCCAGCTGGGCGTGGGCGAAGGCCGAGCCGGGCAGCGCGAGGGCCAGCAGGAGCGTCGCTCCCACCAGCACCGCGCGGAGGGCGCGACGGGTCACCAGGCCTCTTTGCCGCCCGTGGGCGCCGGGGTGGGCGGGGTCGTGATCGGCGTGCCGCGGTCGCGGTCGTCGCGATCGTCGTCGTCGCCCGCGTCGTCGTCGGGCTCGAGCGCACGGCGCCGGCGGACCACCGTGACCAGGACGATGCTGCCGAGGATGATCACGGCGAGCGCGATCCCGGCGCCGAGCGGGAAGCCGCCGCCGGCCGGGCCGACCCAGAACAGCGTGCCCTCGATGTTGCTGCGCGTCGAGCCCTCGGCCAGCGGGATCTTGTAGTCGAAGATCTTGGTCTTCTTGTGGGTGTCGGTCACCTTCGGCGGCCGCGTCGCGCTGATCCAGTGCATGCGGTGGTCGTGCCAGGTGATCGTCGCCGTCTTGTTCAGCGACTTCCAGACGACCGGCGCGCCCTTGCGCGCGTTGGCCGGCACCGGCGCCGTGCCGTAGAGGTCGTTGTTGAGGTAGACGGCGCTCGAGTTGGTGTTCTGCTGGACGGTGCCGTCGGGCAGGATCCGCGAGTAGGGCTCGCCGTCGTAGCCGAAGATCGTGACGGTCTGCTTGGCGGTGCTGCGCAGCTCGTAGAGCGAGTCGTAGCCGATGACCTGCACCTTGACCCCGGGCAGCGGCGTGCTCAGCTGGTGGAAGACGGAGCGGTAGTTCGGGTTGCCCGCGTGCGCGAAGGCGGCGGAGGGCGCACCGAGGAGGGCCAGGGCCAGAACGGCCAGGGCCCCCGTGCGGCGCAGACGGCGTGCAGACATGCGAGTCCTTCGGAAGGGCGGTGTGCTCGGGCGCGGGCGGCCGGGTGGCCGGCCGGGGCAACGGCGTGCGGCGGCCGTCGGCGGGGCGGGGTGCGGGCCGGCGGGTCAGCCGGCGAGGGCGGCGGCGGCCGGCGGCCCGCGCTCGGCGAGGCTGAAGGCGAGCAGGCGGCCGCAGTGGCCGGCGGCGCGCGGCGTGCGCCGGCGCGTGGCGACGGAGCGGGCGTCGCGGCGCCGTGGGACGGACGTGCGCGCGCGGCGGTAGGCCTGCAGCGCGGCCTCGCCCGGGAACCGCCCGGCGATGAGCGGCACGATGAGCACCAACAACGGGGTGAGCCACAGCACCAGCTCGGGCCCGACGCCGGTGCGCGACGCCGTCGCGACGGCCGCCGCGAGGACCGCGGTGCACAGCGCTGCGCGAGTTCCCGGCCGGCCGGTCATCGCGATCACCGTAGCGCGCAGGAGCGCGCCTGTGTCGCGGTCCACCGCCCGTTCGGCCACTTGTATACTAGTCCACAATGCGAATCCCGATGGGGGAGCGCGCCCTCGGTGGATCCGTGGGCGATGGGGCCTATGCGGCGCTTCGGACGGCGATCGTCACGGCGCAGCTGGTCCCTGGACGCCGGCTCTCGGAGAACGAGCTGGCCGGGCTGATCGGCGTCAGCCGCACGCCCGTGCGCGAGGCGCTGCTGCGTCTCCGCGACGAGCGGCTCGTCGAGGTGGTTCCCCAGCTCGGCACGTTCGTCACCTTCATCGAGGAGGACGCCGTCGCCGACGCCCACTTCGTGCGCGAGTCGCTGGAGGTCAACGCCGTCCGGCACGCGCCGAGCATCCTCGACGCCGGCGCGCTCCGGCCGATCGAGGACAACCTCGACGCGCAGGAGCGGGCCGCCGAGGTCGGCGACGACGACGCGTTCGCCCGGCTCGACGACGAGCTGCACCACCTGCTCTGCGACCTGTCCGGGCGCTCCGTCGCCTGGCGGCTGAGCGAGCGGGCCCGCGGGCAGCTCGATCGCGTCCGCCGCCTGTCCCTTCCCGACGCCGGCTACCGCCGCCAGATGCTCGCCGAGCACCGGGCCGTGGTCGCCGCGGTGGCCGCCGGCGATGCCGACGGCGCCGAGCGCGAGCTGCGCCACCACCTGCGCATGGTCCTGTCCAGCCTGCCCGACATCCGCCGCGCCCACCCCGAGTACTTCCAGGAGATCTGATGGCGCTCTACCACGACATCGACCCGGCGGAGACCGCCGAGTGGATGGAGGCCCTCGAGGCCGTCATCCGCAACGACGGGCCCGACCGGGCCCGCGAGCTGCTCGAGCAGGTGTTCGCCGACGCGCGCCTGCGCGGCCTGCAGCCCGCCGGCGACCTCAGCACGCCCTACGTCAACACGATCCCGGTCGAGGCGCAGCCGCCTGTACCGGGCGATCACGAGCTGGAGCACCGAGTACGGTCGCTCATCCGGTGGAACGCGATCGCCACCGTGTTGAGCGCCAACAAGGAGTCCTCGGAGCTGGGCGGCCACATCGCCAGCTACCAGTCGGCGGCGACGCTCTACGAGGTGGGCTTCAACCACTTCTGGCACGCCCCGTCGAACGAGCATGGCGGCGACCTGGTGTTCATCCAGGGCCACTCGTCGCCCGGCATCTACGCGCGCGCCTTCCTGGAGGGACGGATCTCCGAGGAGCAGATGCGCCGCTTCCGGACCGAGACCGATCCGACCGCGCCTGGCCTCTCGTCCTATCCGCATCCGTGGCTGATGCCGGACTTCTGGCAGTTCCCCACCGTGTCGATGGGCCTCGGCCCGCTGATGGCGATCTACCAGGCGCGCTTCATGAAGTACTTGAGCGGCCGCGGGATCTCCGACACGAACGGCCGCAAGGTGTGGGCCTTCATGGGCGACGGCGAGATGGACGAGCCCGAGTCGATGGGCGCCATCTCGCTCGCCGGCCGCGAGCACCTCGACAACCTCGTCTTCGTCGTCAACTGCAACCTGCAGCGCCTCGACGGCCCGGTGCGCGGCAACGGCAAGATCATCCAGGAGCTGGAGACGAACTTCCGCGGCGCCGGGTGGAACGTCATCAAGGTGGTCTGGGGCCGGCGCTGGGATCCGCTCCTGGCCGCCGACACCGAGGGCCGCCTGGTCCATCGCATGGAGGAGGCGGTCGACGGCGAGTACCAGGTGTACAAGTCGCGCGACGGCGCCTACGTGCGCGAGCACTTCTTCGGCGCCGACCCCGAGCTGGCCCGGATGGTCGAGGACTGGTCCGACGCCGACATCTGGTCGCTGAACCGCGGCGGCCACGATCCCCAGAAGGTCTACGCCGCCTACGCGCAGGCCGTCGCCCACACCGGGCAGCCGACCGTGATCCTCGCCAAGACGATCAAGGGCTACGGGATGGGCGAGTCCGGTGAGGGCCAGAACATCACCCATCAGCAGAAGAAGATGAACGAGAAGGCGCTCTTCGCCTTCCGCGACCGCTTCGAGCTGGACCTCACCGACGACGAGGTCCGCAACGTCAGCTTCCACAAGCCGCCCGACGACTCGCCCGAGATGGTCTACCTGCGGGAGCAGCGCGAGGCGCTCGGCGGCTCGCTGCCGCAGCGGCGCACCGAGGCGCCGCCGCTGCCCGTCCCCGAGCTGTCGGCCTTCCAGGCCCAGCTCGACGGCACCGGCGAGCGCGAGATCTCGACGACGATGGCCTTCGTCCGGATCCTCTCGACGCTGCTGCGCGACAAGCAGCTCGGCCCGCACGTCGTGCCGATCGTGCCCGACGAGTCGCGCACCTTCGGCATGGAGGGCATGTTCCGCCAGCTGGGCATCTTCAGCCAGGTCGGGCAGCTCTACACGCCGCAGGACGCCGAGCAGCTGATGTCCTACCGCGAGGACAAGTCCGGCCAGATCCTCCAGGAGGGGATCAACGAGCCGGGCGCGTTCTCCTCGTGGATCGCGGCGGCCACGTCCTACGCGAACCACGGCGTCTCGATGGTCCCGTTCTACATCTACTACTCGATGTTCGGGTTCCAGCGCATCGGGGACCTGGCCTGGGCGGCCGGCGACTCCCGCGCGCGCGGGTTCCTGCTCGGCGGCACCGCGGGGCGCACGACGCTCAACGGCGAGGGCCTGCAGCACGAGGACGGCCACAGCCACCTGCAGGCGGCGCTGATCCCCAACTGCGTGGCCTACGACCCGGCCTACGCCTACGAGCTGGCCGTGATCGTCCAGGACGGGCTGCGCCGGATGGTCGGCGAGCACGAGGACGTCTTCTACTACCTGACGGTCATGAACGAGAACTACGCGATGCCCGCGATGCCCGAGGGGGCGGAAGCGGGGATCCTGCGCGGGATGCACGTCATCGCCGAGAGCGACGACGCCGAGATCCAGCTGCTGGGCTCGGGCACGATCCTGCGCGAGGTGCTCGCCGGCGCCGACCTGCTGCGCGAGGACTTCGGCGTCGGCGCCGACGTGTGGAGCGTGACGTCGTTCACCGAGCTGCGCCGCGACGGCATGGCCGTCGAGCGCCACAACCGGCTGCGGGGTGGGCGGGACGGGTTCGTGCCCGAGGTCGCCTACGTCGCGCAGGCGCTCGGCGAGCGCAACGGCCCGGTGGTGGCCGCGACCGACTACCTGCGCGCGCTGCCCGACGGCATCCGCGAGTGGGTCGACGCGCCGTATACGGTGCTCGGCACCGACGGCTTCGGCCGCAGCGACTACCGCAAGGCCCTGCGGCGGTTCTTCGAAGTGGACCG
>DASYBY010000425.1:0-17437 GCA_036500525.1 Baekduia sp. | reverse complement strand
CGAGATCCGCGTGGGCGGCAAGCCGCTGGGGCGCCGCCAGTACGAGCCCGCCTCGCGCGGCGTGAGCCTCGTGCCGCAGGGCAAGCGCATCTACCCCAACCTGACGGTGGAGGAGAACATCATGCTCGGCCGGGCGTCCGGACGGAAGGGGGAGTGGACGGTGGCGCGGCTGATGGAGCTGTTCCCCAACCTCGCCCGTGCCTCGGGGCGGCCGGGCAACCAGCTCTCGGGCGGCGAGCAGCAGATGCTCGCGATCGCGCGGGCGCTGATGGCCGAGCCCCAGGTGCTGCTCCTGGACGAGCCGACCGAAGGTCTCGCGCCGGTGATCATCGACGAGCTGGTGGAGGCGCTGCGCGTCATCCAGCAGCAGGGTACGGCGCTGGTCCTCGTCGAGCAGCACATCCGGATGGTCCAGCAGCTCGCAACGCGGTTCGTCGCCCTCGGCAAGGGCCGCGTGGTGTCGCAGGGGCCGGTCGCGGAGCTGGAGTCGCGCGCGGTGCAGGAGCTGATCGCGCTGTGATGGGCGCGCGATGATCACGGCGCCCGCCCGCGCCGAGCTGGCCTTCGGCGAGCAGGACGGCGTCGGCGTGATCTACCTCGACGCCGGGCCGAGCAACGTGCTGAGCCCGGGGCTGCTCCGGGCGTTCATGGTGGCCCTGGACGACTTCGACACGCGCTCGGCCCGCGCGCTGGTGATCGCGTCGGCGCTGCCAGGCGTCTTCGCCGCGGGTGGCGACATCGAGCACATGAGCCGGACCGACTCCTCCGGGTTCGTCACCTACATGCACGCGATCCGCGAGGCGCTGGACCGGATCGACGGGCTGCGCGTCCCGTCGATCGCGGCCATCGATGGCGCGGCGTTCGGTGGTGGCCTGGAGCTGGCGCTGGCGTGCACGCTGCGCGTCGCAGGCGAGGGGTCGCGCTTCGGCCTCCCGCAGGTCAAGCTCGGCGTCATCCCGGCGGCCGGGGGGACGCAGCGGCTGCCGCGGCTGGTCGGGCACGGCAAGGCCCTGGACCTGCTCGTGACGGGCCGGACGATCGACCTCCAGGAGAGCTTCGAGATCGGTCTGGTCGACCGGCGCGCCGGGCCGGGCCAGGGCCTGGCGGTCGCGATGGACCTGGCGCGGGCGATCGCCGCCGTCTCGGTGCCGGCGGTGAGCGCGGTGCGGCGCGCGGCCGAGGCCGCCGCCGGGCGGTCGTTTCCCGAAGGCATGGCCGTCGAGGCGCGCGAGGCACTCGCCCTGTTCGAGGGCAGCGACGCCCACGAGGGGATGGCGGCCTTCCTGGACAAGCGACCGCCGCACTTCGCATGATCGGCACGCTGGTCGACGAGTACACCTTCGCCGTGGAGCAGGGCAAGGTGATGGAGTTCGCCCGCGCGATCAAGGACCCGGCGCCGCGCTACGTCGACGCGGACGCGGCGCGCGACGACAGCTTCACCGGCATCCCGGCGCCGTTGACGTTCACCGTCGTCGCGGGACACCATCGCGACGCGGCCGCCGCGGTGGCGCTGCTCGGCCTCGACATCGCCCGCGTCGTCGTCGGCGAGGTCGAGTGGAGCTACGAGCGGCCGGTCGTGGTCGGTGACGTGCTCCACGGCCGGCGCCGGGTCGCCGGCGTCCGGCGCAAGGAGGGCTCGCGCGGTGGCGCGATGACCTTCGTCACGCTGGAAACCGAGTTCGCCGACGCGGCGGGCGAGGTGGTCGTGCGTCAGCGCGAGGTCCTGATCGAGACCGGGCGGCCGTCGTGAGCGCCACGCCACCCGAGCAGACGGTCGGGCCGATCACGCGGACCGACATCGTGCGCTTCGCCGGCGCCGGCGGGGACTTCAACCCGCTGCACCACGACGAGGAGTACGCCCGGGCCGCGGGCTTCTCGACGGTCTTCGCGATGGGCCAGATGCAGGCGGGCATGCTCTCGCGGCTGGCCACCGACTGGCTCGGCCTCGGCGCGATCGAGTCCTACAAGGTGCGCTTCGCCGCCAAGGTCTGGCCGGGCGACGTGCTGACGCTGCGGGTCGCCGAGAGCGAGCACGACGGCGAGGTCGTCACGGCGGTGCTGGAGGCGGTGCGCCAGGACGGCGAGGTCGCCGTACGCGCCTGGGTCCGTGCACGTGAGATGAACGATCGTTAACATGGAGACCATGAGCGACTACGCCTGGAGCCCGACGGCCGACGTCGTCGAGCACGCGAACATCACGCGGCTCATGCGCCGCCACGGCGTCGCCGACCTGGCGGCCATGCGCGCGCGGTCGGTCGCCGACGTCGACTGGTACTGGAACGCCGTCGTCGAGGACCTGGGACTGCCGTTCACGACCCCGTACACCGCGGTGCGGGACGGCAGCCGGGGCATCGAGTGGACGACGTGGTTCACCGGCGGGCGCTTCAACGCGGCGCACGCCTGCGTCGGGCGCTGGCAGGACGATCCCGAGCGGGCCGACGCGCCCGCGATCGTCCACGAGGCCGAGACCGGCGAGGTCACGACGCTCTCCTATCGTGAGCTGGCGGAGCGCGTACAGCGCGTCGCCAATGGCCTGACGGCACGCGGCATCGGCGACGGCGACGTCGTCGCGATCTACATGCCGATGGTCGCCGAGGCGGCGATCGCGCTGTACGCCGCGGCGGCGGTCGGTGCCGTGGTGCTGCCGCTCTTCTCGGGCTTCGCCGCCGGCGCCGTCGCCGCGCGCCTCAACGACGGCGAGGCCAAGGTCGTCTTCACCTCCGACGGCACGTGGCGCCGGGGCCGGCAGACGGCGCTCAAGCCCGTGCTCGACGAGGCGCTGGCCACGTGCCCGACGGTCGAGCACGTCGTCGTCCATCGCGGGATCGGGCTGGACGTGCCCTGGGCCGCCGGGCGCGACGTGGCGTGGCAGGACTTCGAGCAGTCGGGAAGTGAACGCTCGTTCACGTACGCGGACACCGACGCCGAGGCGTCGCTGCTCATCGGCTACACGTCGGGGACGACCGGCAAGCCGAAGGGCGCCGTGCACACCCACGCGGGCTTCGTGGTCAAGGTGGCCAGCGAGGTCGCCTACGAGTTCGACGTGCACCCGGGCGACGTCTACACGTGGATCACCGACATGGGGTGGATCATGGGCCCGCTCTCGGTCATGGGCGTCCACGCGCTCGGAGGGACCCTGCTGCTCTACGAGGGCGCTCCCGACACGCCGGGCCCCGATCGGGTCTGGCGGCTCGTCGAGCGCCACGGCGTCGCCGTCCTCGGCGTCTCTCCGACCCTGATCCGCTCGCTGAAGGCGGCGAGCCCGCCGCCGGGCGACGACGTCGACCTGTCGTCGCTGCGCATCTTCGGCTCCTCCGGCGAGCCCTGGGATCACGACGCCTACATGTGGCTCGCCGACGCCGTCGGGGGGCGCGCGCGGCCGATCATCAACTTCTCCGGCGGTACCGAGGTCGGCGGGGCGTTCCTGGCGCCCTATCCGATCGAGCCGCTGCGCTCCTGCTCGCTCGGCGGCCCGTCGCTGGGCATGGACGTCGACGTGTTCGACCCCCAGGGGCGGTCGCTGCGCGGCTCGGTCGGTGAGCTGGTGTGCCGCCAGCCGTGGCCGGCGATGACGCGCGGCGTCTACCGCGACGCGGAGCGCTACCTGGAGTCCTACTGGTCGATGTACCCGCACGTCTGGCGCCACGGCGACTGGGCGCGGGTCGACGAGGACGGCCAGTGGTTCGTGCTCGGGCGCTCCGACGAGGCGCTGAACGTGGCGGGCAAGCGGGTGGGGCCGGCGGAGGTCGAGAGCGAGCTGCTGTCGCACCCGGCCGTTGCCGAGGCGGCGACCATCGGGGTGCCCGACGGCACCAAGGGCGAGGCGATCTGGTGCTTCTGGACGCCGGTCGACCCGGACGGGGAGGACATCTCGAGCGAGCTGGTGGCCTTGGTGGCCGAGCGCATGGGCAAGCCCTTCAAGCCGTCGCGCGTCGTCCGGGTGTCCGAGCTGCCGCGGACGCGCTCGGCCAAGATCCTGCGCCGGGCCGTCCGGGCCGTGGCGATCGGCGAGGACCCGGGAGACCTGTCGGGGGCCGAGAACCCCGGCGCGCTGGACGTGGTGCGCGCGGCGCTCGCCGTCGAGGCGCAGGCGTAGCCGTGCCCGAGCTCTTCTTCGAGGACTTCACCGCCGGCCGGGTCTTCGAGCTGGGGGAGCGGACGCTGACCGAGGCCGACATCCTGGACTTCGCGCGGGTCTGGGACCCGCAGCCCTTCCACGTCGATCCGGCGGCGGAGGCGTGCGCGCCGTTCGACGGGGTGATCGCGAGCGGCTGGCAGACCGTGTGCCTATGGATGCGGATGTACGTCGACGCCGTGCTGAGCCGCGCCGCGATGCTGGCGGCCCCTGGCGTCGAGGACATCCGCTGGCTGGCGCCGGTGCGCCCGGGGATGCGCCTCCACGGCAGGACGACGATCGTCGAGGCCTACATCGCCGATCCGGCGAAGGGTCGCGGGACGCTGCGCCTGCGCGGCGAGCTGGTCGCCGACGACGGGCAGGCGGTGATGACGATGCTGGCGCGGGGGCACGCGCGCCTGCGCGAGCACGAGGAGGTGCTGACCGGATGAGCGCGACCGCCGACGACGTCGCCGCGCTGGCCGAGCTGACCGGGGCGCTGGCGGCCGCGCCGGACGCCGAGGTCCTGCTGTCCGAGGCGTCCGCGCGGTGCTGCGCGCTGCTGCGGCTGCGGCGCTGCGGGGTCTACCTGCGCGAGGACCGCCGCGAAGGGCTGCCCGGCCGGTTCGGCCATCCCGCCGACGAGATCGGCGACGCGGTACGGGAACTCCGGCTCGGTGGCCCGGCCGACGCGATCACGCGCGAGGCGATGCAGAGCCGGGCGCCGGTGCTGGTGGCCGACCTCGCGGCCGACGCCCGGGCCGGCGGCGTTCCGCTGCGCGTCTGGGACGTGCGGTCGCTGCTGACCGTGCCGCTGCCGGCGGGCCCCGCCGACGAGCCGCCGCTCGGGGTCATGGTCTTCGATCCCGGCGACGAGCCCCACGCGTACCGGGACGGCGACGTGGCGCTCGCCGGCCTGCTGGGTCGCGTGGTCGGCGCGGCGTTGACCGCAGAGCGCCAACGCGCGCAGCTCGACACCGCCCGACGCCAGAACCGGCTGCTGCGCGGCGCGGCGACGGCGGACTTCCGGCTGTCCCAGGTCCTGCTCGACGGCGCCGGCCTGCCGGCGATCGTCCAGGCGGTCGCCGACCTCTGCGGCAAGCCCGCGGCGCTCTACGACGCCGACCACCAGCGCGTCGCGAGCGCCGAGCCCCACGGACAGGACGACGGTCTCCACGTCCGGCTGCTGGACGACGCTCCGCGCTCGGGCGCCGTGCAGCGGCTGCTGACCGACGCCGCCGCCGGGTCCTCGACGGCCGTCGCGCCGATGCTCAGCGCCGGGGTCCGCCACCGGCACCTCGTGGCGCCGGTCGACCTCGCCGAGGACCGGTGGGGCTGGTTGGTCGTCATGGAGCATCCGCGCCGGCTGAGCGCGTTCGACGAGCTGGTCGCCCGCCGCGCCGCCCGCCACGTGGCGATCGAGGTGACCGCGCAGGCGCGGGCCACGTCGACCACGTGGGACGCACGCTCGCTGCTGGCCCGCCAGCTGATCCGCGGGACGCAGGACGAGGACGCCCGCCGCGGCGCCGACAACCTCGGCTACGACCTCACGGCGCCGCGCGTCGTCGCCTTCGTCACGCTGCCCGCCCATCGCGGCGGTGGGATCGACGCCACCCGGCTGGTGGAGGCGCTCGCCGCGCGGGTGGCGGGCGAGGTGCTGGCCAGCAAGGGCCCGAAGGGCGTCGCCCTGCTGATCGACGTCAACGCCGCCGCGGCGACGCTCCACGCGGTCCGCGCGGTCAAGCACGCGCTGGCCGACGCGTGCGCCGCGGCGGCCCTCGACGCGATCGTCGGCGTGTCGAGCGTGTGCCGCGACGCAGGCGCGCTTCCACGCGCCTACCGCGAGGCCTGGGAGGTCGCGCGCTGCATCGACGGGCTCGACGCTCCGCGCCGGATCCTCGCGGCCGACGACCTCGGCCCGGGCCGGCTGTTCGTCGCCCACGGGGACCCCGTCGCGCTCGGCCAGTTCGTGGAGGACATGCTGGGCCCGCTGCTGCGCAGCCACGACGGCTCGGGCGACCTGCTCGAGACGCTCGACGAGTTCTACGCGGCGGGCCGCTCGGCGCGCGCGTCGGCGCAGCGGCTCGACGTCCACGAGAACACCGTCCGCTATCGCTTGGGCCGCGTCCGGGACATCACCGGCCTCGACGTGACCGCTGACGGGCAAGACCAACTGAGCGTGCAGATGGCGCTGCTCGTCCTGCGCCTGCGCGGGCACGACGGCGTGCGGTCGATCGACGACGAGGAGGCCGCATGACGACCTACGACCGGACCGCGGACGAGTGCATCGTCATGCGGGTGGCGGCATGAGGGCGCTGGTCACGGGTGCGGCACGGGAGGGCGGGATCGGCGCGGCGATCGTCGCGCGGCTGCAGCGCGACGGCGCGGAGGTGGTCACGCTCGACGTCGAGCCCGGATGCACTTGGCAGCTGGACGTCGTGCAGGACGCGATGCCGGACTTCGGCGCGCTCGACGTGCTGGTCTGCAACGCGGCGCTGACGACCATGTTCGGCGCGGCGCACTCGATGAAGCCCGAGCGCTGGCAACGCGATCTGGACGTCAACCTCACCGGGACGTTCCGCGTCCTGCAGGCGTGCCTGCCCGGGATGCGCGAGCGCCGGTTCGGCCGCATCGTGGTGATCTCGTCGACCGCGGCCGTGCACGGCATGCCCGCCCAGGTCGCCTACAGCACGAGCAAGGCGGGGTTGTTGGGGCTCATGAGGACGGTGGCGGCCGAGAACGCGGGGCTCGGGGTCACGTGCAACGCGGTGCTCCCCGGGATGACCGCGTCGTCGGGCATCCTCGGGATGCCGCAGGACATCATCGACGCCTGGGTCGCGACGATGCCGATGGGCTCGCTGGTGGCGCCCGAGGACATCGCGGAGGCGGTCGCGTTCTTCTGTGGTGAGCCCGCGGGCCGCGTCACCGGCCAGGCGCTGACCGTCGACGGCGGCCACGCGTTGAACACCATGTCGGTGACGTCGAGCGCAGCGGCGAAGGCGGGCGCCTGATGCGCGCGGTGATGCTCGAGGAGCTGGGCGGCCCGGACGCGGCCCGGCTGGTGGACGGCGTCCCGGAGCCCGTGGGCGAGCACCCGATGGGCGTCGGCGGGCGGCTGCTGATCGAGGTGCACGCCGCCGGCGTGTCGTTCCCCGACCTCCTGCGCTCGCGCGGCGAGTACCAGATGCGGCCCGAGCTGCCGTTCGCGATCGGCGCCGAGGTGGCGGGCGTCGTCGTGGAGGCGTCGGACGATCTGCCGTTCCGGCCCGGTGACCGCGTGGCGGCGCTGACGCACTGGGGCGGCGTGGCGGAGTACGCGCTGGCGATGCCCCAGCACACGCTGCGGCTGCCCGAGCGGATGTCCTATGCGCAGGGCGCCGCGTTGTACCTCAACTACTGCACGGCGTGGTATGCGCTGCACCGCGTCGGGCTGCAGGCGGGGGAGACCGTGCTGGTCCAGGGCGCCGCCGGCGGCGTGGGCACCGCGGCCCTGGACATCGCGGCGGCCCTCGGCGCCCGGTCGATCGCCCTCGTCTCCAGTGACGAGAAGGCGCGCGCCGCGCGCGCCATGCGGGCCGACGAGGTCGTGCCCTCGACCGGCCCGTGGCTCGAGGAGGTGCGGGCCCTGACCGGTGGCCGCGGCGTGCAGGCGGTTATCGACCCGGTCGGCGGCGAGCGCTTCGTCGACGCGCTCCGTGCCCTGGCGATCGGCGGGCGCCTGGCGGTCGTGGGGTTCGCCGCCGGCTCGATCCCCGAGCTGAAGGTCAACCGGCTGCTGCTGCGCAACCTGACCGTCTGCGGCGTCGAGATGGTGATGATGGACTCCGAGGCGCCCGGGACCGTGCAGATGGTCAACGACGCGGTCCAGGCGCTGGCCGACGAGGGACGGCTCCGGCCGCTGATCGGCGCCGAGCTGCCGCTGGCCGACGGGGCCGAGGCGCTGCGCCTGCTCGATCGCCGCGACGCGATCGGCAAGGTCGTCGTGACGGTGCGCCGCTGATGCGGGCGGTCGTGATCGAAGCGCTGATCGGGCCCGACGGCGCCGTCGTGCGCGACGACGTCCCCGAGCCGGTCGGCGCGCATCCGCGGGCCGACGGCGAGCGGCTGCTCGTCGACGTCCATGCGGCGAGCGTGTCGTTCCCCGACGTGCTCCAGAGCCGCGGCGAGTACCAGATCGCAACGCCGCCGCCGTTCGTCTCCGGCGGCGAGTTCGCCGGCGTCGTGCTCGAGGCGCCGACCGGCTCGGCCTTCACGGCGGGCGAGCGCGTCGCGGGGATGTCGATCTGGGGCGCGATGGGCGAGCGTGTGCTCGCGCTGCCGCGCTACACGCTGAAGCTGCCCGACACGATGGCCTACGCCGAGGGCTCGGCGTTGTTCCTCAACTCGACCACGGCGTGGTTCGCCATCGAGCGCGCCGGCGTGCGCGCAGGGGAGACGGTGCTGGTCCACGGGGCGGCGGACGGCGTCGGGACCGCGGCGCTGGAGATGTTGAAGCGGTTGGGAGCGCGCTCGATCGCCGTCGTCTCCAGCGACGAGAAGGAGCGGATGGCGCGCGCGGTCGGCGCCGACGAGGTGGTGCGCTCGACGGGCGACTGGCTGTCGGACGTCCGCGAGCTCACCGACGGCCGCGGCGTCGAGGTCGTGCTCGACCCGGTCGGCGGCGATCGCTTCACCGACTCGCTGCGCGCGCTGGACGTCGCCGGCCGGCTGATCGTCATCGGCTTCGCCGGCGGCGCCATCCCGACCGTGAAGGTCAACCGCCTGCTGTTGCGCAACCTGACCGTGACCGGGATCGGGATGGACCCGATGGAGCGCCGGTTCCCGGGCACCGTGACCCGGGTGACCGACGCCGTCGTCGACCTCGCGGCGCGCGGTGCGATCACCCCGCGCATCGGCGCCCGGCTGGCCCTCGCGGACGGCGCCGAGGCGCTGCGCATCCTCGACCGCCGCCAGGCCGTGGGCAACGTCGTGGTCGACGTCCGCGGGTAGGCTGGCCGCCGGCGCGGCTCAGCGCACGTCGACGACGATCTTGCCCAGCGCCGCGCGGCGCTCCATGATCCGCAGCGCCTCGGCGCCGTCGGCCAGCGGCACGCGGGCCCCGATCAGCGGCCGGATCGTCCCGTCGTCGAGCAGCTCCTGCACGGCCGCGTTGATCATCGCCACCGTCCCCGGGTGCTCCTCCTCCATGATGTCCATGGAGATCCCGACCAAGGTGAGGTTCTTGAGCAGGAGGCGGTTGACCTTGATCGTCGGGATGGCGCCGGCGGCGAAGCCGACCACGACCAGGCGGCCGCCCACGCGCAGCGCGCGGACGGCGTCGAGGAAGCGGTCACCGCCGACCATGTCGACGACGACGTGCGCGCGCCCCCGGACCGCTGCGGCCCAGGCGTCGTCGTCGGAGCGCACGACCTCGTGGGCGCCGAGCGCCTCGACCACGCCGGCCTTCTCGGCGCTGGAGACCAGCGCGATCGTCTCGACGCCGAAGGCGGGGGCGATCTGCACCAGCGCGGTCCCGACGCCGCCGGCCGCGCCGGTGACGAGCACGGTCTCGCCGGGCTGCGCGCCGGCCCGGTGCAGCGCGTACCAGGCGGTGCAGTAGTTGATGTACACGGCGGCGCCCTCGGCGTAGCTCAGCCCGTCGGGCAGCCGCAGCACGTACCCCGGCGGCACGAGCGCCCGCTCGGCCATCGCGCCGCGCCGGGCCAGCCCGAGCACGCGATCGCCTTCCGCGAAGCCGCTGTCGGCCGGCGCTTCGAGCACGACGCCCGCCACCTCGCCGCCGGAGACGAACGGCGCCTCGACGCTGTGCTGGTACTGCCCGCGGGTCTGGAGGAGGTCCGGGAAGCAGATCGCCGCCGCGTGCACGTCGACGAGCATCCTCTGGCCTGGACTGAGCCAGTGCGCGCCCTCGGGCTCGGCGACGTCGCGCAGCACCGCTGCGTCGGGTCCGGTCAGCTCTTCGACGACGACGGCGCGCATGCCCCTACCGCCCCGTCCACACGGGCTCGCGCTTCTCGATGAACGCCCGCGGACCCTCGGCGAAGTCCTCGCCGCGCATGACCACCGGGAGCGTCGCGTCGGTGAGCGCCCAGTTGTCGTCGTCCTCGAGCAGCGCCCCGCGCAGGATGAGCTCGCGGGAGGCCTGCACGGCGCGGGGCGCGTTGGCGCAGATCCGGTCGGCCAGCGCCACGGCCGCAGCGACCGCGGTGCCCGTCTCGACCAGCTCGTTGACCATGCCGAGGGCGTAGGCGTGCTCGGCCGGGAGCGGGTCGCCGGTCAGCGCCAGCTCCAGCGCGATGGTGCGCGGAAGGACGCGCGGCAGCCGGAACAGGCCGCCGGCGCCCGCGACCAGCGCCCGCTTGACCTCGGGGATCCCGAAGGACGCGGCGCGCGAGGCCACGACCAGGTCGCAGGACAGCACGATCTCGCAGCCGCCGGCCAGGGCAGGCGCGTCCACGGCGGCGATGAGCGGCTTGGCGCGGGGCAGCCGTGTGATGCCCGCGAAGCCGCCGCGCTCGGTCTGCAGGCGGTCGGCCCGCCCGGCTGCGATCTCCTTGAGGTCGGCGCCCGCGCAGAACACGGGCCCGCGCCCCGCCACGACGCCCGCCCACAGCTCCGGGTCGGCTTCGACGCGCGTCACGGCGGCTTCGAGGCCTTCGGCCACCGCGCCGTTGACGGCGTTGCGCGCCTCCGGCCGGTCGATGGTGATGACGGCGACGCGCCCGCGGACCTCGAGGTCGATCATGCCGCCACCCTAGGTCGCGGCCGAGGTCTCTCGCGCGCACGTGCGCGAGCGATTTGGCGGCCGCGACAACAGGTCGTCCCTAGGTGAGCAGCACGCCGCCGTCCACCGGGATGCCGACGCCGGTGATGTAGGCCGACGCGTCGCTCGCGAGGAACACGACGGTCGCGGCCGCGTCCTCCAGCGCGCCGAGGCGACCGATCGGGACGCGCGCCTTGATGATGGCCTTGCGGTAGTTGTCGCTGTAGTGCTCGGTCTGCTCGGTGATGAACGTCCCGGGCAGGATCGCGTTGACGCGGATGCCCTTCTCGCCCCACTGCGCGGCGAGGTCCCGTGTCAGGCCCAGCACGCCGGCCTTCGCGGCGCTGTAGCCGGCGGCCGGCATCTTCGCCGTCGTCAGCGCCATCACCGAGGACAGGTTGACCACCGCGCTGCCCGGCTGCATCACCCGGCCCGCCGCCTGCGCCATCCAGTAGGTGCCCATCAGGTTGAGGTCGACGACGCGCCGGAACTGCTCGGGCGGATCGTCGGTGGCGGGGTGGTACTCACCGCCGTCGCCCGCGTTGTTGACGAGGACGTCGACGTGCCCGAACGCCTCCATGGCCGCATCGATCAGCGCCCCGCAGTCGTCGACCACCGTCACGTCGGTGCGCACGGCGACGCAGCGCCGGCCGGTGGCCTCCACCAGCGCACGCGTCTCCTCCAGCTTGTCCAGGCGCCGCGCACCGATGACGACGTCGGCGCCCGCCTCGGCCAGACCCTTGGCGAACGCCACGCCGAGCCCGGACGACGCGCCCGTGACGACCGCGACCTTGTTGGTGAGCGCGAACCGCTCCATGAGACCCATGCGGTGCTTCTAGCAGCTCCCGGGCGGTCGCTCGGGACGCCGTATGCCGGTTTTTGGCCCGCGCGACAAACGCGGTCTACGGCGCTCGCCGGCGGTGCCGCCAACGGCGCGATCCTTGGGTGCACATGACTCAACCGCTGTTGGACAGGGTCGCCCTCGTGACCGGGGCGGGCCGCGGGATCGGCCGGGCGTGCGCCGTGCGCCTGGCGGCCGCGGGCGCCGACGTCGCCGTCCTCGACCTCGATCTCCGGTCGGGTGCCCGCTACGCGGGCGAGCCCGACGGGGTGACCACCGACGACGTCGAAGCCCACGGCCGCCGGGCGCTCGGCATCCGGGTCGACCTCACCGATCGCGAGGCGGCGCGGGCCGCCGTCGAGCGGGTCGCCGCCGAGCTGGGCCGCCTCGACGTGGTGGTCAACGTCGCGGGCGGTGCGATCACGCCCTATGCGCGCAGCAGGCCGAGCCTGACGACGCCCGAGGACTTCCAGACGCTCATCGACGTCAACCTGATGTCGACGATCCACGTCTGCCAGGCCGCGATCCCGCACCTGCGGGCCGCCGGCGGCGGGGCGATCGTCAACACGGCGTCGACCGCGGCGTTCACGGTCTTCCCGGACGGCTCGAACTCGGCCTACGCGATGACCAAGGCGGCGGTCGCGCACTGGAGCCGGCACCTGGCGGCGGAGCTGGGGCCGGACGGCATTCGCGTCAACATGATCGCCCCCGGCATCACGCTGACGGGCCGAGTGGTCGAGGAGTCCGCGCAGACGGGCCATGCCGACCGCGCCATCTCCGAGGTCCCGCTGCGGCGTCTCGGGCAGCCCGACGACGTCGCGCGCGTCGTGGAGTTCCTGGCGACCGATCTCTCCGGCTTCGTCACCGGGCGCTGCCTGCCGGTCGACGGCGGCTGGGTTCTGAACCCGAGTTAATCGATGGAGGACATGCTCACCCCAACCACCCGCGGCGCGATCGACGAGGCGCTTCGCGCACCGACGCTCGTCGCGGCCTTCCAGACCATCGCACCGGCCTTCGCCGACGCCGTGGCGCTGCGCACCCATCCCGACGGCGAGGTCGTGACGTGGAGCGGGTACGCGCGCCGTGTCGAGGCGACCGCGCGCGGCCTCGCCGCGCTCGGCGTCGGGTCGGGCGACCCGGTCGCCATCCTCGTGCGCAACCGTCCGCTGTTCCACATCATCGACGCGGCCGCGCTGCACCTCGGCGCCATCCCCTTCTCGCTGTACCACACCGAGCCCGTCGAAAAGCTGTCGGCGCTGGTCGCCGACGCCGGTGCGCGCGTGCTCATCAGCGAGGAGCACTTCGGCGATCACGTCCGTGCCGTGGACGCGATCACGCCGGTGCTCACCCACCTGATCACCGATCCGGAGCGGCAACTGGAAGGCGTCGACAACCCCGGCTTCGACTTCGACGCCGCGTGGCGCGCGGTCACGCCCGAGCACGTCGCGACACTCGTCCACACCAGCGGCACCACCGGCGCGTCCAAGGCGGTGCAGATCCCGCACCGGGCGATCATGAGCGGCGCCGCGGGCTCGGAGGCGCTCGCGCCGACGACCCCCGGGCAGACCACGGTCTCCTTCTTGCCCAACGCGCACATCTCCGACCGCTTCATCTGCCATTACTCGACTATGGTCCTCGGGGGCACGATCACCTGCGTGCCCGACCACGAGGATCTGTGGGACGCGATCGTCGCGACGCGCCCGACGCGGTTCCACGGCGTGCCGCGCACGTTCGAGAAGCTCGCCGAGCGCGCCAAGGCGCTGGTCGCCTCCGACCCGGCCCTCGCGGCCGCCGCCGACACGGGCCTGGCCGCGGTGCGCGCCGAGCAGTCGGGCGAGCCCGTGGCCGATCCCGCCGCGGCGCGGGAGTCCGACGCGACGCTGCTGCGCGTCCGCGAGCACCTCGGGCTCGACCAGGTCGAGTGGCTGTCGGTCGCGGCGGCGCCGAGCTCCTACGCGATGCTGGAGTACCACCACGCGCTCGGGCTGCCGCTCGCGGAGCTGTGGGGGATGACCGAGTTCATGATGGCCATCATGAACCCGCCGGCCCGCATCAAGCTCGGCACGGTCGGGATCCCGCTGCCGGGGGTGGAGGCGCGCATCGCCGAGGATGGCGAGCTGCTGCTGCGCGGACCCAACGCCTGCGCCGGCTACCGCAACGACCCCGTGAAGACCGCCGACATGCTCGACGCCGACGGCTGGGTGCACTCGGGCGATCTGGCGGCGGCCGACGAGGACGGCTACCTGCGGATCGTCGGGCGCAAGAAGGAGCAGATGATCAACTCGTCGGGCAAGAACATGACGCCCGCGAAAATCGAGGCGGCGATTCTGGAGTCCTCGCCGCTGCTGGGCTGGGTCGTCGCGATTGGCGACCGCCGCCGCTTCGTCTCCGCGCTCATCGTCCTCGACGAGGCGGCCCTCGCGGCGTTCGCGGCCGAGCGCGGCCTGACGGGCACGATCGAGGAGCTCGTCGCGGCGCCAGAGGTGACCGCGAAGGTGGAGCGTGCCGTGGCCGCCGGCAATGAGGGACTCTCCCGGGTCGAGCGCGTCCGCGAGTGGACGGTGCTGCCCACGCACTGGCACCCGGGCGGCGAGGAGATCACCAACACCCACAAGCTGCGGCGGCGCATCATCGACGACAAGTACGCTGCGCTCATCGAGGAGCACTACCGGTGACCGGGGCCACGCCCGCCGTTCGCAGCGGCACGGTCGCGCTCGACGAGGCGGTGCTGCTGGAGCGCGCGACCGCCGCGGCCGCGGCGCGGTGGCCGGGTGCGCGCGTCGGCGGGCTGGAGGTCTTGCACGGCGGCGTCTCGAGCCTCACGTTCGCCGCCACGCTGAGCGGCGTGCCCGCGGAGCGCGCGGGCACGGTCGTCGTCAAGGTGGCGCCGCCGGGCCTCGCGCCGGTGCGCAACCGCGACGTGCTGCGCCAGGCGCGCCTACTGCGCGCCCTGGACGGGGTCGACGACGTGCGGGTCCCTGAGGTCCTCGTGGAGGATGCCGAGCTACCGCCGTTCTTCATCATGTCGTTCGTCGCGGGTGACGCTTACGAGCCGCTCAAGGACGCCGACGAGCACCCGCCCACGCCGGCGGTGGTCGATGGCCGGGCCCGGGCCGCGGCCCGGATGCTCGCGGCCCTCCAGCGCACCGATCCGGCCGCCATCGGCCTGGCCGACGAGCCCGTCGTCGGCCCCCGCGACGAGCTCGAGCGCTGGGCCGCGCTGTTCGCGACGGTCCCGGACGAGCTCCATCACGGCCACACCGAGCTCCTGGAGGCGCTGCGCGCCGGCGTCCCGGAGCCGCTCCCGGCCCGCGTCCTGCACGGCGACTACCGCATCGGCAACATGCAGTTCGCGGGGACGCGGCTGGCGGCGATCATCGACTGGGAGATCTGGTCGGTCGGCGACCCGCGGTCCGACCTGGCGTGGCTGCTGGTCTGGAGCGATCCGGTTCAGAAGTTCCATCACCGGCGCGACGCGGCCAACACCGCGGCCGGCGCCGGGATGCCGGATGCGGCCGCGCTGCTGGAGGAGTACCGCGCGATCAACCCCATCGCCTTGCCGGACATGGCCTGGTTCGCGGCGTGCTGCCGGTACAAGATGGCCGCGACGACCGCGGTGCTGGTCAAGCAGTCGCGCCGTCGCCCCGAGCCCGATCCCCGGCTCGAGGTGGCGGCGACGACGTTGCCGGCGATCATCGCCCGCGGGCTGCGCGACCTCCACGCCGCGTCGTAGCCCGGCGCGCGCGTCAGCCCGCGACGGGCTGTGGCGCGCGCGCCGCGTCGGCCTTGCGGCGCAGCTCCTTGAAGTCGAACATCTTGCTCGCGATCCGCCGCATCTGCAGCTCGTCGGAGCCCTCGGTGATGCGGTAGCGGCGGTGGTGGCGGTAGATGTGCTCGAACGGCACGTGGCGGGTGTAGCCGACGCCGCCGTGGATCTGGATCGCCCGATCCGCCGCGCGGCAGGCGAGCTGGTTGCCGCGGTAGTTGACCATCGACACCTTGTCGGTCACCGCCACCTTGGCCTCGGTGGACGACCCGTCGCCGGCCTGGTCCATCTCCCACGCGGTCTTGCGGATCGTGTTGCGCAGGAGCTCGGCATCGGTCTGCAGCTCGACGAGCTGCCACTGGATGCCCTGGTAGTCGGCCAGCGGCTGGTTGAAGATCATGCGCTCGCTCGCGTAGGCGACGGAGCGGTCGATGCAGAACTGCGCCGCGCCGAGCGACGACGCCGCCTGGCGGATGCGGTTCTCGTGCACGAACAGCTGAGCGCAGTCCAGGCCACGGCCCTCCTCGCCGAGGATCGCCGACGACGGCACGCGCACGCCCTCCAGCAGCGTCTCGGCGTGGTCGGTGGGCATGTTGAAGCACCAGTGGTAGTACGGGACGGTCATGCCCGGCGTGTCGCGCGGGACGATGAACGCCGTGATCCCGTCCGCCTTGCCGGGCTGGCCGGACGTGCGCGCGAAGACGATGTTGGCGACCGCGACGTCGACGACCGAGTTGAAGCGCTTGGCCCCGTCGATGATCCAGTCGTCGCCGTCGCGGCGGGCGGTCGTCTCCAACCACGTCGCGTCAGAGCCGTGGCCGGGCTCGGTCAGCCCGAAGGCGAGGTAGGTGTGGCCGTTGACGAGCGGCTCGAGGTACTCGGCCTTCTGCTCCGGCGTGCCGTACTCGTGCAGGACGAGCGCCAGCGGCTCGTTGGCCACGACCGACGCCTCGTGGGAGAGCTCGGCGTGCAGGCCCGGCCCGCGATGGGCGAGGTGCTCGCGGACGATCGCCATCGCCAGGTTGGAGCCGTTCTGGCCGCCGAGCGCCTCCGGGAACGGGTACTTGTAGAACCCGGCGTCGATCGAGAGGCGCCGCGCCTCGAGCAGCATGGCGCGCCAGCGCTCGGTCGGGATCCCTCCACGTTCGACATCCGTGCGCGTGAACTCGCGCCGGTGGTCGAACAGCTCCGGGTTGGCCGCCTCCAGCGGCTTGAGCTCGCGGTCGATGAACGCGTCGATGTCGGCCAGCAGGCCGGTGACGTCTTCAGAAGTGCTTGTCCAGTCCATGTCATCGACGATAAGCGAGGTTCGGAGCCCCGACGGCGGCCGATGTGGGCGTTTCTGTAATTGCCGCCAAACGCCGCGGCAGCAGCGGGCCGAGCGCGACGGCGAGGGCCGCGGCGGCGAGCCCGACCGCGAAGGCCAGCGTGTAGCCGTGACTGGTGTGCGCTCCGCCGGGCGCGATCCCAGCGGCCAGCAGCGCCGCGCCGAGCTGGGCGCCGATCGCGCCCCCGAGGGTGCGGGCGACGTTGTTGACGCCGGCGGCCGCGCCGGTCTCGTGGAGGGCAGCGTGGGAGATGACGAGCGTGGCCAGTGCGGCCATCGCGATGCCGCAGCCCGCGCCGAGCAGGGCACTCGCTGTGCAGACTGCCAAGCGCCCGTCGCGCAAGAACGTCAGCAGCAGGAAGGCGGCGGCGATCGCCGCCGCGCCGCCGACGAGCAGCGCGCGCGGGCCGAAGCGCCGGTCCAGTGCGCTGGTGGCCAGGCCGATGCCCAGGACGCCAAGTGTCATGGGCAGCAGGTACAAGCCTGCCACGAACGGGCCGGCGCCGAAGCCGTAGCCGGTGCTCGCCGGCTCCTGGACGTACTGGGGGATCAGCACGAAGCCCGCGAACTGCCCGACCCCCACCAGGAACGCCGCGACGTTGGTCGTCCAGATCGGCCGGCGGCGC
>DASYBY010000424.1:0-5066 GCA_036500525.1 Baekduia sp. | reverse complement strand
TGCTGGCGTGGATCTCGCCGGCGACCGCGATGACCGTCGCGCGCTCGTCGAGATCGCGCTCGGTGACTCGGAACCTGGGCTCGGCGAAGGACACGGGGAAGACGGCCGGAGGAACGTGCCGTCCAGGCAAGACTCTCCGCTCGGCGGGCGGGCGTCAACCTGTCGCCGGCGCCGCGGTCCTTCCGTGGGCTCTAGAGCTTGAGCGTCGCGCCCCGGACCTTGGTGGTCTTGGGGCTCTTGGGGGCCGTCATGGTGGCCGTGGCGTGGATGGTGACGCGGAGCTTCTTGGCGTGGTGGGCGCGTAGGCGCTTGCGGGCGTCGGCGGTCAGCGTGATCGTGAGCGTCTTGGTGCCCTTGAACGTCTTGGTCGCGAGGCGGCCGACGATGGTCGAGCGCAGCTTGTAGCGCTTCATGGTGGCCTTGGTCACCGTGAGGGTGGCGCTCGCGCGGCAGGTGGTCTTGCAGGTGACCTTGAGCTTGGCGGCGCCCTTGGTGCCGGTGCGGGGGAGGACGAACGTGGCGCGGGCGGGCGTGGGCGCGGGCGGGGGCGGAGGTGGTGGCGGTGGCGGCTGGGTGACCGCGGGCGGGGGCGTGATTCCGCCGCCGCCGCCGCCGCCGCCACCTCCGCCTCCGTCGCCGCCGCCGTTGTCGGTCGGCGAGGGGGAGCCGTAGACGTTCAGCTCGGAGACGTCGACGAAGTCCGCGCCGCTCGTGTCCGCCGCCGTGCCCTGCGAGGAGAGCAGCGTGAGGCGCACGAAGCGGACCTTGGCGCTGCCCGCCGCGGCGGCGATGGGGACGAGGGTGCCGGCCTGGGCGGCGGTGAACGCGCCCGTGGCCGCGACGGTCCAGCTCACGCCGTCGGGCGACGTCTCCAGGCGGTAGCCCTTGAGCGCCGCCGTGGCGTCGTCGTTGCAGGTGTTGGCCGGATCGATCGCGTAGCCGGTGATGTCGGTCGCCTGCGGCAGCCGCAAGGTGGCGTTCGGCGGCGCGCTGCCGGTGACCGGGTTCGTGGCCGACCAGCCGATCGCCTGTGACTGGTCGATCAGCGCCGCCGCGCCGCAGCCGAACGGGGCGCCGCTGTCGTCGCTCGTGCTGACGGAGGTGCCGCCGGCCGACGCGGCCCAGTCGCGCGTCATCTGCGCGTCGGCGGTCCCGGCCTGACCGGCGGGGACCGTGACCGGGACCGTCGTGCGGTCGTACCCCGCGGGCGAGCGGAAGCCGATGCGCGGGTAGGCGCCGGTCGGGACGTTCGGGATCGTGTAGCGGCCGGCCGCGTCGCTGGCGCCGGTGAGGTGCGTCTCGGTGGAGGAGATGTCGGTGTCGAGGCCGACGACGCCCACCGCCACGTTGGCCAGCGGCGCGCCCGTCTGGCGGTCGGTGACCGTGCCGGTGATCGAGCCCTTCTGCGTGCTGGGGAGCGGCGGAACGGAGAAGTCCTCGGTCGGCCGCGTGTCGCTGCTATCGTCGGTCGCGGCGTAGAAGCCCATGCCGCGCGTGGCGAAGACCTGCCAGATGAGGTCGTGGTGGCTGCCGCCGAAGTCGTTCAGGTCGGCGGCGAGGATCGCGTTGCGCATGTCCAGGTAGGACGGCTCGGGGACCGACAGGCGCATCGCGTCGGTGATGATCGCCTCGGCCGTGTCGGAGCCGATCGATTCGCTGCTCCCGGGTGCGGTGACGAGCGCCTCGCGCAGCTGCCACAGCGTCTGCACCCAGATCTCGCCGTCGGAGTGGACCTCGGCGCCGCCGGCGATCTTCGCGAAGTCGCCGAACGTGTACCCGCCGCCGCCCGGACAGGCCGCGGCATTGGTGGAGCCGACAGCGCAATCGATCGCCTGCGTGCGGATCGAGTGCGGGGCCGAGTCGGTGTAGCGCCCCATGTCGATGTCGCCGTCGGTGCCGGGCGTGTCGGTCACCAGGCCCTGGCGGACGAGGAAGTCCTGGGCGTACCAGTCGCTCCAGCCCTCGCCCATGGCGCCCGACTGCGGCCGGTTGAGCGCCTCGCTGCCGTCGTCGTAGGTGACCAGGCGGCTGGAGAGGCCGTGGGTGTACTCGTGGTAGAGGACCGCGGCGTCGTCGCCGCCGTTGACGTCGCGGAAGTTGGTGGCCGACGGCGTCGTCGAGTGGCTGAACAGGTACATCTGCATCCGCGGCGACTGGCCGTCGGGCGGGGTCGCCATGTTCGCGTTGTCGAGGTGGTCGCCGTCGGGGCCGCCGTTGGGCGCGGTCGCGGCGCCGTCGAGGGCGTTGAGCTGCAGCGGGTCGTCGCCCTCGAAGCTGCCCGACGTGAAGTCGATCGGGTCGGCGGCCAGGTGGTCGTGGTACTTGTTGGCGTAGTAGAAGGTCTGGGTGACGTTCTGGCCCCGGTGCATCGTCCAGCTGGTGGGGCTGAAGTGGTTCCACGAGCAGAGGTGCGCCGCGTCGCACGCCCCGTTGGCGCGGTTGTTGTCGGTCAACGGGTTGTAGGCGTTGGGGGTGACCTCCTCGCCGGTGTCGGGGAGGTCGTTGTCGTTGACGTCGGCCCAGGCGTGGACGTTGGGGCCGGTGAGCGTCGTGGCGCCGGCCGGCAGGTAGCCGAGGGTCGTGAGGTCCACGCTCGTCTGGGTCCCGCCGGGGGCCGTCGCGCTCGGGTAGTTCTCGTACACGTTGGCCGTGCTCGCCGACTTGACGAGGTTGGCGCGGTAGAGGACCTCGCCGGTGGTGGCGTCGACGACCGCGTCGTACCAGAGCAGGCTCGTCGCCTGATAGGTCAGGTGCCAGGCGAGGTGGACGGTGCGCGCGCCGAAGAGGGTCAGGCGGGCGACGTCGCCGGTGGAGAAGTGGGTGGTCTGGCGGGCGTCGGTGCTCGTCGAGGTGACGGTGATGTCGGAGCGGTGCACGCCGGACTCGTCCATGAGCCGCTGGAGGGCGTCGGCGGCGGAGAGCGTGGGCTGGGTCGCGGTGCCGGTGGCGGGCAGGTCGCTGCGGGGCGCGCCGGAGACCTGGACGACGCGGCCGGCGTGGTCGACCGCGACGCGCAGGCCGCTGTCGAACGTCGGGATCCCGCCGGCCTGCTGGGCGAAGTGCACGACGCTCAGGCTGCTGCTGCTGCGCTCGACGGTCGCGACCTGGAGGGCGTCGACGTCGGCGGGGTCGAGCCCGAGCGCCGTGGCGTTGGCGTGGGCGAAGCTGCGGGCGGTCGTGGTGGGCGCGGTGCCGCTGGGGGCGGTGAGCGCGCCGTCGAGCTTCGTGAGCTGGCGGACGCTGCCGGTGAGCGGGTCGACGTCGAGGACGCCCTGGCGCCCCATGCTGCTCGTGAGCGTGTCGCGCGCGTCGGCGACCCGGTCGGCGGTCGCGGGGGAGCGGGCGGCGATCCCGGTGTCGATGCCGGTCGCCGCGAGGTGGTCGCGCTCGGCGAGGCGGACGTCGACGAGCCGCTGGGCCGCGGGCGGCGGCGGCGCCGCGAGGGCCGAGGCGGCGGGCAGGCCGCCGAGCGCCAGGCACACGAGGGTGGCGAGCGAGGTTCCGCGGGCAAAGGGACGGCAATGCACGGGTTTTCCGACGGATGCTTGGCCGGTGCGACCGCATCCGTGCAGGGTCCTCACCTTATAGGCCTACGGGTACTGCCGTCACGCCTGGTAGCGGCGCAGGTGGCGTTCGTGCGCCTGCTTGCGGTCGGTGGCGTGGCGCTGCGCGAGGGCGCGGTGGGCGGCGCGGGCGGCCGTGTGCTCGGCCGCGAGCGCGCGCCGTTGGTCGCGGTGGGCGCGCAGGATGGCGGTGAGGCGGCTTGTGCGGTCGTCGTCGTCGGCGGCCCGCCGCGCGTGGAGTCCCGCGGCGATGCTCGTGATCCAGCGCGCGCGGGGGCGACGGCGCCGCGGGCGCGCGGGCAGCGGCGGCGGCGTGAAGATGAGCCCGCGGTCGAGCGCCTTGTCCCATGTCATCCGGTTGCCGTTGTTGATGATGGTGATCACGTCATAGCGGTTGCCGCCGCGCCGGTCGTGGCGGCAGATGAGCAGCAGCCACTCGCCGACCTGCAGGTAGCGGTCGGCCTCGTTGCGGGAGCGCGACCAGCTCGGCGGCCGATCCACGACCCGCCCCTCCTGCACCAGCAGATCCCGGACGATCGGCTCGACCCGCAACCGCTCCGCCGTATCCAACCCCGCCCGCTCCGCAAAGCGCTCGATGGCGTGATTGGTGAAGCCGATCGACTGAAGGAGGCGGGGATCGACCAGCCGTGCGCGGGAGGCGGGCACGGGGGGATGGTAGATCGCGGCGCGCGGGCGGCGGCCTTCCGCCCGCGAGACGTTGCATGGGCCGGACGCGGCTACGGTCCGGGCGCTACGGAGGGGGCGGGATTCGAACCCGCGATCGAGTTGCCCCGACTCCGGTTTTCAAGACCGGTGCATTCAACCGCTCTGCCACCCCTCCGGGGGTGACAGAGGCTACTTGTGGCGCTGCCGCTTCGTGGGGTGAGGTGTGACCGATGGCTGGGGGATCGCGATGGCGCGCAGCGTGCAGGGGACGCTCTGGATGAGGGAGGGGACGGGGACGGGCGTCCAGGCCCGGCCGGGCGTGGTGGGCGTCGGTGGCACGAAGATGGGGCCGACCGGCGCGCAGCTGGCGGGGTCGCCGGCGGAGACGCGAACGATGTCCTTGGCCGGTGCCGGGCAGCGCATCCGGACGGAGAAGACGAGGGAGGTGAGCGGCTGGACGTGCGGCGTCCCGTCGCCGCCGGTCCACACGACGTAGCGCTGCTCGGGGCGCTTGGTGGGCGGGACGACGAAGGCATAGGCGTTGTCCTTGACGTCGGCGCGGACCGCCGTGCCGTCGGCGCTCGTCAGGAACGCGGCGGCGACGCCGTCGGGCACGATCCCGCTGACCGAGAGCATGTCGTGGCCGGGGCCGGCACACGGATCGACCGTGACGCTCTCGCGACCGCGGACCAGGTCGTCGAGCGCGCCGCCCGCGCCCACCGGCGCGTCGCCGACCGCGACGATGGCGACGCCGGGCCGGGGCTTGTAGCTCGGGCGGACCGACGGCCGCGGCGCCGGCGTGGTGGACGACGGCGGCGTGACGGGGGCCGGCGTGGT
>DASYBY010000423.1:0-10195 GCA_036500525.1 Baekduia sp. | reverse complement strand
TAGCCCTTGACGGCGGTCTTGAACGCCGACGCGGCGCTGAACTTCGGAGCCTGCGAGGCGGCGATGTCGATCGTCTCGCCCGTCTGCGGGTTGCGGCCCTGACGAGCAGAGCGCTGCGTGACCGAGAACTTGCCGAAGCCGGCGATCGCGACCTCGTCTCCGGCGGCAACACGCGCCGCCAGGATCTCGAAGGTGGACTCGACCGCGCGCTTGGCGTCAGCAGCGCTGAGGTCGCTCTGCTCGGCGACCAGGCCCGCGAGATCGGTCTTGGTGATGTTGGCCATCTGGATTCCTCCTGTCGTCCGCGCCGACATGGCGCGATGCGGCATGGTGCCCAACGGACCGGTCGGCATGCGTTGCGGTGTCAGTCTCCTGGCGGCCCGGAAGGCCGATTCGGTGCCTTCGGACCCCGTTTTTCCGCTGCGCAGAGCGGAGAAACGGGGTAATGGGCCGTTTTTGGCCCCCATGGCGCAAATTCGGCGGTTAGGCGCGCCCCGTGTCGCGTTGGAACGCGCGGGCGGCCAGCGCGATCAGCACCACGCTCCACGCCGCCACGACCACCCAGCCGGTCGTGCCCCAGGCGTGACCGCCCAGCGCGACGCGGTTGGCCTGCACCAACCAGTAGGACGGCAGACCCTGCGCGACGGTGTGGAGGAAGCCGGTCTGTCCGATGGGGAACCACGTGCCGCTGAGCAGCGCCAGCAGCGACGTCCCGCCGCCGATCGCGGGCCCGATCGTCTCGACCGTGAGCAGGTGGCCGAGCAGGACGCCGAGGGCGGCGAACGGGATCAGGCCCACCGCGATCAGCAGCGTCATCTCGATCCACTGGCCGGCGGGCAGCCGGACGCCCATGATCGCGCCGGAGATGTAGAGCAGGCCGAGGCTGAGGCCGGCCAGCGCGTACGCGATGACGACCTTGGCCCGCAGGTAGGCCCGGGCCGACAGCGGGCTGAGGCGCAGCTGGCGGTTCCAGCCGACCGAGCGCTCGCCGGCGATGCGCGCGCCGGTGCCGAGCATCGCGGTCATCGTGCCGAAGGAGGCCATCGACGCCATGAAGTACTCGGCGGCCGAGAGCCCGGTGCCCGAGAGGTTGGTCTCGCCCTTGTTGGGGCCGGTGATGACGAAGTACAGGACGAGCGGGAAGACGAGCGAGAAGAGGAAGAAGCGCTTGTTGCGGAAGGCGCGGATCGTCTCGAAGCGGGTGTAGGCCACGGCGCTCATGCGGGCACCTCCGTCGGGTTGTCGTCGGCTTGCTCGTCGCCGGTCAGCTGCAGGAAGGCCTCCTCCAGGCCGGCGCCGCTGATCTCGATGTCGGACGCCTCGGGCTCGCGCGCCAGCAGCGCGCGGATCGCCGCGTCGGAGTCCGAGCAGCGCAGCTCGACCGAGTCGCCGCGGCGCTCGGCGGTCGCCACGCCGGGCAGCACGCGCAGCTCCTGGACGTCGGCGTGGGGGAGCGTCGCGCGGATCGTGCGCGAGCCGACGCGGGCCTTGATCTCGGTCGGCGGCCCGTCGGCGACGATGCGCCCGCGGGCCATCAGCACGACGCGGTCGGCGAAGTCGTCGGCCTCTTCGAGGTAGTGCGTGGCGAAGACGATGGTCTTGCCGCGGGAGGCGAACTCGCGCATCGTCGCCCAGAAGGCGTGGCGGCCCTCGACGTCCATGGCGACCGTCGGCTCGTCGAGCACGAGCAGGTCGGGGTTGCTCACCAGTGCGACGGCGAAGCGCACGCGCTGCGCCTGACCGCCCGAGAGCTTCTCGGTGCGCTGCTGCGCGGTGCCGGTCAGGCCGGTGAGGTCGAGGACCTCGTCGACGTCGAGCGGCCGCGGGTAGAGCGACGCCATCATCGCGATCAGCTCGCGGACGCTGAGCTCGCGCAGCAGGCCGCCGGCCTGGAGCATCGCGCCGACGCGGCCGTCGGCGATCGCCTCCTCCGGCGTGCCGCCGAACAGCGACACCGTGCCGGCGTCGGGCTGCGTCAGGCCGAGCAGCATGTCGATGGTGGTGGACTTGCCCGCGCCGTTGGGGCCGAGCAGGGCCAGGGTCTCCCCTGGAGCGATCGCGATGTCCACGCCGCGGACCGCCTGCACGGGGCCCTGGGGCGACTTGAACGTCTTGACGAGGCCGGCGAGGCGGATCCCGGACTGGACCTCCGGGGTGGTGGTGAACGCCATGTGCCGCACTCTGGCGCATCGTCTGGGCACCGGCCATGCGGCCACCTCCCCGCGTCCGCGTGACGCCTGTCACGCGCTCCGCGTTACGTCGGCTCCCTACGCGACCGTGCGCTCCGGCTCGCGCTCGGCCGCCGCGGCGCGCGCCGCGAAGTCCCCGATCGTCGCGGCGATCAGGCCCGGGTCGTCCCACATCGGCGTGTGCCCGATGCCGGGCATCACGCGGAACTCGACGCCCGGGATCTCGCCGCGCAGGCGCGGCGAGTGCGCCGGCAGCGGCAGGATGCGGTCCTTGTCGCCCCAGGTGACGAGCACCGGGACCGTGATGCGATCGAGGTCGTGCACGGCCGCGTCGCCGTTGCGCAGCACCGCGAAGACGTCGTCGACGATGTCGCAGCGGATGGAGGAGCGGGCGAGCGCGAGCGCCTCGGCGGCCGGCACCTGGTGGCCGCGCGTCATGACGTCGCGCAGCGCGATGCGGCGCAGGCCGGGGCGCGCCAGGACGCGGGGCAGGAGCTTCTGCGACTTGGTGGTGGTCTTCTGCATCCGCGCGAAGACCTTGATGAGCTGCTCGGCGGCGGCCGTGTCGCCGGGGCGGATGCCGCCGGCGGGGGAGATGCCGACGACCGAGCGGGCGCGCCCGCGCTTGGCGAGCTCCAGCGCCAGCGCGCCGCCGAGCGAGTTGCCGGCCAGGTGCGCGGTGCCGATGCCCAGCTCGTCGAGGTGGGCCTCCAGGAGGTCGGCGGCCCGGGGGATCGAGTGCGGGACGTCGCGCGGCGGCAGCGCGGGCCCGCCGTCGTGGCCGTGCAGCGTGGGCGCGATGACCTCGAAGCGCGGCGCCAGCTCGGCCAGCACGGGCAGCCAGCAGCGCCACGTGGCGGTGAAGCCGTGGATGAGGACGAGCGGCTCGCCCTCGCCGGCGCGGTACAGGGCAGGGGAGATCTCGGGCATCGTCGAGGGATCGTATGCGTTCAGTGGACCCGGCGCACGCGGCCCCGTGCCCGCCGGCCATGGGCGCTCAGACCGCCGGGCCGTGATCCCCGAACGGGTCGGCGATGACGTCGCGGAACCGCGGGTCGTCGCGCAGCGCCTCGATGAACGCCTCGCCGAGTGAGGTGAGGGACAGATCGTCCGCCTCCTGCACCGGATTGGGCTCGAATTCGGGGGCGGCGCGCCGGGAGCGGGCGCCGCAGCGATCGTCACGTCGTGAGGCCATGTCTCTTAGGACCCACTTCGCGCGTCCCTGTGACGGCCGCATGCGGACGACCCCCACGACCGGAGGGGGTGACCGCATGCGGCTGGCGCGTCGGCGTTCCTCAGCTCGCCCCGTTCCTGCGCCGCGGGGTCCGCGGCTTCTGCGTCGGGGCGGGCCGCCCGGCGCTGGGGTCGGGGGCGCCGACGGCGTCGAACAACATCGCCACGAGGGCGGTGTCGGCCGTCTCGCCGCCCTTGCCGCCGGCCAGGCGCTTGCTCGCCGCCTCCTGGATCTTGGCGGCGTCGTCGACGAGCTTGGCGACGGCCTTGGACAGCTGCTCGACGCCCTTGGCGTCGAGCTCGAGCCGCAGGCGCTCCATGCGCGCGTGGTCGCGGTCGAAGCCGCCGACGCCGGCGGCACGGCCGGCGACGTCGAGCGTCTGCTGGAGCTCCGCGCCGATGACCGCCTGCTTGGCGATCACGGACACGCTCTCCCAGGAGTCACCGCCGCTCTTGGGACGGGGCTTGGCGCGGTAGTGATGCTCGATGGCGCCACGGCGGGGGGTCTCGCGCACGAGCTCGAGCAACCCAAGGTCATTGAGCTGCCGTACGTGGTACGAGATCGTCCCGAGTGTGGCGTCGAGCACCTGGCTCAGCTCCACCGGGCTGGCCGCCTGCTCCTCGAGGATCCCGAGGATCCGGACCCGCAACGGGTGAGACAACGCCTTGACGTACCGCTGGTCATCGACGTTCTTGATCGAAGGCATAAGTTCCTCGACGGTCAGGGAATGTTGCCGCACGCATCATCGCTCAGAAGCGTGCACCGTGCGGCAGTTTATGTCCGAGTGACTCCCCGAATGGGTGGGGCTTACGCCGATTTGGCGCGGGCTCGCTTTCGATACCTAGGTGTACGGGCCCCGACGCCTGGCGCGTAGGATGCGCGCGTGCCCCGAACGCTCGAATCGAAGACCCTGTTCATCTCCGGTGCCAGCCGTGGCATCGGCCTCGCGATCGCCGTGCGCGCGGCGCGCGACGGCGCCAACGTCGCGCTCATCGCCAAGACCGCCGAGCCGCATCCCAAGCTCGAGGGAACCGTCTACACCGCCGCCGCGGCGATTGAGGCGGCCGGCGGCCAGGCGCTGCCGATCGTCGGCGACATCCGCGACGACCAGTCGGTCGCCGACGCCGTCGCCGCCACCGTCGAGAAGTTCGGCGGGATCGACGTGTGCATCAACAACGCGAGCGCCATCAACCTGTCCGGCACCGAGGCCATGGACATGAAGCGCTACGACTTGATGCAGAGCATCAACGCGCGAGGGACCTACGTGGTCAGCAAGGCGTGCATCCCGCACCTCAAGCAGTCCGACAACGGCCACGTGCTGACGCTCTCGCCGCCGATCAGCATGGAGCCCAAGTGGCTCGGCGGGCACATCGGCTACACGATCGCCAAGTATGGGATGAGCCTCTGCACGCTCGGCATGGCCGAGGAGTTCCGCGCCGACGGCATCGCCTTCAACTCGCTCTGGCCGCGGACGCTCGTCGCGACCGCCGCGGTGCAGAACCTGCTCGGCGGCGACACAGCGATGGCCAAGTCGCGCAAGCCCGAGATCGTCGCCGACGCGGCCTACGCGATCCTCACCCGCGACAGCCGGGCCTACACGGCGAACCTCGCGCTGGTGGAGGACGTGCTGGCCGAGGAGGGCGTCACCGACCTCAGCGCCTACTCCTACGGCGGCGACGACGCGGAGCTGCAGGCCGACCTCTTCGTCGACTAGACCAGCCATGAACGCCCGCGTTTCGTGGTCTGAGGGCCGGGTACGAAATGCGGTGTGCTGTCAGGGGAGAGGGATCTCGGGGGCCGGCCGCCGCGCGTTGGTGTGCGGCCGGCGATCGCGGCGCTGTGCGCGGCGGTGCTGCTCGCCGCGGGGCTGGCGGGGCAGGCGCAGGCGATCGGCGTCGGCAGCGTCAGCCTCACCTCCGACGACTACACGGCCGGGGCGCACAGCAACTTCACGCTGAACGTCGCCTTCTCCAACGCCTCCGACGACCTCAAGGACGTCACGGTCAACCTGCCGACGGGGCTGCTCGGCAACCCGCGCGCGGTGCCGCAGTGCACCGAGGCCCAGCTGGCCGCCGACGCCTGCCCCGCCGCGAGCGAGGTCGGCACGACCACGGTGATGGCGCAGGCGGCAGGCATTCCGCTCAACGTGCCGTCGACCGGCACCGTCTACAACGTCGTCCCGCCGGCCGACCGCCCCGCGCGGCTCGGCATCGTCGTGCGCCCGGTGGGCGGCGTGCTCGGCAAGATCGTCCTGGACGTCGACATCGACGTGCGCGACGACAGCGACTACGGGCTGATCAACGTCATCAAGAACATCCCGAACAAGCTGAACGGGATCCCGCTGACGATCACGTCGATGTCGCTCACGCTCGACGGCACGACGCCGGCCGGGCCGTACTTCGCCGTCAACCCGACGTCGTGCGCGGCCAACTCGGTGAGCGTGACGATCGACTCCTACGCGTCGAGCAAGCCGGTCACCGCGACCGCCCCGTACCGCGCGACCAACTGCGGCACGGAGCCTTACGCCCCGCAGCAGGTCGCCGACTTCGACACCCACGGGATCGACCAGCCGACCGGCGCGACGCTCGGGCTGACGCTCCCCGAGAACGTCGACGGCCGCGCGCCCTCGCACAGCTCCAAGACCGTCGTGCGCCTGCCCACGGGCTTCGGGTTCAACCCGGCGCTGGCCGACGGCGGGCTGCAGCTGTGCTCCGCGGTGCAGTTCGGCAAGCAGGGCGACGACCCGATCAAGTGCCCGGCCGCGTCGCAGATCGGCACGGTGACCTTCGACAACCCGCTGCTCGGCGTGGTCGCGGGCAAGGTCTTCTTCGCCCGCTCGCCGGGGCATCCCTACCAGATCTACTTCTACGCCCAGAAGCAGGGCGTCACGGTCAAGCTCGTCGGCAACGTCACGCTCAACGACGACACGGGCCAGATCACGACGACGCTCGACAACCTGCCGCAGGTGCCCTACACGCGCTTCCTGCTCACGTTCTTCGGCGGCCCGCGCGGGGTGCTGACGACGCCGCCGGCCTGCGGCGACTACACGACCTCGACGGTCGCCACGCCGTTCAGCACCGGCGCGTCGGTGACGACCGCGCTGACCGAGACGTTCTCCGACGACGGTCAGGGGACCTGCGCGCCGAAGGAGACGCCCTCGATCGCGGGCGACGTCTCGACCCACAAGGCGCTGGCCAGCCCGACGCTCACCCTCGACCTCGATCGCGACGCCGCCTCGCGCCGGCCGAAGGCGCTGGACGTCGCGCTGCCCAACGGCCTGCTCGGCGCGGTCTACTCGATGCCGATGTGCCCGACCGCGAAGGCCACCGCCGGCGCCTGCCCGGCGAGCACGCAGCTCGGCACGGTGAGCACCTCCATCGGCTCCGGGCCGGAGACCGTCGGGCTGAAGGGCAACGTCTACCTCGGCACGGGCACGTCGACGGCGATCGCCCGCCTCTGGCTCGACATCCCGGTCAAGGTCGGCCCGATCGACCTCGGGACGTTCACGCTGGCCAACACCCTCACGCTCGGCAAGACCGACGGCCGCGTGCACGTCGCCGCCGCGCTGCCGGACGCCTTCAAGGGCTTCCCGCTCGGGCTGCGCCATCTGCAGATGACGATCGACAAGAAGGGCTTCATGATGAACCCGTCGGGGTGCGACGCGCGCACCTTCGACGTCACGATGACCGGCGCCGACGGCACCGTCGGCTCCGGCAGCGGCCCGTTCCAGGCCACGGCGTGCGATCGGCTGAAGTTCCGCCCGAAGGTGTCGACGAGCATCGAGGACCCCAGCATCAAGGCGCCGGGCTCGCAGCCGCCGTTCACCACCGACATCACCAAGCCGGCGACCGACGCGGCGCTCAAGGACGTCACGCTGCTCGTCACCGGCGGGCTGCTGCCCAACCCGGCCGCCCTGGCCAGCGGCATCTGCTCGTCGGGGCAGCTGGCCGCCGACGCGTGCCCGCCCAACGCGCGCCTCGGCACCGCGACGGCCACCAGCCCGTTGTTGAAGGACAAGCTCACCGGCCCGGTCTACCTCTCCGACGTCGGCGCGCCCGCGCCCGAGGAGCCCGGCGTGGAGCTGCCCTACCTGAGCACGGTGCTCAAGGCCCCGGGCGTCTCGATCCGGCTCGACGGCCAGCTGCGCCTGAGCCCGGAGGGCGGCCGGCTGGAGGTGCACTTCACCAACCTGCCCGACGTGCCGCTCAGCGAGTTCCGGCTCGACGTGGCGGGCGCCAAGCCCGGCAAGCCCGGGCCGTTCACCGCCGCCGCGGACCTGTGCGCGACCGAGTACGCGCCGTCGGACGCGACGCTGAAGGGCCAGAGCGGGCAGACGAGCATCCAACAGCCGGTGCTCGACGCCGCGGCCTGCCGCAAGGGCGCGCTGCTGAGCGCCGCCGCGTCGGGGATCTCGACGTCGGCGCCGCGCATGTCCATCACCATCGGCCGCCCGCCGAGCAGCGCCCACGCGCTGCGGCGCGCGACGATCGTCCTGCCCAAGGGGCTGGCCGGCCGGCCGACCGCGAAGGGGCTGCGCGGCGTGGTCGTCCGGGTCGACCGCAAGCGGTTGGGCCGGAGCCAGTGGTCGCTGAGCCGCTCCGGGAAGCTGACCGTTCACGTGCCGGGCCGCGGTGGGGCGCAGTCGATCCGCGTCGGGCTGAGCCGCGGCGCGATCGTGCCCAGCGACGCCCTCCGGGCCGCCGGCCGCCGCCGCCTCTCCGGCCTCAGCGGTGCGCAGCCGATCGACATGAAGGTGTCGGTCTACACGACCGAGCTGAAGGGCAAGCGCGCCAAGACGACGATCCGCTTCGGCGGGCGGCCCTAGGCCCTAGATCACGCCGACGAGCGCCGCGCAGACCCAGTTCGACGCGCCCGCTCCGCCGTTCCAGAGCTTGCTGGCGAGCCGGTCCTGCTCGGCCTTGGAGGCCTGGTAGGCGTTGGGCGTCGAGCCGCCGAGGCCCGCCCAGGTCGCCGGCATCATCTGGTAGAAGCCCGACGCGCCCGCGCTGTTGGGCGGCAGGTTCTGCCCGCCGGACTCGCACTGCACGATCGCCCACGGGATCGACCACGGGCCGCCGGGGCCGGCGGTCTGGGTCGCCGCGCGGGCGCGGGCCGCGAGCAGGCGCGACAGGGTGTGCTCGGCCGAGCGGCGGCCGGCGCGCGTGGCGTGCAGCGCGGCGATCCGGGCGGCGTGCGCCTGGGTGACGGCGGCGCGGCGCTGCTGCGCCGCGGCCTCCATGCCGGCCAGCGCGTCGCGCTCGCGCTGCACCTCGGCGGTCGCGGCGCGGCGCTTGACCTCCAGCGCGGCGAGGAGCTTGGCCTCGTGGTCGGCGTCGGTGCGCGCGTGGCGGACGACCGAGACGATCTCGGTGTCGGTGTCCTCGACGCGCTTGAGGAAGTCCATGCGCTCGAGCAGGTCGGCGAAGCCGTTGGAGTCCAGGACGACCGAGACCAGGTCGGGCTTGGTGCCCATGTAGCGCTGGCGCAGCAGCTCGGTCAGCTGGCTCCGCGACTGCGCGAGCCGCTTGCGCAGGCGGGCGAGCCGGGTCTGCTCGTCGTGCAGCCGCTGCTGCGTGGTGGCCAGCCGCGTCTGCGAGGCCGACAGCTGCGCCTGCGCGTCGGCGAGGCGCCCGTCGATGATCGCGACCTCGCGCTCGCTCTGGCGCTCCAGCTCGGCGAGGTGGGCGGCGGCGGAGACCAGCGCGCGCTCGCGCGTCTTGCCCGACTGGATCGTCGAGCGCAGCCGGCTCTCGCTGGCGCCACGGGCTTCGCGCGGGGCGAGCGTCCATGCGGCGGCGAGCCCGACCGCGAGCAGAGCGGCGAGCGTGACGAGCCCACGGGTTCCGAGAAGGCGGCGAGACATGCGGCACGGCGGCGGCGCGGAAGCGCCGGGCCGTCACCGTAGCGGCGCCAACCCCTGCCCCCTGCAGGGGTTCTTGCAGCGCTCAGCCGAGGTCGCGCAGCGCCCGGAAGGCCGGCGTCAGCGCGCCGTAGAGCGCGTAGAAGATCGGCAGCGTGGCGGCGTAGACCGCTGCGGCGTCGGGGTCGGGCGTGCGGATCTCGTCGAGCGCGATGAGGTCGGCGGCGCGGTCGATCGACGCGACGATCCCCAGGGCCTCCATCCCCAGCAGCGCCGCGCCGAACCCCGAGCCCTGGTGGTTCTCCGGGAAGCCGATGCCGAAGCCCAGCGCGTCGCAGAGGATCTGTCGCCACAGCGGGCTGCGGGCGAAGCCGCCGGTGGCGCGGATCTCGTGGATCTCGTTGCCCGCGTCGCGCAGCGAGGCGAGCACGAGCGCGAGCTGCTGGCAGACGCCCTCCAGCGCGGCGCGCACGAGATGCTCGCGGCGGTGCGCGCGCGTGAGCCCGACGTAGGCGCCGCGCGGCAGCGTGCTCCAGTGCGGGGCGCGCTCGCTCAGCAGGTAGGGGAGCATCAGCAGGCCGTCGCTGCCCGGCGGCGCCTGCGCGGCGATCTTCAGCAGCTGCTCCTCGGCGTGGTCGCCGAGCTCGGACGCGAGCGCGTCGCCCGCCCACTGCAGCACGACGCCGCCGTTGTTGATGGCCCCGCCGACGACCCAGCGCCCCGGGGTCAAGGCGTAGCAGAACACCCGCCCGGCCCGGTCGACCACCGGCCGCTCGACGGTCAGGCGCAGCGCGCCCGACGTGCCGATCGAGCAGGCCGCCACGCCGGGGCGCACGGCGCCGACGCCGAGGTTGGCCAGCGGCCCGTCGCCGGCGCCGAGCACGAGGGGGAGGGCGGGATCGGCGCCCAGCT
>DASYBY010000422.1:0-7856 GCA_036500525.1 Baekduia sp. | reverse complement strand
GGTCGCCATGGCGCTGGAGATGGCCGAGGCCGACCCGACGTACTACATGCCCTACCAGTACGGGAACCCCGCGAACCCGCGGGCCCACTACGAGGGCACGGCGGTCGAGATCCTCGAGGAGCTCGACGGCAACATCACCGCGTTCGTCGCGGGCCTCGGCACCGGCGGCACGCTGATGGGCAACGGCCGGCGCTTCAAGGAGGAGCTCGGCGACGCGGTCAAGATCGTCGCGGCCGAGCCCATGCAGGGCGAGCCCGTCCAGGGCCTGCGCTCCCTCGACGACGGCTTCATCCCGCCGATCATCGACCTCTCGGTCCTGGACCGGAAGATCTTCGTCACCAACCGCGACGCCATCGTCTGGACGCGCAAGCTGCTCGACGAGGAGGGCATCTTCGCCGGCGTCTCGTCGGGCGCGATCGCCTCGATCGCCGTGCGCATCGCGGGCGAGCTCGACGAGGGCAACGTGGTGTTCATCGTGTGCGACGACGGATGGAAGTACCTGTCGTCGGGGATCTACACGCTGCCCGTCGACGAGGTCGCCAACCTCGATTCGACGGTGTGGTGGTAAGGCGCTAGCCTGAAGTCATGCCTGGCGTCGGTGTACCCGAACTTCTCGTCATCCTGGTCATCGCCCTGATCGTCCTCGGCCCGAAGAAGCTGCCCGAAGCCGGGCGCGCCATGGGCAAGGGGATGCGCGAGTTCAAGGACTCGCTCAGCGGCGACCATCCCGATGATGCCGAGCGTCCCGCCCTGCGCAGCGAGGCCGCCGCGCCCCGCTTCGACGCGATGACGGGCGAGCCGCTCGACCGTCCCGCCGTCAAGAGCGAGTAGCTCCGAGCGGTCGCTAGGGTCCCGGGTGATGCAGATCGCCCCGGACCTTTTGCAGCAGATCGTCGACCACGCCCAGCGTGAGAAGCCGGCGGAGTGCTGCGGCTACATCGTGCTCGACGGCGATCGCGCCGTCGAGGTGGTCGAGGTGGAGAACCTCGCCCACAGCCCGTACCGCTTCGACATGGAGCCCAAGGCGGTCCTCGCCATGGGCAACGCCTTCGACGAGGGTGGCGCGGTCATCTACCACTCGCACACCCGCTCGGCCCCGCAGCCGTCGGAGACCGACATGAACTTCGCCGCGCAGTGGCCCGGTGTCGACTGGCTGATCGTCGGCCTCAAGGACGACGAGCCCGAGATTCGCAACTGGCGCATCGCCGGCGGCGTGGCCAGCGAGGTCGAGGTGCGCGTGGATGCCGGGGTCTGACCCCCTCGTCTGCCCGTCCTGCGCCACCCCACACGCCTCGGAGGAGCGGTTCTGCCGCGACTGCGGGATGCCCCTGATCTACGCGGGCGCCCGCGAGGAGCCGACGACCGCGGCCCAGGAGCGCGCCCGCAAGATCAAGCCGCAGCTCGCCGAGGGTGAGCTGCGCTTCGTCGCCAGCGGTCGCAACCAGACCGAGGCGGAGTTCATCCAGGGGATGCTGCTGGAGGAGGGCGTCCCGTCGATGCTGCGCCGCTCGGCGGGCTTCGACGTGCCCGACATGCTCGCCGCGGGGCGGCGCGACGTGATGGTGCCCCGCTCGGGGCTGGAGGTCGCGCGCGAGGTGCTGCTGCAGGCCGAGCTGCTGAGCGACGAACCCGGCGCCTCGGGCGTCGACCGGCCGGCGAGGATCCTCGGCGGACTGCTGGCGGCGGTGGCGCTCGTCGCGCTCATCGCCTGGATCGGAACGGAGCTGCTGGTATGAGTCAGACGGGGATCCCGATCGCGGTGACGGGCGCGTCGGGCGGGATCGGCCGTCGCGTCGCCGCCCGGCTCGGCGCGCACCATCGCGCGCAGCGGCTGATCGTCCGCGACCTCGCGGCGGCGCCCGCCGTGGTCGGCGCCGACATCGTGCAGATCGGGCCCGCCGGCTACCGCGACACGGCCGGGATGGTCGAGGCGCTGCGCGGCACCGAGACCATGTTGTTGGTCTCCGCGCGCGAGTCCGACCGCCGGGTCGTCGAGCACGCCGAGGCCGTCCAGGCGGCGGTCGCCGCGGGCGTGCGGCGCATCGTCTACACGTCGTTCTTGAACCCGGATCCCGACGCGACGTTCACCTTCGCCCAGGACCACTACGCCACCGAGCAGCTGATCCGCGAGAGCGGCATGGCCTACACCTTCCTGCGTAACAGCCAGTACCTGGACTACGTCCCGCTGCTGGTCGGCGACGACGGCACGATCCGCGGGCCGGCGGGGGAGGGGCGGATCGCGTGGGTCTCGCGCGACGACGTCGCCGACGTCGCCACCGCGGTTCTGCGCGCCGAGGGCGGCGAGCACGACGGGCAGGCCTACGACCTGACCGGCCGCGAGGCGCACACCTTCGCCTGGGCCGCCGAGCAGCTGAGCGCGGTGACCGGGCGCGAGATCAAGTTCCGCAACCAGGGGGTGCAGGAGGCCTACGAGGCCCGCGCGCACCTGCCGGCCGCCGACTTCGAGAAGGACGGCTGGATCACGTCCTACGTGGCGGTCGGCACCGGCGAGATGGACGTCGTCTCCGACACCGTCGACCGGATCGCCGGCCACCCCGCCCAGGACCTCCCGGACTGGCTGAAGGCCAATCCGGAGGCCTGGGCGCATCTGAAGGCCGTAGCCTGAGGCCATGGCCGAGACCTGCACGCACCTCGACACCGTCGAGGTCCTCGAACTTCCCGACGCGATCCCCGGCTGCGAGGAATGCCTCGCCATGGGCGGCACGTGGGTGCACCTGCGCATGTGCCAGAGCTGTGGCCACATCGGCTGCTGCGACGACTCGCCCAACCGCCACGCCACCGCGCACTTCGCCGCCACCGAGCATCCGATCATCCGCTCGGCCGAGCCGGGCGAGGACTGGAGCTGGTGCTTCGTCGACGAGGTGGCGTTCGTGTTGAAGGCGTGAGCGGCCGGCCGCCCGCCTAGCGCGGGCGGTGTGACGGGATCTCCACCGCCTGCTGGTAGGTGGGCCGGTTGATCCACGGGATCAGCGGCTGGGTCACCGCGCCGAGGGCGCGGAAGCTGACGGCGTCGAAGCAGGTCTGGTCGCCGTCGCGCTTGGCGGCGACGCAGGTCGGGTCGCCCGAGTACAGCTGGGACGCGGGGACGGCGATGGCCGCCTTCAGCGACTGGCGCAGCGCCTTGCGACACGTGGCGAGATCGCCCTTGCCGCAGAACGTCTTGGCGTACTTCTGCTTGACCGGCTCGCCGAGGACCGTCTTGAGGTCCTTGGCCGCGTAGCCGTACCAGCCCTCCTGGTAGGCCGAGCCGAGATGGTCGCCATCGTTGTTGGGGCTGTTGTCCTGCTGGTGGGGCAGGGTGTCGAAGATCGTCTTGCCGAGCGTCGGCTCGAACTCCGCCTGCAGCCACTTCGGCCACCACGCGTCCATGATCCGCACGGCGTCGGCGTGGTCGTAGGTGCCGTCGCCGTCCTTGTCGCGGCGCTGCGTGCCGGAGGCGACCCAGGCCTTCAGCGTCGCGACGGCGTCGCGCAGCTGCGGGTCCTTGGGCGTGCCGATGACCTTCAGCGCCAGCGGCAGGTCCTCCTGGCCGCGGAGGTCGGTCGTGCCGGCCTCCTCCATCGCGTCGACGAGGTTGGGCAGCGTCAGCTTCGCGCCGCCGGCCAGCCGCTTGTCGAGCTGGCGATCGAGCATCTGCGAGCGGAACACCGAGCTGAACAGGTTGGAGTCGGCGCCCGCGAAGCCCTGGGCCTGGCGGTTGTTCCAGGAGGTGATGTAGTCCTGGTTGACGACCTGCGGGTGCTGGTCGAAGGGCGTGTAGTCGGCGACGTTGGTCTCCGGGTTCCAGCCCTTCCACGTGTTGGCGGGGGACATCGGCAGCTGGCCGGTCGTCCCGGGTGCCCGCACCGGGTTGTTGCCCGAGTTGAAGTAGGCGGTGTCCTTGTCGTCGGTGTAGAGCCAGTTGAAGGTGTAGCCCACCTTGGAGGCGGCGCGCTGGAAGCTCTGGGCGTCGTGGACCTTGTTGGGGTCGTTGAAGTCCGAGAACCCGCGGGCCGAGTCGACCTCGTGCATGTAGGTGGTCCGCAGCGACGTGAAGATCACCGGCTTGCCCTTGACCGTGCCGCGCGCGCGGACGAGGCCGAGCTTCGTGCGCAGGGTGCGCAGCGTCTGGGTGCCCGGCGCCGTCTGGTCGGCGAGGTTGGGGAACCACGTGTTCTTGCGGTCCAGCACCTCGATCGGCAGGCACAGCCCGCGGAAGCGGTAGTGCATGGAGTCCTGGCAGGTCGGCACCGCGAAGGTGTCGATGATGTCCTGGCCGGCCGAGGTCGCCGACCACGCGTAGTCGCGGCCGTGGCCCAGCTCGACGAACATGTTGACGCCGGGGAACGCGGCGCCGCGCACGTCGATCGTCGGGGCGTGGACGTCCTGCTCCATCAGGATCTCCGGCGAGAAGTAGGAGACCTGCGGGCCGAAGACGGCCAGCGGGTGGCCCGACTGCGACTTGGCGGCCGAGACGACCAGGGCGTTGGAGTTGGCCTTGGGCAGCGCGAGCAGGCCTCCGAGCCCGCCGCCGTCGCCGCCCGAGGGCAGCAGGCCGACGATCGCGCCGATGACGTCGGTCACCGGCTGGACGAGGCCGGGCACGTCGACACTCGGCAGGGGCGGCAGGCCGGGGATCGACGGGAGCGCCGGCGCGGGCGTGGACGAGGTGGCGCCGGTGCCGGTGCTCGGCGTGGTCGGCGCGGTCGCGGCGCCCGGCTTGTCGGTGCCGGCGACGACGATCGGCTCGGTCTCCAGCGAGCCGTCGTCGGGCAGCACCTCGCCGCCCTTGGCCGGCTTGTCGACCGGCTGCTGGTAGTCGAAGCGCCCCTGCTTGACCGTCGTCGGCGCGTCGGGATCGTCGAAGGCGGCCAGCTGGTACCAGAGCTTGCGGCCCGCGGTGTCGCCGAAGCGATCCTGCAGGCGCTGAAGGAACTGCGCCATCCCGAGCTCCTGCCCGCCGCCCTTGCCGAAGATCGCGCCGACCAGCGACGCGGTGGCGATGACGTCGGTCCCCTTCCACTTGTCGGGGCCGAGGACGCGGCCGAGCGCGGCGTACTCGCCGGGCATCTTGGTGGGGTCGAGCTTGGCCTCGTCGATGTAGCGGTTGACGCCCGCGACGTAGTCGTTCAGGTCGGTCTGCAGCTGCCGGCCCTCGGCGCCGTAGAGGTCGTCGAACTGGTCGATCTGGTGCTGGAGGTCGGCCTCGGTGTAGGGCGCCAGCGCCCACTGCTCCTGGTCCATCTCGCGGTTGCCGGGCGCGCCGCCGGCGAACGAGGACAGCTGCGCGCGGCCGAGGTGGCGCAGCACGTCGATGAAGAAGAGGCGGTCCTGGGCAGCCGCGTAGCCCTCGCCGAAGAGCGCGCCGCTGCGCGTCGTGGCGTAGATGTGGGGGACCGCGTAGCCCTTGTCGCGGACGATCGTGACGTCGTCGCGCGGGCTCACGGTGCTCGCGGCGTCGCCGTCGCGCACCCCGAAGGTGGAGTCCTTGAAGTACTGGGGGAGCGTGTCGGCGGTGAGGCCGGGTGTCGCCTTGGCCAGGTCGGAGTACATCCCCAGCTGGTCGTCGTTGTGCGCCGGGCGCGCGCCGGTCGTCAGGAACGTCCCGAGCTGCAGCAGGTTGGCCAGGCCGTTGGTGCCCGGCGGCAGCACGTCGTGGTAGCCGCCGCCGCCGTAGTCGTCGGTGGCGTACGGCGTGACCGGTGCGGCGGCCTGAGCGGCCGGCGCGGCGAGCGCGATCGACGCCGCGGTGACCGCGACGAGCGTGGCGATGTTTGGACCCTTCATCCAGCTCTCCTCCCCAGTGAGTGCTGACCCACCCCAGAAGATAGAGCTATGTGTCGTTGCTGTGCGCCGCTTCCCGTTCGTAGTCCAACTCGGTCCACACGCCGAGGCCGGTGAGGATGGCCTGGGCGGCCTCCAGATCGGCCGCGCCGGCGACGGCCACGGCGAGCCGCGCGGCGCTGTTGATGGTCACCAGTGGGTCGAAGCAGACGATGCGGCCGCCGTCGGCGGTGAGCGGAACGGTGCGGCGGCCGCCACGGATCGCGACGCGGCCGGTCTCGCCGCGGGCGCAGCGCAGGGCCATCGCGCTGGCCTCGGTGACGACGTGGGCCAGCGACGCCTCGACACGCGCGATCGCCGCAGCGGGGAGGGGGAGGTCGCCGAGGTCGCCGCCGGCGGCCGCGACCTCGCGCAGGCGCTCGAGCACCTCGGCCGGCGTCAGCTCGCCGTCGCAGCCGATGCCGAAGACGGCGCCGATGGTCGGCGTCTGCATCTGCAGCGCGGCCGAGAGGACGGTGGCGTCGGCCAGCGGGCTGGCGAGGCCGGGCTCGTGGCCGTGGGCGAGGACGTCGCCGCCGACGTCGAGCAACACCACCAGGTCGCACCCGAGGTGCGCCGCGGCGGCGTCGAGTCCGGCGGCGATGGCGGCCGGGCCGGGGTTCGGATCGACGAGCACGACGGGCTCGCCGAGGAACGCCGACATGCCCGACTCGCAGAACCGGAAGCCGCCGGGGCCCGCCGTCTCCGGACCCGCGAGCGCGACGGTGGCGTGCAGCGGCTGGGCGCCGGTGATCTCGGTCAGCCGGCGCGGGCCGGGCAGCGGATCGACGGGACGGCGCTCCCAGGTGAGGCCGCCGACGGCTGCGTCGGTGCCCAGGGCGCGCGCGGCCTCGGCGAACGCGAGTGCCCCGACGACGTCACCGCCGCCACCGATGCCGATGATGAGAACCTTCGAAGCGGCGGCGACCTGCTCGTACGCTCGCCGCCGCTCCTCAGGATGAAGCTCGGTCAGTGGCTAGACCAGCGCGGGGACACGCGCATCGCAGATCTCGGCGATCTGCTCAGCGGCACGATCGAACTCGTCGTCCGACAGCACCGGCGTTCCTTCGAACGGCAGGTCGCGCGTGATCTCCAGCCACGACCTACAGCCACCGAACTCGTCCTTGACCCGCACGGTGACCGGCCGCGGAATGCGGTAGGTGCGCAGGAGGACGACGTGCAACGGGTGACGACGCTTCCACGCCAGGCGCTTCTCGGCGTAGTCGGTCGTCCACACGTAATAGGGGGACAGCTCACCGACGGAACGGGGGTCGGTGATCGTCCAGCTGGCGGCCACCTCGGCCCATGCGCGGATGCGCACGCGGTCGGGCTGGCCGATGCCGCCATCACGCGTCAGTGCGTGAAGCGGGGGCTCACCATCCGGCCATACGCCCTCTTCGAGAGCGCGGCGGAGCTCCGGCTGGTGCGAGTCCCGCACCAAGTCGTAGCGCTGGTGATCAAACGTCGGGTAGAGGAAGAAGCGGTCATGCTCGAGGCTGAAGTTGCGACTCGGCTCGCCCACGCCACCCTTACGCAGGGTGACAAGCTGCTCGCCTTCGGCGAGCGCTCGGACGGTGACCGCCCATTCCTTGATTGCAATAGGCATAGGAAGGGGTTCAGAGGTAAGTGACGACAGAAATCCCGCGCATCACCGAATACCCCGGGGACACGGCGGGAGAGACACCGATTGTCGCACGCGATGTGAAGATCCCAAAATCTTCCTGCTAACCAGCGGTATTCATGCGTACAAACCTGGCGCGTTGCCGCTCAAATGAACGTCAGTGTGCGGTCAATCGTCGCCGATGCGCAGACCGGCCATCCCCTCGAACGCCTCCACGAAGGACGAGAAGTCGGCTTCGGCGTAGCCCCGGCCGACCGCGGCGACCAGCGCATCGCGTGCGCTGCTGGCCGCCGGGAACGGCACGCCGGCGGCCTGGGCCTCCTCCAGGCAGAGGCGGACGTCCTTGAGCATGTGCTCGGTCTTGAAGAACGTGGCGTAGTCGTGCTCGCGCATCGTGCGCGCCTTCAGGCCG
>DASYBY010000421.1:0-7683 GCA_036500525.1 Baekduia sp. | reverse complement strand
CCCTCGAGGACGGCCATGCACGAGTTGGTCGTGCCGAGGTCGATGCCGATGGTCTTGCCCATGTGGTGTGGTCTCCCGTTCGTGTCTGCTCAGGTGCTGCGGTGAAAATCTCAGCGACAGTGTAGTAGATGTTTCACCGCGTCCGCGAAGCGCTCCTCGGCGCCGGACGCATGTGCGAAGAAGAGCGACGGCTCGGTCAGCTCCAGCTCGAGCACCATGGGCGCCCCGGTGGCGTCCTCGACGAGGTCGACGCGCGCGTAGGCCGGCGCTCCGCCGAAGCGCTCGCCGACCCAGGCGACGACGCGGTCGGCGACCGCCCGCTCGGCCTCGGTCGGCGTGCGCGCCTCGATGGTCTCGGGCGCGAAGACCTCGCTGGTCGGCTCCTGGCCGGGGCTCAGCAGCGCGCCCTTGTGGATCGCGTGCGAGAACGTGCCGCCGAAGCAGAGCATCGCGGTCTCGCCGCGCGCGTCGACCGAGGCGATGTAGGGCTGGACCATCGCGGCGCGGCCCGAGGCGTGGATCGCGGCGGCCAGCGCGGTGGCGCGGTCGGCGTCGCCGGGCACGTCGGAGCGGAAGCGCGCGGTGTCGCGCGAGCCGGCGGAGACCGTCGGCTTGACGACGTACTCGCCCTCCGGCGGCTCCAACGTCTCGCCGGGCTCGACCAGCGCGGTCGGCACGACCGGCAGCCCGGCGTCGGCCAGCTCGTGCAGGTAGCGCTTGTCGGTGTTCCAGGCCAGGATCGCGGCCGGGTTGACCAGGCGCGGCCCGAGGCGCTGCGCCCACGCCAGGAAGTCGTCGCGCCGGGTCGAGTAGTCCCAGGTCGAGCGCACGACGACGAGGTCGTAGGCGTCCCAGTCGACCGCGGGGTCGTCCCAGATCACGAAGGTGCCGCCGAGCGCGGCGGGCAGGCCGGCGTCGTCCTCGTCGCCGTCGGGGAAGTACGCGCAGGTGGCGAGGGCCACGCGCGGCGGGGTGGTCATCGCAGCTCCATCAGGTGTTTCGAGGGACATGATCTCCTCAGGGGACAGGACGCGCAGGCGGGGCGCTGCGCGTGGCAGGTGCGCCGGCCGTGGCGCAGCAGGTTGATGTGGAACTCCAGCTCGGCGCCGGGCGGGGTCAGCGCAAGCATCGCGTCGTGCAGCTCCTCGAACGGCGCGCCGGGGCGCAGCAGGTGCAGGCGCATGCCAACGCGCGAGACGTGCGTGTCGACGGGGATGTCGCGCAACCCGTAGGAGAACAGCAGCACGCACGCGGCGGTCTTGCGCCCGACGCCGGGCAGCGCGCAGAGGAAGTCGCGGGAGACCGGGACCTCTTCGTCGCGCATCCACCCCAGGTCGAGGCCGTCGACCGGGTTGTTGTCGTCGATCGCGACCAGGATGTCGTGGATCCGCTGGGACTTGACCTTCGAGATCCCGCCGGGCCGGATCGCCTCCTCGACCTCGGGGACCGGCGCGTCGCGCACGGCGTCCCAGGTGTCGAAGCGGTCACGGAGGCGCAGGAAGGCGACGTCGCGGTTGCGGTCGTTGGTCGACTGCGACAACACGGTCAACACCAGCTCGGCCAGCGGGTCCTCGTGCGGCGGCGCGCACGGAACGCCGTAGACCGTCTGGAGCTGCTCGCGCAGCCGGGCGACCCGCGGGCGGCGCGGGGCGCGCCACTCCGGGCGGGGGATCGTGGGGAGGTCCGGGCTCACCGCGCCAGCGCGCCGTAGCGCTCGGTGGCGCGCGCGGCCTCGGCGACGGCGTCGGGCAGCTGCGCGGCCAGCGCGGCGGGGTAGAAGCCGGTGCGGGCCAGCGCGGCGAGGAGCACGCCGGTGACCGCGTCGCCGGCGCCGGTGGTGTCCACGGCCGTGGCGGGCACGCCGTGCACCGTGCGGTCCACGCCGCCGCCGCGCAGCAGCGCGCCGTCGGCGCCGAGGGTGATGACCACGTGCTGGGCGCCCGCGGCCAGCAGCGATGCCGCCGCGCCCTCGACCTCCAGCTCACCGGTGAGCGCGCGCGCCTCGGCCTCGTTGGCCTTGACCAGGAACGAGCCCTCGACCAGGCCGCCGACGATCTCGACCGCGGCCGAGGTCGAGCGCCAGCGGTCGGCGCGCAGGTCGGGATCGAGGATGACCGGCTTGCCCGCGGCGCGCGCGTGGTCGCGGGCGGCGAGCGTCAGCGCGCGCTCGGCCTCGTCGACCAGCGTCACGGAGGAGAAGAACAAGGCGTCGGCCGCGTCGACGGCGTCGAGCAGGCGGTCGCCGAGCGCGGCCAGCGGGGCGCGCTCGCCGTAGACGGTGGAGGAGGGCTCCCCGCCGGCGTCGACCGTGACGAAGGCCACCGGCGTCGCGGTGCCGGGCGAGCGCACGAAGTGGTCGGTCCCGACGCCCTCGGCCTCCAGGCGGTCCTGCAGCCAGCGCCCCCACGTGTCGTCGCCCGCGCCGCCGGCCAGCGCGACGTCCGCGCCGCGCCGTGCGGCGGTGATCGCCACGCCGGTGGCCGCCCCGCCGACATGCGGAACGAACGCATCGGCCTCGGCCATCGAGGCCACCGGGCGTTCGCAGATGAGCTCCACGAGCGCCTCTCCCACACAGAGGATTCGCATCGGACGCGTACGGTACTTCCAGGCGTCGCGCGGTCGTGATCTTGCAGTGATCCAGCGCCGGGGGATGGCGTCGATCTCCAGTGGTGGATAAGGTCCACGCCGACGACAGGGGATGTCCGCAAACGCCCCCTGCCGTGACCGAGACCGATGCGGGCAAGGACCGCCCGTTCCCCCGTTCCGCACCACCGGACCAGGAGACCGAGCCATGCCCGTACCCCTTCCCCCGCCTGCCCACGCCACCGCCGCCAAGGTGTCGGCCGAGACCGTCATCGTGCGCGAGATCAACCGCGTGCGCCGCAGCCATCACCTGCACGCCGTCAAGCTGACCAAGCCGCTGACCCGCGTCGCCCGCACGCACTCCGACGAGATGCTGCAGCACGACGTCCTCAGCCACAGCTCGTTCAACGGCTCCACCTTCAGCTCGCGCCTGCGCCGCGCCGGCAAGCACCGCCAGTACGGCGAGACGCTCGCCTGGGCGCCCGACGGCTCGGGCGCCTCGGGCAAGATGGTCGTCAGCCTCTGGATGAACTCCGCGCCGCACCGCGCCGTGCTGCTCAACGGGGCCCTTCGCCGCGTCGGCATCGGCCGCGTCTACGGCTCGATGGGCACCCAGGCCGGCAACGCCATCACGGCCGACTTCAGCTCCTAGCCGACGCCCAGTCCCTACGCTGCGGCGACCTTGGGTCGCCGTCGTCTCCCCGCCTGGCTGCTCGCTGCGCTCCTCGCCGCGATCTACCTCGTGCTCGATCCCCCGAGCGCGGACCTCGCGGCCCAGGACTACCGGACCTGGCTGTTCGAGCACGCGGGTCCGACGCTGTGGGACAACGGCTGGTACGCCGGGCACCACGTCCCGGCCTACTCGGTCATCTTCCCGCCGCTGGCGGCGCTCATCGGGACGCGGCTGGCCGGCGCGCTGTCGGCGGTCCTCGCGGCCTGGGCGTTCGAGCGGCTGGCGCTGCATCTGCGGGGCGAGCAGGGCCGGCCCGCCGCGCTGTGGTTCGCCACCGCGACCGCGGTCTCGCTGGTCACCGGCCGGCTGACCTTCGCCCTCGGCCTCGCCTTCGGCCTGCTCGCCGTGCTGGCGCTGGCCCGCGGGCGCCTGTGGCTGTGCGCGCTGGCGGGCGCGCTGACCGCGCTCGCCAGCCCGGTCGCCGCGGCGTTCCTCGCGCTCGGCCTCGTCGCCTGGGGCGTCACGCACCGCCGGTGGACCACGACCGCGCTGTTGTGCGCCGCGACGCTCGCCCCCGCACTGGTCCTGACGGTCCTCTTCCCCGAGGGCGGCGACTTCCCGTTCGCGGCCTCGGCGTTCTGGCCGTCGCTGGCGGCGACGCTCCTCGTTCTCGCCGTGCTGCCCGGCCCGCAGAAGACGCTGCGCCTGGGCGTGGCGCTGTACGCGCTGCTGCTGGTGGTCAGCGCGGCGATCACGTCGCCGATGGGCGGCAACGCGGTGCGCCTCGGCGCGCTGTTCGCCGGCCCGCTGGTCGCGCTGGCGCTGTGGCCCGACCGCCGCCGCACGGTCCTGCTGCTCCTGCTGCCGCTCGCCTACTGGCAGGTCTCGTCGCCGATCAACGACGCGGTGCTCGCCTCGCGCGACGCCTCGACGCACGCCGCGTACTACGACGGGATGCTGCGGTTCCTGACGACGCGGCCGGGCGATCCGTTCCGCATTGAGATCCCGTTCACCGACAACCACCAGGAGTCGGCGCAGGTCGCGCCGCACGTCCCGCTCGCCCGCGGCTGGGAGCGGCAGCTCGACCGCAAGGTCAACCCGCTGTTCTACGGTGACGCGCCGCTGACGCCCGCGCGCTACCGCCGCTGGCTGGACGACAACGCCGTGCGCTACGTCGCGCTGGCCGACGCGCCGCTGGACTACTCGGCCGCCGCCGAGGCCGCGCTCGTGCGTACGCAGCCGTCCTACCTCCACGAGGTGTTCCACGACGCGCACTGGCGCATTTACGAGGTCGCGAACGCCGCGCCCCTGGCGAGCGGCGCCGGGGCTCGGGTGACCGCGATGGACAGCGACACGCTGGACCTCGACGTGCCGCGCGCCGGTCGCGTCGTCGTGCGCGTGCGCTTCACCCCGTATTGGCGGATCGTGCGCGGCCAGGGCTGCGTGGCGCCCGCCGGCGACTGGACGGCGCTGACGATCAGGGCGCCCGGCCATGTGCGGATCGCCACGGATTTCGCGCTCTCGCGGGTCCACGCGACGAGCCCCCGCTGCACGCGATGACCCGCAGAAACGCCGTTGGCAGGGCCTGTCCGCACTCGCGCGGCTCACCGGGTTAGGGCCTGTTAGGTGTGGGCACCCCTACTGCGTGGGAGGTATGAGCACCGCTAGGATCGAACGTTCCATGCCAGTCGGTCTCACACGACTCATGGGCAGGGTCTTCCCGCACGGTCCGCTCGACGTGCTCCGTCAGATTTTCCTGTTCGCCGCCGCCTACTACGCGTATCGCTTGACGCGTGGGGCCATCGACGATCCTCAGGGAGCGGCCACTGCCTTCCAGCACGCACGTGATCTGGTCAGCATCGAGCAGGCCACCGGCCTGTTCGTCGAGCCGACGGTGCAGACGTGGACGAACGGCTGGAGCTTCGCCTCCGACGTGGCGAGCTGGATCTACATCAACGCCCAGACGACGATCTGCCTGGCCGCGCTGATCTACATGTACCTGTTCCACAACGAGCGCTTCTACTTCGTGCGGAACATGTTCATCGTCGGCATGGCGATCGCGCTGGTGGGCTACCTGCTCTACCCGGTCGCGCCGCCGCGGTTCTTCCCCGAGCTGGGCTTCCAGGACACGGTCTCGAACTACACCGGCGTCGACCACAACGACGTCAAGGTCAACGCGCTGTTCAACCCGTACGCCGCCGTGCCGTCGATGCACTGCTGCAACGCGCTGTTGATCGGCTGGTCGCTGGCCCAGATGTGCACGTGGCGCCCGGCCAAGATCTTCTGGGCGATCTACCCGGCGATCCTCGTCTGGGTCGTCGTCTCGACGGGCAACCACTGGGTGATCGACGCCGTCCTCGGCGCGGTCACCGCGAGCCTCAGCTTCTACGCCGCTCGCTGGCTCGCCCAGAAGCGCCCAGAGGCCTGGGCCTTCTCGCCCGTCAAAGCCACCGCGTAAGGTCCCCGCAACATGTCTGAGTCATCGAGTCCGCGTGGCGGCCGTCGACCGCTGGCCGCGACCGAGCGCCGCGAGCTGGTCCGCAACCGGCTGATCGAGTCCCGCCTGACGCCCAACACGATCTCCCTCACGGGGTTCGTGCTCTGCGTCGGCGCCGCGGTCCTGGTCGCCGAGCGCCTGTTCTTCCTCGCCGGCCTGGTGTTCATCATCGGGTCGGTCTGCGACACGCTGGACGGCCGCTACTCCCGCATGTCGGGCAAGGGATCGCCGTTCGGCGCGTTCCTGGACTCCACGCTGGACCGGATCGAGGAGGGCGTCGTGCTGACCACGGTCGCCGCGTACTTCGCCTCGCGCCACATGGAGTTCGCCGTCGCGGCCTGCGTCGTGGCCGTCCTCGCGTCGCTGATGGTCAGCTACACCCGGGCCCGCGCCGAGGCGCTGGGGGTCGAGTGCAAGGTCGGGATCGCCACCCGCGCGGTGCGCGTCGTGATCCTCAGCATCGGCCTGCTGTTCGCCAACGGCGCATCTCTGGCAGACTTCGAGTTGCTTGCCCCCGCCGTGTACGTCCTCGCGGGACTGAGCACGATCACCGTCCTGCAGCGAATCTTCCACGTGCGCAAGGCTCTGACCGAGCCCGCCGCGACGGCCTGAGCGCCGGGCGCGTCGCACGGGATCGCTGTAACCGCAGACCCTCTGCGGGGTGGTTGACGTCGGACTTCGAGAAAGGCAATACCCCTTGAGCACCAACGGCACCAACGGCATCACCGCCGCCAAGTCGGGCCCCGCCACCAACGGCTCCGCGCGCTACCAGCGCGACAAGGTCCGCGTCGCGATCATCGGCGTCGGCAACTGCGCCAACTCCCTCGTGCAGGGCGTCTACCACTACGCCGACGACGAGCACAACGAGACCATCCCCGGTCTCATGCACAACGACCTCGGCGGCTACCACCCGCGCGACATCGAGTTCACCTGCGCCTTCGACATCAACAAGACGAAGGTCGGCAAGGACCTCGCCCAGGCCATCTGGGCGGCGCCGAACGACACGATCAAGTTCACGAACAAGGTCCCCAAGAAGCTCGACGTGCCGGTGTACCGCGGCATGACGCACGACGGCCTCGGCAAGTACCTGTCGCAGAAGATCACCAAGGCCCCCGGGCCGACGGTCGACATCGTCGAGGTGCTGAAGGCGACCCGCACCGACGTCGTCGTCTCCTACCTGCCGGTGGGCTCCGAGCAGGCGACCAAGTGGTACGTCGAGCAGGTGCTCGAGGCCGGCTGCGGATTCGTGAACTGCATCCCGGTGTTCATCGCGCAGGAGGAGTATTGGGGCAAGCGCTTCAAGAAGGCGGGCCTGCCGATCATCGGCGACGACATCAAGTCCCAGGTCGGCGCGACGATCGTGCACCGCCAGCTCGCTCGCCTGTTCGCGGACCGCGGGGTGAAGATGGCCCGCACCTCGCAGCTGAACGTGGGCGGCAACATGGACTTCTTCAACATGCTCGAGCGCGAGCGCCTGGAGTCCAAGAAGATCTCGAAGACCCAGGCCGTCACGTCGATCATGGACGAGACGCTCCCGGCCGACGACGTCCACGTGGGTCCCTCGGACTACGTGCCGTGGCTGACCGACCGCAAGTGGGCGCACATCCGGGTGGAGGGTCAGGCCTTCGGCGACGTGCCGCTCAACGTCGAGCTGAAGCTCGAGGTGTGGGACTCGCCCAACTCGGCCGGCATCGTGATCGACGCCGTCCGCTGCCTGAAGCTCGCGCTGAACCATGGCCTCTCCGGGCCGCTGGAGGCGCCCAGCTCCTACCTGATGAAGTCCCCGCCCGTCCAGGTGCCAGACTCGATCGCCCGCGACAACACGGAGAAGTTCATCGCCGAGTACGCCGGGCGTCCGAAGCTGCCTGGAAAGGCGAAAATCAAGGCGAAGGCCTAGCCGGCTTCGCCGGCTGCAGTTGGCCGGTTTCCC
>DASYBY010000420.1:0-6859 GCA_036500525.1 Baekduia sp. | reverse complement strand
CAGTCGAACACCGGCAGGTGCGATTCCTTGAGGCCGGGCGCGCCCTCGATGGTCTCGTTCTGGTCGATGTAGTCGATGATCGCGGCCACCTGTGGATCCGAGTAGCCCAGCTTTCTGAGTGCCATCGGCACCGTCTGGTTGACGATGAGCATCGTCCCGCCGCCCACGAGCTTCTTCGCCTTCGACAGCGCGAGGTCGGGCTCGATGCCGGTCGTGTCGCAGTCCATCATCAGACCGATCGTGCCGGTCGGCGCGAGCACCGTCGCCTGCGCGTTGCGGTAGCCGTAGCGCTCGCCGAGATCGACGGCGTCGTCCCAGACCTTGCGGGCGGCGGCCAGCAGCGTGTCGTCGCGGCCGGTCCCGGTCGGGATGTGGGCCGTCGCGTCACGGTGCATGCGCATGACGTTGTTGTGGTCTTCGCGGTTCTCCGCGTAGCGCTCGTACGGGCCGATCGCCGCGGCGACCTTGGCCGACTGCAGGTACGCGCGGCCGGTCATCAGCGCCGTGATGGCGGCGGCCGTCGCGCGGCCGGCGTCCGAGTCGTACGGCATGCCGTTGGCCATCAGGTAGGCGCCGAGGTTGGCGTAGCCCAGGCCGAGCTGGCGGAACGCGCGGGCGTTGACGCCGATCTCCTCGGTCGGGTAGCTCGACGGGCCGACGACGATCTCCTGCGCGAGGAACACGACGTCGGTGGCGCGCTCGAAGCGCTCCACGTCCAGCGTGCCGTCGGCGCGGCGGAACTTCATGAGGTTCAGCGACGCGAGGTTGCAGGCCGAGTCGTCGACGTGCATGTACTCCGAGCACGGGTTGGACGCGTTGATGCGCCCCGACTTCGGCGAGGTGTGCCACTCGTTGATGATGGTGTCGTACTGGACGCCCGGGTCGGCGCAGCGCCAGGCGGCCTCGGCGATCTTGCGCATCAGGTCGCGCGCCCGCATCGGCTCGCCGATCGGCTGGCCGTTGGAGCGGGCCAGCGTGCGCCACTCGCCGTCGGCCTCGACGGCGTTCATGAAGTCGTCCGTGACGCGGACCGAGTTATTGGCGTTCTGGTACTGGATGGACTTGAAGCCGTCGCCGTCGATGGACATGTCGAAGCCCGCGTTGCGCAGCGCCTCGGCCTTGTCCTCCTCCTTGGCCTTGCACTCGATGAACTCGACGATGTCGGGGTGATCGACGTCCAGGACGACCATCTTGGCCGCGCGGCGGGTCTTGCCGCCGGACTTGATCGTGCCGGCCCAGGAGTCGGCGCCGCGCATGAACGAGACGGGCCCGGAGGCCGTGCCGCCCTTGCTCAGCGGCTCCATCGAGCCACGGATGTTGGACAGGTTGATGCCCGAGCCCGAGCCGCCGCGGAAGATCCGGCCCTCGCGCGTGTTCCAGTCGAGGATCGAGTCCATCGTGTCCTCGACGGACAGGATGAAGCAGGCCGAGCACTGCGGCTGCTCCTCGAACCCGACGTTGAACCACACGGGCGAGTTGAACGCCGCGAGCTGGTGAAGCAGGATGTAGGTGAGCTCGTCCTCGAAGGCGTCGCCGTCCTCGGCCGTCGCGAAGTAGCCGCGCTGACGACCCCAGTCGGCGATCGTGCCCGAGACGCGGCCGATCATCTGCTTGACCGAGCGCTCACGTGCGGGCGTGTCCATCTGGCCGCGGAAGTACTTCTGCGCCACGATGTTGGTCGCGTTCTGCGACCACGTGCTCGGGAACTCGACGTTCTCCTGCCGGAAGGAGCCGACCGCAGCGATGCGGGACTCCCACTGGACCGTGTCGAACGGGTGGACGCCCGGGGTCGTGAAGAAGCGCTCGACCTTCAGCGCTCGACCCGCCTTGACGTCCGGTGCAAATGTCGTCTGTGGTGCTGTCTCCATGCGCTCTGCTGCCTCCTCGCCGCCGGCCCGCGGCGCTCTCGAAAACCTTGAAGTGGGGTCGAGCAGGGTGGCGTACTCGTCGGACGGCAAAGTGCCTCCGGAAGCCCCTCGGCGGGACCTTCCCCGCAACTACGGGGAAAAGGTTCGGGATACGTCTTTCAGTGTAGGCCGCCGGGGCTAGCGCCCGAGGCGCAGCCAGTCACGGAACTCGGCCCACGCGGCGCTCGTGCGCCAGCCCGCTTCGGCCGTGGAGTGGCGCGCGTTCAGCCACCAGGTGGGCTCGGCGGCCCACCAGCGGGCGGCACCCCAGACGGCGGCCGTGAGGAGCAGTAGGAGACCCACCAGCGCGACCAGGATCACCGGCAGCGAGGAGTCGTCGTCGGAGGCCTGACCGGATGTCTGCGGGGAGACATTGGCGGGGGCGGCGGCGGACGCCGGCGCGGGGGTGGCGGGGACGGCGGTGCTCGCCGGGACGCCGGTGGTGGCCGGCACCGCCGTGGAGGCTCCGGGGACGGCGGCGGCGGGCGTGCCGGTCGATGGCTCCTGGGCGCCGGCGGACAGGGGAGCGACCGCCGCGGTGGCGGCGCAGGCCAGCAGGACCGTGATCAAGCGGCGACCCATCACGACCACCCTAGTGGAGGAGATCGGTGAAGCCGGCCACGAAGAGGGCCAGGCCCGCGGCGACGGCGACGACCGCGAGGGCCATCACGAGGACGCGTTCGCGGCGGACCTCGGGGGCCAGGAGCGTGCGGTCGTCGGGGTCGTAGACGCGGGGGAGGGGCGGCTCGACGGTGGTGGGATCGGGGAGCGGGGCGTCGGCGGCGGCGCGCGCCTGATCGAGCTCGGCCAGCAGCGCGGCCTCGCGGCCGGCCGCGGTGGTCTGGAGATCGGCGAGCTGGGCCTGGAGCTGTGCCTCGTACTCGCGGCCCTCGGCGATCGCGGCCTGCAGGGTCGCGACCTGCTCCTGCAGCTGGTCCTCGCGCTCCTGGACGGCGAGCGCGTCGGCGGCGCCGGCGCGCAGCTCGCGCGTCTGGTCCTGCAGAGTGACCTCGCGCTGCTCGGCGGCGGCGAGGGCTGCCTCGAGCGCCTCGTGGCGCGCGGTGAGCTGGGCGTGGATCCGGTCGGCCTCGCGGGCCTCGGCCTCGGCGTCCTCGACGCGGGCGAGGAGCGTCGCCTGGTCTTCGATGGCCTGCTCGGCGCGGAGGTCGGCCTGCTCGCGGGCGGCCGCCTCGGCGTCGTGGGCGACGCCGGCCTGCTCCGCTTCGCGCCGGGCCTCGGCGAGGGCGGTCTGGAGCTCGGAGGTGTGGGCGCCGGTCGCGTCGAGGGCGCTCGCGAGCTCGGCGACGCGGGCCTCGGCGGCGTCGCGGGCGGCGGCCAGCTCGCTCGCGCGGGCTGCGCCGTCGGCGAGGGCGGTCTGGAGGTCGTCGGCGTGGGCGCGGGTTGCGTCGAGGGCGACCGCCAACTCGCTCGCGCGGGCTTCGGCGGCGTCGCGGGCGGTCGCCAGTTCGGTGGCGCGGGTCTCGGCGGCGTCGCGGGCGGTCGCGGCTTCGGCCGCGCTGGCTTGGGCGGTGTCGAGGGCCGTCTCGAGGTTGGTGGCGCGGGTCTCGGCGGCGTCGCGGGCGGTCGCGAGGTCGTCGCTGCGCGCCTGGGTGGCGTCGAGGATCGTGGCCAGCTCGTCGGCGCGCGCCTCGGCGGCGTCGCGGGCGGTCGCGGCTTCGGCCGCGTGGGCCTGGGTGGCGTCGAGGGCCGTCTGGAGTTCGTCGGCGTGGGTCTCGGCGGCAGTGCGGGCGGTTGCGGCTTCGGCTGCGCTGGCCTGGGTTGCGTCGAGGGTCGACTGGAGTTCGTCGGCGTGGGTCTCGGCGGCGTCGCGGGCGGTCGCCGCTTCGGCCGCGCGGGTCTGCGTTGCGTCGAGGGCCGTCTGGAGTTCGGCTGCGCGCGCTTGGGTTGCGTCGAGCGCGCTCGCCAGTTCGGTGGCGTGGGTCTCGGCGGCATCGCGGGCGGTTGCCGCTTCGGCCTCGCGTGCTTGGGTCGCGTCGAGGGTTGTCGCGAGATCGCTCGCTCGCGCTTCGGTCGCGTCAAGGGCGGCGGCCGTCTCGGCTTCGCGGGCGTGCGCCGCGTCGAGCGTGTTCGCCAGTTCGGTGGCGCGGGCTTCGGCAGCGTCGCGGGTGGCCTGGAGGTCGGCCGCCTGGGCTTGAGCTGCGTCGAGGGCGTTCGCCAGTTCGTCGCCGCGTGCTTCGGCGGCGTCGAGGGCGGCGGCCGTTTCGGCCTCGCGGGCTTCGGTCGCGTCGAGGGTCGCGGCCAGCTCGGCGGCGTGTGCGCGGGTGGTGTCAAGGGTTGTGGCGAGCTCGGCGGCGTGGGCGTCGGCGGCGGCGCGGCCCGCCTCCAGCGCCGCGGCGCGCGCCTGCGTCGTGTCGAGGGTCGCGGCCAGTTCGGCTTCGCGACCGCGGGTCGCCGCCAGCTCGCGTTCGAGGTCCGCGATGTGGGCGAGGGCGGCGTCGCGGTCGGTGGTGATCGCGAGCGTTTCGGTGCGGGCTGCTTCGGCGGCGACGGCGGCGGCCTGGACGCGGCCCGCGTGGTCGCGGGCGTCGGCGAGGGCGTTGCGGAGCGCGGACTCCTGGCGCTCGACCTCGGCGGTGGTGGTCTCCCGCTCGGCGCGCAGGGCCGACGCCTCGGCCATCCCGGACTCCGCGGCCTCCTCCGCCGCACGGAGGCGGGCCGCGAGGTCGTCGCGCTCCTGCGCCCGGTCGCGGAGCGCGGCCTGCGCCTCGGCCCCCGCCCGCTCGGCGTCCGCGAGCCGCTCACCAAGTTCATCAACCTGCTCAGCCAGTGAGGCGCGCTCGTCGGCCAGCGCGGCGCGCGCCGCCGCTTCGGCCTCGCGCTCCGCCTCGATCGCCCCGAGCCGCTCCCGCAGCGCCGCCGCGTCTTCGGCGATCTTGTCGCGCTGGGTGATCGCTGCGCGCGCTCGGGCCTCCAGGCGGTCGGCGTCGGCGGCCGCCGCCTCGGCGCGCGCCGCCGCGTCGCGCAGCTGGGCCAGCTCGGCGCCGGCGGCGTCCGCGCGGGTCTCGGCCTCGCGCCGCGCCGTGTGCTCGGCCTCGACCGCCCGGCGCGCCTCGCGCAGCTCCGACGACAGGAGCGCGGCGCGCTGCGCGGACTCGTCGGTGCTCTCGCGCCGGACGCGCTCGGCCTCCGCCTCCGCCTCGCGCCGGGCGATGCGCTCTTCGCGGACGCGGGCGGTCAGTTCCTCGGCGCGGCGGGCGGACGCGGCCTCGCGCTCGGCGACCGCCCCCATCTCGGCGAGCTGCTCCTCCAACGCCTGCATCCGCTGCTCGGCCTGCTCGGCGCGGCGCTCGGCCGAGCCGGCGGCGAGCGTCGCGTGCTGGCGCTCGGCGTCCAGCGCGTCGGCGCGCTCGCGCAGCTCAGTGAGCTCGTCGGCCCGCGACTCGAGGATCCCGCGCTTCTGCTCGACCGCCGCCAGGCGTGCCTCCGCCGTCCGCGCGGCCATCGACGCCCGCTCGGCCTGCTCGTGCGCGGCGACGATCTCGCCCTCGCGCTCGGCCAGCGCCCGGCGCGCCTCGCGTGCGACCTCGACCGCCCGCCGCGCCTGCTCCGCCGCCTGCTCGGCCCGTTGTTGCTGGTCGTGGCTGCGCTGCTCCGCGTCGGCGGCGCGATCGCTGACCCGCGTCCGCGCGTCGGTCAGCGCGTCGACGGCCCCGGCCCGCGCGGCCTCGGCCCGCGCCGCGGCATCGGCGGCCCGTGCCGCCTCGGCCGCCGCCTTGCGCGCGATCGCCATCGCCTCGGCGGCCTGGCGCTGAGCGGTGTCGCGCGCATCCCGCTCCTCGGCGAGCTGCGCGCGCAGCGCGGCGACCTCGTCCGCGGCCGGACCGCCGGCGCCGGGCGCCTCGAACGCCACCGGCGCCGCCACGTCCGGGCGCCCCCGCCGCCCCCGTCGCCGCGAACGCTCCGACGACGACGACGCCTCCTCGACGACCACCGGCGGCAGCACGAACTCGGGGTCGAGCTCCAACGGCGGGCTCAACGGCACGCCGCCGCGCCCGGTCGGCCGCGGCAGGTCGACGATGACCCCCTGCCCCGCCTCCAGCGCGAACGCCACGCGCCCCGAGCCCGTCAGCTCCGTCGACGCCGAGAACGCCGATCGCCACGGCACACCCTCGGGGCTGATCTGCGGTGCCGCGTCGTCGGGCCCCGGCAGCGCCGAGAGCCGATGGATCCGCCGGCCGTCGTCGAGCAGCAGCAGCGGGCGCGGGAGCTGCTCGCGCACCGGCCCGACCCAGCGACCCGCGATCCGCAGCAGCACGGTGCCGGGACCAGCGGGGACCTGCTCGAAGGTCTGGACCTCGAAGCGCAAAGTCGTCATGGGGAAGGCGCGAGAAGCCGCCCTCGCGAACGCGATCCTATCCGTGCAATCGGGCACACCCGCCCGATCGGTGGGCCGGCGGAGCCTGGCGGTAGCCTGGCCCGCGCATGCTCGAGGTCCTCGATCGTCATCCCCACGCCCGCGCGGTCCTGCGCGCGGCCGTCCCACCGGACGGCTCGCCGTCGCACGCCTACCTGTTCCACGGGCCAGCGGGCGCGGGCAAGCGCGAGGCCGCCCGCGCCTTCGCCGCCGAGCTGCTGGCCGAGGGCTCGGCCGATCCCGACAACGCGCGCCGCCGCACGATCGAGGGCGTCCACCCCGACTTCACCTGGGTGCGCCCCAGCGGCGCCGCGGAGATGCTCGTCAGCGACATCGACGAGCCCGTCGTCGCCGCGATCAACCGCACGCCGTTCGAGGCCCGGCGGCGCGTCTTCGTGGTCGAGGGCGCCGACACGATGAACGACCAGGCCGCCAACAAGATGCTCAAGACGCTCGAGGAGCCGCCGCCGTTCGCGCACCTCGTGCTGATCACCGACAAGCCCGGCAACATGCTGCCGACGATCGCGTCGCGCTGCCAGATCGTGCGCTTCGAGGCCGCCACGCCCGCCGAGCTGTC
>DASYBY010000419.1:0-5634 GCA_036500525.1 Baekduia sp. | reverse complement strand
GGCTTCGCGCTGTGCGGCTACGCGTTCGCCAACGAGATCTGGCAGCTGGTGATGGTCAGCCTGGCCTTCGGGCTGCTCAGCGGCGGCGGCAACCCGATCTGGGCGACGCTCATGCAGGTGCGGGTGCCGATCGCGCTGCGGGGACGCGTCGCGTCGCTCGACTGGCTGGTCTCGCTCGGCACCACGCCGATCTCCTTCGCGCTCACCGCCCCCGCCGCCGCAGTGTTCGGGGCGCAGTCCGTCCTGCTCGTCTCGGGCCTGGTCGCCGGCGGCGTGACGATCATCGCGCTCTACGCGATCCCGGGGCTGCGCGCGGAGGACGGCGGGGTGGCGCGGGCGGTGGCGCGGCAGGCCGCGGTCTAGCGGCGGATGACGCTGGTTGGCGCGCAGCTCGGCCGTGGCAGGCGGTGCGGCGCGTGGTCCGTCGGCAATGACGAGTGCGCCTGAGAGGGCACGCGCGCCGGTTGTCCTCCGCGCGCGCCGGGGCGAGGTCGTTCGGGTGTGAACGGTGACGGATGGCACCTAGACGTTGAGATGCAACGGCTACGTGCCATCCATCTCCCGCGGACGCCCGCCCGAGTCACCACCCGCCCCGCGCGGAGGACAGACCAGCGCAAGCGCCCCCGAACACGCACTCGTCATTGCCGACGAACCACCCGCGCACCCCGACCACGCCCGGGCTGCGCGCCAACACGACGCAACCCGCCCGCCCGCTAGCGCAGCAGCCCCGCCAGATCCTCCGCGAACCCCGGGTACGACACGTCCGCCGCTTCCATCCCGACAACCTCCACGCCCTCGTCGGACGCCAGGCCCGCGATGGCGCCGAGCATCGCCAGGCGGTGGTCGCCGTGCGAGGAGATCGTGCCCCCGCGCAGGCCGCCGGTGCCGCGGACGATGAAGCCGTCGTCGGTGGCCTCCAGGTCGCCGCCCAGCGCGTTGAGGCCGTGGACGACCGTCGCGATCCGGTCGGACTCCTTCAGCCGCAGCTCCTGCGCGCCGCCGACGATCGTCTCGCCCTCGGCGAAGCAGCCCAGCAGCGCCACGAGCGGCAGCTCGTCGATGGCCAGCGGCACCTCCTCGGCGTCGACGGTCGTGCCGACCAGCGGGCCGTGCGCGATGTCGAGGTCGCCGATCGGCTCGTGCGCGAGGACCTCGTCGCCCGGCGCCTCCTCCAGCTCGCCGACGACGATGCCGCCCATGCGCTCGAGGATCCGGTGAAAGCCCGTGCGCGTCCAGTTGGTCCCGCTGCCGAGCACCTGGATCCGCGAGCCGCCGACCAGCACGCCGGCGGCGATCAGGAACGCGGCGGACGACGGGTCGCCCGGGATGACGATGTCCTCCAGCGTCAGCTCGTCCACGTTGGTCACCGTGACGTGGCGGCCGTTGCGGTGGACGGTGACGCCGGCGGCGGCGAGCATCCGCTCGGTGTGGTCGCGCGACGGCGCGGGCTCCAGCACGGTCGTCGCACCGTCGGCCATCAGGCCGGCGAGCAACACACAGCTCTTGACCTGCGCGGAGGCCACCGGCAAGTCATAGGCGATGGAGCGCAGGTGCGCCCCGTGGACGGTGAACGGCGGCAGGCGGCTGTCGGTCGCCTCGATCGTCGCGCCCATCCGGGTCAGCGGCTCGGCGATGCGGTCGACCGGCCGGCGGCGGATCGAGTCGTCGCCGTCCAAGGTGTAGGACCTGCCCTCCTGCCCGGCCAGCCAGCCCGGGAGCAGGCGCATGAGCGTGCCGGCGTTGCCGACGTCGATCGGCCCGTCCAGCTCGGTGGTGTTGCGCAGCCCGGTGCCGCGGATGATCACCTCGTCGCCGTCGACGGTGACCAGCGCGCCGAGCGCGCGCATCGCGTTCAGCGTCGAGGTGGTGTCCTCGGCGTGCAGGTAGTTGCGCACCCGCACGGGCTCGGAGGCCATCGCGCCGAGGATCGCCGCGCGGTGCGAGATCGACTTGTCGGCCGGCGGCGTGACCGAGCCGCGCAGGCGCTTGGCGGGCGGGAAGCGGACGATGCTCACGTGCTGTTCCTGTCTCGACGGCGACGAAGTCGACGCATGGTCATGCGAGCACCTGGTCGACCAGCTCGCGGGCGCGGGCGGCGTGGTCCTCGGCCACCCACAGGGCGACCTCGCCGCTGCGGAAGTCGGGTTGGGGCGAGAGGCTCATGTCGTGGATGTTGATCCCTGCGCGGCTGAGGGTGAGGGCGAGATCGGCGATCACGCCAGGGCGGTTGGGGACGACGGCGCGGATCTCGCACAGTGGGCCGCCGGTCATGCCGACGTCCAGCAGCGCCCGGCGCTGCTCGCCGGCGCGGGCCTGCCAGGCCTGCACCGCGCCGGCGTCGTCGCCGGCCAGCAGCGTGCGCGCGTCGCGCAGCAGGTCGATCGTAGCGTCGAGGCCGTCGAGGACGGCGTCGCGGTTGGACCCGTAGATGTCGGCCCACAGCGCCGGGTTGGCCCCGGCCACGCGAGTCGCGTCACGGAAGCTCGGGCCGACGACCGGGATCGCCTCGTCGCCCAGCGCGCGCGACGCGGCGGCGACCATCGCGTTGGCGACGACGTGCGGCACGTGCGAGAAGGCGGCCATCAGGCGGTCGTGCTCGTCGTGGCCGATCACGCTCGGGACCGCGCCGAGGCCGACGACGAACCGGTGCAGGCGCTCCAGCAGGATGCCCTCGCTGTCGGCCCGCGGCGTCAGGTACCAGGTGGCGCCGACGAAGAGGTCGCCGCGCGCGTGCTCGACGCCCGCGACCTCCGCGCCGGCCAGCGGATGGCCGCCGATGTAGTTGTCGGCCTTGGTCGCCTCGACCAGCGCGCGCTTGGTGGAGCCGACGTCGGTGACCACCGCGCCCGCGACGTGCGCGCACGCCTCGGCGACCCGCTCGGCCAGCGCGTGGACCGGCGCCGCGACCAGCGCGACGTCGGCCGGCCCCAGCCGCGCCGGATCCTCGACGGCCTCGTCGACGACGCCGAGCGCCAGCGCCCGCTCCCGCACCTTCGGGTCGGGGTCGAAGCCCACGACGAACGCGTCCAGGCGCTCCCGCGCCGCCAGCCCCACCGAGCCACCGATCAGCCCCAGCCCCAGGAGGGCGAGGCGGGGCGGCGGCCCGGCAGCGCGGGAGCCCCCCTCTGTCACGCGAGCGCGCTCTGCGCGGTGGCCGCGCCGAAGGGGAGCTTGCCGGCCAGGATGGCGGCCTGCTCGACCTTGGCGGCGTAGGCGTTGAAGGCGTCGACGCGCAGCTGCTGCGGCCCGTCGCAGATCGCCTCGTCGGGCTCGGGGTGCGTCTCGACGATGATGCCGTCGGCGCCCACGGCGGCGGCGGCGAGCGAGAGCGGCTCGACCAGCGCGCGGCGCCCGGCGGCGTGGCTGGGGTCGACGACGATCGGCAGGTGCGTCATCTCCTTCAGCACCGGGATCGCCGTGAGATCGAGCGTGAAGCGGTAGGCCGTCTCGAAGGTCCGGATGCCGCGCTCGCAGAGCATCACCGACTGGTTGCCCTCCTTGAGGACGTACTCGGAGGCCATGATCAGCTCCTCCAGCGTCGCCGACAGCCCGCGCTTGATGAGGACCGGGATGCCGCTGCGGCCGATCTCGCTCAGCAGCGGGTAGTTCTGCATGTTGCGCGCGCCGATCTGGATGACGTCGGCGACCTCGGCGACGGCCTCGATGTCGCGCGCGTCCATCAGCTCGGTGACGATCGGCAGGCCCGTGCGCTCCTTGGCCTCGGCCAGCAGGCGCAGCCCCTCGACGCCGAGCCCCTGGAAGGCGTACGGCGAGGTGCGCGGCTTGTAGGCGCCGCCGCGGAACATCGTGGCGCCGGCGGCGAGCATCGCGTCGGCGGTGTCGAGCGTCTGGTCGCGCGTCTCGACGGTGCAGGGACCGGCGATGAGGCCGAAGTGGTCGCCGCCGATCTTCTTGCCGCCGATCTCCAGGACCGTGCGGGCGTCGCCCTTGAGCTGGCGCGAGGCCAACTTGTAGGGCTTGAGGATCGGGACGATCTTGTCGACGCCCTCGTAGCTCTCGAGCCCGAGGCGGGCGACGTGCTCGCGATCGCCGATGGCGCCGATCACCGTCACCTCCTCCCCGCGACTGGGGTGGGCCTGCGCTCCGACGGACTGGATCCGGTCGATCACTGCATCCACCTGAACGTCGGTGGCCGTCGGCTTCATGATGATCATCATCGGGTGGTTCCTTTGGGGCTCGGGGGAAGTCTAGAGGCGATCGGGTGCTGGCAGACGGCCAGCGGTGGCTACGGCGCTCGACCCGGAGGGTCCGATGCGGACGCGGCCAACATGGCCGGCCGAGCGCCTAGCTAAATCGCCAATACCAAGCAAGGGAACCGCTGCCCACACCGACGCGCGCGGCGGCCACGAGGCCGACCTGCGAAGTGCGCGTCTTGAGGGGCGTGCGGGACATGAAGCCCAGCTATTGAATCAGATCGCGCAACTCGCGCAAGAAGCGCGCGTTCTGCGCGGGCGTGCCGTAGCTGACGCGCAGCGCACCGGCGCGGCCGAGCGCCGTCCCGGCCCGCACCTGCACCCCGCGCTCGCCGAGCGTGCGGACGATCGAGGACTCGAACGGCGTGGCGTCCTGGCCCTCCGGAACCGGCAGGTCGAACCACGAGAAGTTGGCCTGCGAGTCGGCGGGCGTGATGCCCAGCGCGCCGAGGCCGTCCTCCATCTCCAGGCGGGCGACGACCGCGCGCTCGACCCGCTGCACGACGGCGTCACCGTGCTTGAGCGCCTCGATCGCGCCGGCGTGCGCGGCGGCGTTGCAGAAGAACGGCTGGCGGACCTGGTTGACCGCGGTGACGAACGCGTCGGAGCCGCAGAGCGCGTAGCCGACGCGCAGCCCGGCCAACCCGTACACCTTGCTGAACGTCCGCAGCAGGACCAGGTTGGGGTGCTTGCTCAAGAGGTCGACCGAAGCGTCCGGGTCGTCCAGCGTGTTGTACTCGCAGTATGCCTCGTCGAGGATCACGCACACCCGCGGCGGGACCTTCTCCAGGAACGCCGCGATCTCGGCCAGCGGGATCGCCGTGGAGGTCGGGTTGTTGGGGTTGCAGACCAGGACCAGCCGCGTGGCGGCGGTGATCTCGGCGGCCATCGCGTCGAGGTCGTGCTCGTGACGGTCGTTGAGCGGAACCTGGATCGCGGTCGCGCCGGTCGCGGCGGCGAGGTGCGGGTAGACGCTGAACGCGGGCCACGCGTAGACCAGCTCGGCCCCCGGCTCCAGCAGCGCGTCGCCGGCGGCCAGCAGCACGTCGCACGAGCCGTTGCCGATCGCGATGCGCGAGGCCGGCACGCCGAAGCGGTCGCTCAGCGCGCCGCGCAGCCGGGCGTTGGTGGGATCGGGGTAGCGGTTGACCCCGGTCAGCACCGCGTGCACGGCCTCGACGACCGCCGGGATCGGCGGCTCCGGCGACTCGTTGGAGGCCAGCAGCGCGATGTCCTCGGGCAGCGCGTAGGCCGCGGCCGCGGGGTAGACGGGGATGCGGCTGACGGCCGCGGAGAACTCGATCGCCATGGGCCCGGGAGGCTACTGGGCGGACTCGAGGTCCATCCGGAGCTTCCGCGCGTCGCCGAGGTAGACGTGGCGCGACTCGTGATCGTCGTCGGCGTAGTAGTGCATCATCAC
>DASYBY010000418.1:0-2321 GCA_036500525.1 Baekduia sp. | reverse complement strand
CGTCGACTTCGTCCGCTTCAGCGGCGGCGACGTCGTCCGCCATCGCCTCGTGCAGCGCATCGTCGAGGCCTACGACTCGCACGACCAGGCCCAGGCGACCGAGATCCGCACCGCCGCCGAGCGCAAGCGCGCTTGATGGCCGATACAGGATTCGAGCGGCCGTGCTCGCACGTCGGGCGGCGCTGGATCGCCACCCGGCCGCTTACCGATCCAACCAGGATCGGCTGCGCGGCCGCGCGGCGCCCAGCATCCACCCGACGAACGATCACGACCACCCTCGATCCTGCATCGACCATCTGATGGCGTTGGAAGTTGAGGTACTCGATCCCGAGCTGGCGGCCGGGCGCGACGACCTGCCGCCGGAGCCCGAGATCGTGCGGCTCGTCGCGCTGGCGATCGCCACCGCGGGCATCCACGACGGGCACGTGGCGGTCTCGTTCGTCGAGGCCGACCGCATCGCCGAGCTGAATGCGGAGCACCGCTCCAAGGAGGGACCGACCGACGTGTTGTCCTTCCCGATCGACGAGGCCGAGGCCGACATCGCAGGCCCGCGCGAGCTGGGCGACGTCGTCATCTGCCCGCCCCACACCGAGAACATCCGCGAGGCGATCGTGCACGGCGCGCTGCACCTCGTCGGGATGGACCACGAGACAGACGACGGAGAAATGCTCACCGTCCAGGCGGAGATCCTCACATGGTGACCACACGCGCAGGCCTCATCGCGCTCGCGGGACGGCCGAACGTCGGCAAGTCCACGCTCGTCAACGCGATCGTCGGCACGAAGGTCGCGATCGTCTCCGACAAGCCGCAGACCACGCGCCGCGCGATCCGCGGGGTCGTCACGCGCACCGACGCGCAGCTCGTCCTCACCGACCTGCCCGGCGTGCAGAAGCCGCTGGACCGCCTGACCGAGCGCATGCAGCGCCGCGTCGAGCGCGAGCTGGCCGAGACCGACGTCGCGTTGATGGTGCTCAACGCCGAGCAGGGCGTCGGCCCGGGCGACCGCTGGATCGCCAACGCGCTGAAGAACGCGCCGTGCCCGGTGGTCATCGCCGTCAACAAGGTCGACCGCCTCGATCGCGCGCACATCGTGCTCGCGCTGGAGGCCGCCGGCGAGCTGGGCGTCGCCGACGAGATCTTCCCGATCTCGGCCCGCAAGGGCACGGGCGTCGAGGCCCTCGCCGACCACCTCTTCAGCCTCGTCCCGGACTCGCCGTTCCTGTTCGACCCGGGCGAGTCCAGCGACCTCTCGCCGTTCGTGCACCTCGCCGAGCTGGTGCGCGAGCAGGTGCTGCGCCGCACCTTCCAGGAGGTGCCGCACGCGGTCGAGGTGATCATCGAGGAGGTCGACACCGAGCGCGAGGACATCACGGTCGTCCACGCCCGCGTGTGGGTGGAGACCGAGTCGCAGAAGGGGATCCTCGTCGGCTCGGGCGGCAAGATGATCCGCGCGATCGGCACCGGCGCGCGCAAGGAGCTGGAGCGCGACCTGGGGACGAAGGTCCACCTGGACCTCATCGTTCGCGTGCGGCGCGGCTGGCGCGGCGACGAGTCGCTGCTCGACCGCCTCGGCTTCGAGAACTAGGACGAGGCCCGGCGGGGGCGGGGAGGCGACGCGGGCGTCGTCCGCGCACGCCGCACCCCGTACCGCGCCGTGGGTCAGGCCATCTGCGGCACGCGCCCGACCGCGTCGGCGTACATCCCCATGGCCTCCTCGACGCCCTCGGCGGTGTAGCTCTCGGCGACGTTGAGGTCGTCGACGATGAGCGACGCGTCGATCAGCAGGCGCCGGAAGCGCTCCTCCTGCCGGGCCGCGTCGAGCTGGGCGTGGGAGCCCGTGAGGATCATGCAGCCCTCCATGAGGCGGCTGGGCTCGAGGATCATCACCTCGAAGCCCGCGATGCGCCCGGCCTCCCGCAGCTCGCCGTAGTAGGCGACCGATTCGCCGAACACCTCCAGGCCGTGCTGCTCGCGGCCTCGTACCGGTTGGCCCCAGCTGATGATGAGCGCCCTGTCGGCCATGTCTGGCTCCTTGGCTCGATGGCGGCCCGGCCCGGTGTCGGGCCTGCCGCGCGCGATGCTCTCACCGCGCGGGGCCCGCGGGCAACCCCTCCGGCGCGGTAGCTAGGTTCTGTGGGGTGAGTCCCCGGGAGCAGCCGCCGGCCGAGGCCTTGGAGGCGTTCGCCGCCGTGCTCGACGAGCTGGCCGTCAGCGCCGAGATCACCCGCGACACGTGGTTCGGGACCCCGGCCGCGCGGGTCGAGGGCAAGATGTTCCTGGCGCTGTGGGGCGGCGCGCTGCTGGCGCGCATGGGCGCCGAG
>DASYBY010000417.1:0-12935 GCA_036500525.1 Baekduia sp. | reverse complement strand
ACCCGGCTCCACCGCAGACGAGCAGCTTCACGATGCGTTCCTCTCTCGGAGATAGGCCGCGACGCCGTCCTGCCACGGCGGCAGCCGCGGGGTCTCGTCGCGCTCGGTGCCCAGCACGCTCCAGGCGGGCCGCGGGGCGGGCCGCTGGAACTCCGCGGCGGTGGTCTCGTTGACCTTCGTGGTCAGCCCCGCCGCGCGGTACAGCTCGACGGTCAGCTCGTGCCACGAGCACTGCCCGCCGCCGGCGGTGTGGAAGATCCCGGTGGCCGTGGAGGCCGCGAGGTCCAGCAGCGCGGGCGACAGGTGCCCGGCCCAGGTCGGCGAGCCGGTCTGGTCGGTGACCACGGCGACCTCGTCGCGCGACTGCGCGGCGTTGAGCATGGTGTCGGGGAAGTTCTTGCCGCCGAGGCCGAACAGCCAGGCGGTGCGGGCGATCGCGTAGTTGGGGTTGTGGCCGGCGACGGCCTCCTCGCCGGCGAGCTTGGTGCGGCCGTAGGCGCCGATCGGCGCGGTCGGGTCGGACTCGACGTAGGGGCGGTCGGTGAGCGTGCCGTCGAAGACGTAGTCGGTGGAGACCGCGACGATCCGCGCGCCGAGCATCGCCGCGGCGGCGGCGATGTTGGCCGACGCGTCGGCGTTGACGGCCAGCGCGCGGGCCTCGTGCTCCTCGGCGCCGTCGACGTCGGTGAACGCGGCGCAGTGGACGATCGCGTCGGGCGCGTGCTCCTCGGCGACGTCCTGCGCGGCGAGCGGGTCGGTGAGATCGGCGTCGGGCAGGTCGATGCCGACGACGTCCCAGCCGCGGGCGCGGGCGTCGGCGACGACGCGATGGCCGAGCATCCCGGCGGCGCCGGTGACCAGGAGCCTCACAGGATCGTGATCTCGGAGTTGTCGCCGACCATGAAGCGGTAGGCGCGCGGCTGGCGGTCGCTACGGGCGATCTTCACGTTGCGGCCCAGCAGCGAGGACTCCATGCGGCCGTCGAGGTGACGCACCTCGGAGCCGGCGAGCAGGATCGAGTGCTCCACCTCGGCGCCCTCCACCGAGCAGCCCTCGCCGATGGCGGTGTACGGCCCGATGTAGCAGTCGGTCAGCCGGGCGCCGGCGCCGATGATCGCGGGGCCGCGGACGGTCGCGCGCTCCAGGCGGGCGCCCTCCTCGATGACGACGCGGCCCTCGACCTGCGAGTCGATCAGCTCGCCCTCGACGCGATGCTCCAGCCGGTCGAGGATCAGGCGGTTGGCCTCGAGCATGTCGGCCAGGCGGCCGGTGTCCTTCCACCAGCCCTGCACGATGTGCGGCTCGACGCGGCGGCCGGTGTCGACGAGGTGCTGGATCGCGTCGGTGATCTCCAGCTCGCCGCGTGGCGACGGCTCGATCGCCCGCGCAGCGTCGTGGATCAAGGGCATGAACATGTAGACGCCGACCAGCGCCAGGTCCGTCTTGGGCTCGGGCGGCTTCTCCGCGAGGGCGACGACGCGGTCGCCGTCGAGCTCGGCGACGCCGAAGTGCTCGGGGTCGGGGACCGGGGTGAGGAGGATCAGCGCGTCGGGCTCGTTGGTCTTGAAGGCCGTGACGAGATCGTCGATGCCGCCCTGCAGCAGGTTGTCGCCCAAGTACATGACGAACGGCGAGTCGCCGAGGAAGGGCTCCGCGGTGAGGACGGCGTGCGCGAGGCCGGCGGGCTCGTCCTGCAGGATGTAGGTGATCTTGACGCCGAAGGCCGTGCCGTCGCCGGCGACCTCCTTGATCTCCTCGCCGGTCTCCGGCGCGATGATGATGCCGATCTCCTCGATGCCCGCCTTGGCCATCGCGTCGATGCCGTAGAACAGCACCGGCCGGTTGGCGACCGGCACGAGCTGCTTGGCGCTCGTGTGGGTGATGGGGCGCAGGCGGGTGCCCTTGCCCCCGGACAGGATCAGACCCTTGAGCGGCAGCATCAGTAGACGTTCCCCAGTTTGCGATGGTCCCAGGTGGCGCGATTGAGCTCGGTGAACTCCAGGCCGACGCGCTTGGCGGCCTGCTGCTGCACCATCGTGCGGACCTCGTCGGGCAGCTCGGCCGAGCCGTCACCGTAGCGGCGGAAGATCTCCAGCCCCAGCTCGGTGACCTGGTCGAGGTCGCGGTGCAGCGTGACCTCGGTCTCCAGCATCACGCCGCGCAGCAGGTGGTACTGGTCGCGCCCGGCCTCGACCTGGAGCGTGGCGCGCGGGTCGCGCTCCAGGTTGCGGACCTTCTGGGACTTGGCGAACGTCCAGGCCCAGAGGCGGCCGTCGCGGACGACGTACCAGAGCGGCATGAGGTGCGGGAACCCGCGTGGTCCCTGCGTGGCGCAGGTCACGATGCGCTCCTCGTCGAGGAACGACAGGACCTCCGCATCGTCCATCTGGATCTGGTCGCGTCGGCTCACGGCGCCGGAGGCTAACGGCCGAGCGCGACCGGAGGCCTGTCCGGACGGTCAGCGAACGACGAGGCGCAGGCGGTCGACCGCGCCGCGCACGGCGTTGCGCGCCTCGGGCGGCGAGATCACGGCGGCGTCGCCGGCCTCGGCCAGCACCTCGCGCACGAGCCAGTCGGTGCCCTTGTAGGGCAGCTCGACGATGACCGATCCGTCGGCCAGCTCCTGGGCGACGCTGCGCTGCTCGCGCGACCACCGGGCGCGCTCCGGCGAGATCCACACCCGCGCGACGCGCGACGCCTCGACGACGCCGGTGCTCGGCCAGCCGACGACGTCGGCGGCGGGATCGACCTCGGGCCGCGGCGTGAACGAGCCCTCCAGCACCTCGGCGGTCTTGACGCGGTCCAGCCGGAAGTGCCGGACGGCCTCGCGCGCCGGGTCATACGAGGCGACGTACCAGCCCTCGCGGCCGTTGATCAGCGCGTAGGGCTCGACGACGCGCTCGGAGAACTCGTCCTCGTTGGCCTTGTAGTACTCCAGCCGCAGCTGGTGGCACTCGGCGATGGCGCGCGAGACGACGCGCGCGATCTTCGAGTCGTCCCCGGCGCCGGAGGCGACCTGCAGGCCCTGCTCCATCGGGTCGGCGCCGAGCGCCGCGACGATCTTGTCGCGCGCCGAGTTCAGCGCGCCCTCGGGCAGGTGGTCGCCGATCAGGTCGATCGCGGCGACCAGCGCCTTGGCCTCGACGGGCAGCAGCCGCGCCGGGCGCGCGAAGTTGTCGGAGTACGGCTCGGGGTCGACCTCGATCGTCCCGTCGTCGTGGACCTCGGCGTAGAGGACGTACGAGCCGCCGCCGAAGTTGACGACGTTCAGGACGTTGACGTCCTCGCGCAGCTCGGCGTCGGAGACCTGCAGCGCCTCGCAGACCTCGGTGAACTGGAGGCGCGTGTTGGCGCGGCCGGCCTGGATGAGGATGCTGGCCAGCGTGACGAGGCGCGCGAAGCGCTCGGGCCGGATCGCGGTCTCGCGCTTGGAGGTGGCGACCTCGGGGACGTCGTCCTCCTCGGACGGCGCGACCACGGCGGCCAGCTCCAGCTCGTCGCCGGTGTGGCGCTCGTGCAGCAGCTCGACGCGGTCGGCGACCTCGCGGACGAGCTCGTCGGGCGCGACGATGCGGACGTGCTCGCCGAGGCGCAGCGCCCACGCCGCGAGCTGGCGCACGGAGGCGTACTCCGTGGTGAAGATCATGTCGCCGCTGCCGTCGTCGGCCACGCGGATCGCGCCGAAGCGGCCGAAGTGGCGCTCGACCTGCCAGGCGATCCGCTCGGAGATCCACACCTCGGCCTCGCCGACGGACTCGCCGAACTGCCAGTCGGCGCGCGTGGCGTAGGAGCGGGGATCGAAGTCGGTCGGGCGCTTGAAGTCGTGCTCGGCCTTGGTGGCGTAGGCGACCTTGCCGCGGATGCGCGAGAGGCGGAAGACGCGGATCGCGTCGCGCTCGTGCGAGCGGCCCAGGAGGTAGAACTGGCCGCTCTGGAAGAGCAGGTGGTACGGATCGACCTTGCGGGCGCCGACCGTGTCGCGCTCCATCGTGTAGTAGTCGAAGGTGATCGTCTTGTTGCGGAAGATCGCGGTCTCGATCTTCGCGAGGCGCTGCGAGAGGTCGTGTCCGCCCGCTGACGCGGTGACGCCGAGGGCGATCGACCCCTGGTCGGGGGCGTTGAGGGGGCTCGGGCGGCCCCAGGAGATCTGCTGCAGCGCGAGGCGCAGCGGCTCGGCGTAGGCGAACTCACCGTCCAGCAGCGTCAGGGCGAACTGCAGGCTGGCCAGCTCGGAGTCGCTGAAGGCGATCGCCGGCAGGTGGAAGTTCTCCGGGCGCAGCGAGTAGTTCTCCTGCTCGGCGACGCCGTCGGCGGGCTTCTCGACGGTCAGCTGGATGCCGAGGGACTCCAGCTCGGCGCGGTCGGCGTAGAAGCGGCGGGCGAAGGCGTCCTCGTTCATCCCGCTGTAACCCTCGACATCACGCCGGATCTCCAGCGCGGTCACCGGACGCCGCTCCGCCATGAGGTACGAGATGAGCGAGAGCTGACGGATGAGCTTCTCGGTGTCCTTCGCCATAGAAGTACGAAGATACGGCCCCTGAGGCCGTGATGGGCGGCGGGTTGCAGAAGTCCCCGCGCTCTTTCCGCAGATTCGGCACGAGGACGCCGAGAGGCGCGACTTCTGCCATTGGGCTCAAGCGCGGTGTACGGTTCGCGCCAGATGACCAAGCTCGTGATCGTCGACGACCACGAGGCCCTGCGAGAGGGCCTGGTCGCGCTGCTGCAACACGGGGGGCTCGAAGTCGTGGGCGCCGCGGGCAACGTCGCCGCGGGCGTGGACCTCGTCGAGCACGCCGAGCCGGACGTCGCGATCGTCGACATCCAGCTCCCCGACGGCAGCGGGATCGACCTCACGCGCGAGCTGCTGGTGCGCCGTCCGGAGCTCGGGGTGATCCTCTACACGGGGGATTCGGACGCCGAGCTGCTCTACGACGGCCTCGACTCGGGCGCGCGCGGATATGCGTTGAAGGCCGGCTCGATGGACGAGCTGATGGCCGCGATCGAGCGGGTCGCCGGCGGCGGGTCCTACGTGGATCCGCGCCTGGACCGGATCCTGCTCTCGCCGCGCGCGACCGCGCACGTGCCGCAGCTGTCGCCGCGCGAGCGCGAGATCATGCACCTGATGGCCGAGGGCATGACCGCGGAGGCGATCGGCGACAAGATCACCGTGTCGGTCGAGACGGTCCGCACCCATGTGCGCAACGTGATCCGCAAGCTGCAGGCGCGCAATCGGGTCCACGCGATCGCGATCGCGCTGGAGCGCGGCGAGATCGCGCTCGACTCGACGCGCGACGAGCGATGACGGTCGACCCGCCCGGCCACCCCTGGCCGACCGATCCCGACGAGCGCTTGGCGCGGCTGGTCCACGACCTGCGGACGCCGCTGACGATCGTGCAGGGCTTCGCGGAGCTGCTGGACCGGGGCGCGGTGACCCTCGACGAGGAGCGCCGCTCGGAGTACCTCGGCCGGATCGCGCAGGCGGGGCGCGAGATGAAGGAGATCCTGGACGACGAGCGCGAGGACCGGCTGGCGGGCTGAGGCGCGGCGGGGCGGCCGCGGGCGCGGCCGGCGGCCGTAGGGCGCGGCGGCCTGGCTGTGCTGGACGCGGCGGGTTGTGGTGGGGCCGGCGGTGGGGGGACGGCGTGCCGTTCGGGGCGCTGGTCGTGGTGCGCGGTGTGGTGTGGAGGGGCATTGACGGGTGCGTGCGTGGTGGTCCGGGCGCTGGTCTGTCCTCCGCGCGGCGGGCGTGGTGCCCGGGTCGGTGTCTGTGGTGATGGATGGCACTTAGCCGTTGAGATGCAACGTCTGGGTGCCATCGATCGAGATGGTTGGCACTTTGGGGTCGCATATCGACCCCTGGGTGCCATCCGTCACCGTTCGCGCGAACGCCCCGGCGCGCGCGGAGGACAGACGAGGCACGCGCCCCCGGTGGCGCACTCGTCATTGCCGACGGACCGCGCCGCGCGGCGCGGTCGCGTGCGAGCTGCGTGCCTGGGCGGTCGCGGCCCTAAGCCGCGGCGGACGGCCGGCGGTCTTCGGCGGTGATCGGCGAGGGTGTGCGGGTGGCGGTGCCGAAGTAGGCGCCGGAGCCGAGGGCGCGGTCGAAGCTGGACCAGGCGGAGCCGGGGGAGAGCTCCTTCTCGAGGCGGTCGAAGGAGCCGAGGCGGCCGCCGAGGTTGTCCATCATGTGCACGAGCGTCGCCTCGCGGGTGGCCGGGACGACCGGTGAGCCGTGGGCCAGCGCGCCGTGGTGCGACAGGATGATGTGCAGCACGCTCTGGGCCAGGCCCTCGGGGAAGCCGTCGAGGTCCTCGATCAGCCGGCGCACGCGGTAGTAGCCGAGCGGGATCTCGCCCTGGAGGCGGCCGTCGTCGGTCATGTCGATCGGCGCGTCGCAGGTGTAGGCCTCCAACTTGCCGATGTCGTGCAGCAGCGCGCCGGTGACCGCCAGGTCGCGGTCGATCCCCGGGAACATCCCGCTGATCGCGCTGACGGCCTGCGCGACCGTGAGGCAGTGCTCCAGCAGCCCGTGGAGGTAGGCCTGGTGGTAGTGCTTGGCGGCGGGCGCGATGCGGTAGAGCGCCCACGTCTCGGAGTGCTCACCGAAGAACGCGTCGAGCAGGCGGCCGAGGTGCGGATCCTGGACGGTGCCGACCAGCTCGCGCAGGTCCGACTCCATGTGGTCGACCTCGCGGGGCGGCCCGACCTGCAGGTCGGCGGGGTCGAACGTGCCGTCAAGCGCGGGGCCGAGGCGGCGGATCGCGATCTGCGCGCCCCACCGCTGATGGACCTCGTAGCGCCCCGCGACGTGGACCGGCGAGCCCGCCCGGCAGTGCTCCAGGGCCTGCGGCACGTCGTCCCAGATCATCGCCGTCACGCCGCCCGTGCGGTCGCCGAGCACCAACTTGAGGAACTCGCCACCGTCGCGCCGTTGGCGGCGGTCGGCCTCCCGGACGAGGAGGACCTGGTCGAGGTCCGAGCCGTGTTCGAAGTCGCGAACGAGCACGGCGGCAAGGTGACACGGCGAGCGGACAGACCGGCGGTCTGCGCGCCATCCGTCACCGCTCCTGCGCAGCTCCGGAACACTGCGCGATGCAAGTCATCGCGGAACTCCGCGGACGCCCGCGACACGTCCGGCCGCGCGGGCTGCTTGACTCGCGAGCATGAGCGAGCAGCCCAACACCCCTCCTGCCTCCCAGGCCGCCGGCGGCGAGGCGGATCCGATGCGCTGGTGGACCCTCGGCGCGGTCTGCGTGGCGACGTTCATGCTGCTGCTGGACATCACCATCGTCAACGTCGCGCTGCCCGACATCCAGCGCGATCTCGGCGCCTCGTTCGAGGATCTCCAGTGGGTGGTCGACGCCTACGCGCTGACGCTCGCCGCGTTCATGCTGACCGCCGGCTCGCTCGCCGACCTCTTCGGCCGCCGCCGGCTCTTCGTGATCGGTCTGACGCTGTTCGTGCTCGCGTCGCTGCTGTGCGGGCTCTCGACGTCGCCGACCGCGCTGAACCTCTCACGCGCGCTGCAGGGCGTCGGCGGCGCCGCGATGTTCGCGACCTCGCTGGCGCTGCTGGCCTCCGCGTTCACCGGGCGCGAGCGCGGGACCGCGCTGGGGATCTGGGGCGCGACGACCGGCGCCTCGGTCGCCGTCGGCCCGCTGGTCGGCGGCGTGCTGGTCGAGCACGTCAGCTGGCAGTCGATCTTCTTCGTCAACCTGCCGATCGGCATCGCCGCCATCGCGGTGACGCTGCGGACCGTTCGCGAGACCAAGGACCCCAACGCCGCGCGCGTCGACTGGGCGGGCCTCGTCACCTTCTCGGGCGCGCTCTTCGCGCTGGTCTTCGCGCTGGTGCGCGGCAACACCGAGGGCTGGGGCAGCGGGATCATCGTGGCGCTCTTCGTGGCCGCCGTCGTCCTGCTGATCGCCTTCGTGCTCGTGGAGCGCCATCAGGCGCGGCCGATGTTCGACCTCACGCTGCTGCGCAAGCCGTCGTTCGTCGGGGCGGGCCTCGTCGCGTTCTGCCTGTCGGCCTCGCTCTTCGCGATGTTCCTGTACTTGACGCTGTACCTGCAGAACGTCCTGGGCTTCGCGCCGCTGGACGCCGGCCTGCGCTTCCTCCCGATCACGTTGGTGTCCTTCGTCTGCGCGGCGATCTCGGGCAACCTGACCGAGCGCGTGCCGGTGCGCTTCCTGCTCGGCGCGGGCCTCGGCCTCGTCGGGCTCGGCATGCTGCTGATGACCGGATTGGACGCCGACTCCGAGTGGACCGCGCTGCTGCCCGGCTTCATCATCGCCGGCGCCGGCGTGGGCCTGACCAACCCGGCGATCGCCTCGACGGCGGTCGGCGTGGTCGACCCGCGGCGCGCCGGCATGGCGTCGGGGATCAACAGCACGTTCCGGCAGGTCGGCATCGCGACGGGCATCGCGACGCTGGGGGCGATCTTCCAGTCCTCGGTCGCGTCGAAGATCCTCGACGCGCTGAACGCGAGCGGCGCCGCGCGGCCCGCTGGCGCGCGCCTGCCGCCCGCCGAGGTGCTCGCGCAGGGCAACCCGAAGGTGCTCGGCGCCGCTCACGACGCGTTCGTCACCGGCTGGACCGGCGCGCTCAACGAGATCCTCGTGATCGCCGCGATCGTGGCGCTGGCCGGCGCGGTCGCCGCGCTCGTGCTCGTGCGCAAGCAGGACTTCGTCGCGCACGGCGCGCCGGCGGGCGGCGCCCCGCAGGGCGCCTCGGCCGGCGGCTGATGCGCACGCCGCCGCTGCCGCCGCTCCCGACGCCCGACCGCGTCGCCCACGCCGCCGCCAACACCTTCGACATGGTGTTCAAGGGCGGCGTGGCCGACCTGCGGCGCACGCCGGCGCGGATCATCGACGAGGCGCCGCAGCGGACGGTCTTCCAGTACCTGGCGCCGGAGCCGCGCACGCGGCACCTCCCGGTGCTGCTGATCCCGCCGCTGGCCGCGCCTACGATCTGCTTCGACCTGCGCCGCGGCTGCTCGCTGGCCGAGCACCTCCTCGGCCTCGGCCACCCGACCTACATGGTGGACTACGGATCGATCGCGTTCTCCGACCGCGACCTCGGCCTCGAGCACTGGGTCCAGGACGTGCTGCCGACGGCGATCGAGCGGGTCTCCGAGCACGCCGGCGGCCGGCCCGTGCAGGTCGTCGGCTGGTGCCTGGGCGGGATCATGGCGCTGCTCGCGCTCGCCGCCCGGCACGACCTGCCGGTCAACTCGATCGCGGCGGTCGCCAGCCCGTTCGACTTCGCCCAGCTGCGGATGTTCGCCCCGCTGCGCGGCGCCGCGAACCTGACCAACGGGATGCTCGGCACCGCGATCTACCGCGTGCTCGGCGGCGCGCCCGCGCCGATCGTCAAGCGCGCCTTCCAGCTCAGCACGATCGACAAGTACCTCACCAAGCCCCTGGCGATCATGAACAACCTGCACGATCGCGACTTCCTGGCGCAGGTCGAGGCCGTCGACCGGTTCATGAACAACATGCAGGCCTACCCCGGCCGGACGATGGGCCAGCTCTACCACCGGTTCTTCCGGGTCAACGACCTCGCCGACGGGCGCCTGCTGCTCGGCGAGCACGACATCGACCTGGCCGACGTGCGCGTCCCGGTCCTGTCGATCGCGGGCACGACCGACACGCTCGCCCCGCGGCGCGCGGTGCACCACGTCGGCTCCCTGCTGACCGGCGCGCCCGAGGTCCAGCTGGAGACCGGGCCGGGCGGCCACCTCGGGGTCCTGGCCGGCCGCACCGCCCGGCAGACGACCTGGCGCTGGATCGACGAGTTCTTCGCGCGGCACGAGCCGGCCGCCGTGCCCGCGGTCTGACCGGCCGCACGCCCGCTTGCGATCTGGCGGAAAGCGGTCGCTACCCTCGTCCGCCATGTCGCCGCGCGTACGAGTCCTGCCTGCCCTGATCGCCGTCGCGCTCGTCGCGGCGATCCCCGCCTCCGCCTCCGCCAAGGATCCGCTGAACGTCCCGGCCGGGGTCACCGCCGGTGGCGTGGACCTCTCGGGCGCGACGCTGGCCGACGCGCAGGCCCGCCTGGAGGCCGCGATCGCGCCGAAGGTCAACGCCGACCTGATCCTCGGCGCCTCCGGCAAGCCGTGGACGCTGAAGGCCGCGGACTCCAAGCTCACCTTCGACGCGCTGACCACCGCCAAGCGCGCCATCCGCGCCAAGGCGCCCGGCGACGTGCCGCTCAAGCTCTCGCACTCGAAGATCGCCGTGCGGGCGTGGGTCGCCGGGGTCGCCGCGAAGGTCGCCAAGGCGCCGCGCGACGCCACGGCCAAGATCACGTTGACGCACATCTACCGCACGCGCGGCGTCCACGGCCGCGCGCTGGACCAGGCCGCGGTCGCCGCGCAGATCGACGCCGCGCTGGACGACGGCATCGCCGCCCCGCGCGTCCTGCACACCAAGCTCAAGCAGACGTCGCCCAAGGTCAACGTCAACGACCTGCAGCGCATCTACGGCACGGTCATCACGGTCGACCGCGCGCACTTCAAGCTGCGCCTGTTCAAGGGCCTGAAGTTCTCCAAGTCCTACGGCGTCGCGGTCGGCCAGGCCGCCTACCCGACGCCGACCGGCCTGTTCCACATCGCCGACAAGCAGGTCGACCCGGTGTGGAGCGTCCCGAACAGCCCCTGGGCCGGCGAGCTGCAGGGCACGACGGTCGACGGCGGCTCGGCGGCCAACCCGCTGAAGGCGCGCTGGATGGGCATCATCAACGGCGTCGGCATCCACGGCACCGGCGAGGACGCGTCGATCGGCTCCGCCGCGTCGCACGGCTGCATCCGTATGCACGTCGCCGACGTCAAGGACCTGTACCCGCGCGTGCCGGTCGGCACGGCGGTCCTCATCAAGTAGGGGTCGCTCAGGCGCCCGCGGTCGACGCCGCCGCGCGGTGGCGGGCGACCGCCTCGCGGGCGGCGCGCAGCGCGACGCGCGGCGAGTAGGTGCCGAGCTGGACGCCGAGCGCGACGAAGCCGACGATCAGCCCGGCGAGCATCAGCAGCGCGCCGACGCCGAAGGTGAAGGTCGTGATCGCGGCGATGTCGACGGCGTGGCCGGTGGTCTCGACGAAGCCGTAGCTGAGCATCGCCAGGCGCAGGCCGGCGCTGGCCGGGGCCAGCGGGATGATCCGCCCGCCGCCCTGCGCCGCCATCACGAGCACGACGGTGGAGAACGTGACCGGCAGGTGGAAGGCCGCCATGAACGCGGCGAGCGACGCGAGCCGGACCAGCCGGGCGAGCGCCTGCCAGCTCGCCACGCCGGTGAAGAAGCGCCGCGGCTCGCGCAGGATCGTCACGCCCTGGCGCAGCCGCACGGTCAGGTCGCCGACCCGTCGGCGCACCAGCCGGAAGAGCACGTAGCCGATGACGACGAGGCCCGCCGTGACGGCCGCCGACGGCACCGGGTTCTCGATGATCAGCGTGACGTCGACGTGCGGCAGCTCGCCCGAGGAGGTCGGCACCGGGAGGAAGCCCTTACTCAGCGCCCAGACGACGAGCGCGAAGCCGAAGAACGACTCGAAGAGCGTCTCGGGGAGGAAGGTCGCGGCGAGCGTGGGGTACCGGGCGCCGCCGATGCGCCGGTGGACCAGCCAGAGCTTGACGATGTCGCCGCCGCGCGCGGGGATCACGCCGTTGAGGCCGGCGCCGGCGAGGTAGGCGCACATCGTGTCGCGGCGGCGCAGCTCGGTCGCGTCGGGGTACGCGGCCCGCAGGATGTTGTGCCAGCCCAGCGTGCGCACGCACTGGGCGACGATGTAGACGACGATCCCGACCAGCGCCAGCCACGGGTTCACGCTCGCGGCCCGGTCGAGCAGGAGCTCGATCGCGTGTCTCGCGGTGCGAAGGGCGTCGGTGATCATCGCGGTACCGGTTAACGACACCTGTACCACGCCGACGGAGCGGCGCGCGACGGCTGCGGGTGCTCAGCGGTGCCCGGGAGGCAGGTCGTCGGGCCACCGCCCGTGCTTGTCGAAGTAGGCGCGCGCGGCGTCCTCGTCGGTGCGCGACCGGTCTCCGGCGACCCCGACGCGGTACAGCCAGTTGAGCAGCGCGACGCTCAGGCCCGCGCCCCACAGCGCCGCGGCGCCCTCCAGCGACGTCTCGTCCCCGCCGCGCACGATGACGAGAACCACGCCGCCGAGCAGGATCGCGACCGGAAGCCAGACGCGGACGATGTTCATCACGAGCTTCACGGTAGCTCGCGTTCGGGCGCCGGTGGGGCGTCTCGCCGGCGGGTCGTGACGACGAGGCCGGAGAGGATCGCGAGCACGCCGACGAGCTGCAGGGCGGTCGGGCTCTCGCTGAAGAGGATCGCCCCGAGGAGGACCGACCCGATGGGCTGGATCGTCAGCAGCAGCGCGGTCGTCGCCGCCGGCAGCCGCGGCAGCGACGAGGAGATCAGCAGCCAGCCGATCACCTGCGAGGTCAGCGCGAGCGTCAGCAGGTAGGCGTGGGCCGGCCACGCCGGCACGAGGTCGAGGTCGCCGACGGCCGCGCCGATCGCCAGCGCCACGAGCGTGGCGACGAGCGTCGCGTCGAAGAGTGGGCCGGCCGGGCGGCGGAGGTCAGCGCCCCCCGCGCGCAGCATGAGGATGAAGCCGGCGTAGGCCGCGCCGGTGGCGATCCCGAAGACGACGCCCTGCGTCGGGTGGCGGCCGTAGGCGCCGGACTCCAGGGCGCCGGAGATCAGCAGGATCCCGGAGAGCATCAGCGGCAGCGTCGCGAGCACGCGGCGGCCCGGCTTCTCGCCGAGGACGAACCACGCGATGAACGGGACGAACGCGACCTGGAGGTTGCCGAGGACGGTCCCCAGCCCCGCGCCGACGTCGTTGATCGCGTGGTGCCAGCAGACCAGGTCGATGGCGAAGAAGACGCCCGCGCCGGCGGCGAGCCACCGGCCGCGCGC
>DASYBY010000416.1:0-10546 GCA_036500525.1 Baekduia sp. | reverse complement strand
CTCGGCCCGGCCCAGCTGCCCGAGACGTGGAACCTGCACAACCAGGTCTTCCGCACGCTCGACCTCGACGACGTCCCCGAGCTGTACATCACGCAGGTCCCGGTCGCCAACGCGCAGACCATCGGCGCGGGCCGCCCGATCGTGGTCGTCAACTCCGAGCTGGTGAAGCTGCTGCGCGTGCCCGAGCGGCGCGCGGTGCTCGCCCACGAGGCGGCGCACGTCCTCGCCGACCACGTCCTGTACTTCACCGCGTTGAACATCCTGCTGCGGATGGGCACCTCGGTGCGCCTGCCGATCATCGCCGGGCTGCCGCTGATGGCCGTGCGGACGGCGCTGCTGGAGTGGGCGCGCGCGGCCGAGCTGTCGTGCGACCGCGCCGCGGCGCTCGTGACGCGCGACCCCGAGGTCGTCTGCCGCACGCTGATGATCATCGCCGCCGGGCACGCCGCCGACGACCTCGACCTCGACCAGTTCATGGCCCAGGCCCAGGACTACGACAGCGGCGGCAACGGGATCGACCGGATCTCGCGCCGGCTGATCGACCTCAACATCACGCATCCGATGCCCGTGCGGCGCGCCCGTGAGCTGATGGCCTGGGTGCGCTCGGGCGAGTACGACCGCATCGCCGGCGGCGAGTACCTGCGCCGCGGCGACGAGGCCGGCGCCCGTGAGGAGGCCGGCGACGCCGCCGCCCACTACGCCGATCGCTTCCGCACGGTCTTCAAGGACGCGGGCGACGCCGTCGGCTCGGCGACCGACCAGCTCGCCGACTGGCTCCGCAAGGACCGCTGAGCGCCGCGCGCGAGGCCTACAGCTCGCGCACGTACTCGACGATCGGCATCCCGAACCGCGGGTCGTCGAACGGCGCCGCGGGCGCGTGCCAGCCCTCGCGCTCGTAGAAGCGGCGGGCGCGGCCCTGAGCGCCGGGGGTGAACAGGCGCATGCGGGCGAAGCCGCCGGCGCGGGCACCGTCGGTGGCGATCGCCAGCAGCCGCGCCGCCAGGCCGCTCCCCCACCAGCCCGGGTGCACGAACAGCTGGCGGAGGTGCACGAGGCCGGGATCGTCGGAGCCGTGGCGCGAGTCGCTCGCCGGCCACCAGCCGACGTGCCCCGCCAGCACCCCGCCGGGCTCGGCCATGACGCAGCGGTAGCTCGGCAGCGCCAGCACCGTCTGCTCGTCGTCCTCCTCGTGTGGCGGCGCCGTCCAGCCCGGGGGCGAGATGTCGCGGTAGCGCGCGAACGCCGCGTGCAGCGCCGTCACGATCCGCGGCGCGTCCGCCGGTGTGGCATCGCGCAGCGCGAGCGGCTCGTCGCCCGGCGGACGCGCCAGGACGTGGCGCACCGCGGCCGTGCCGAGGATCTCCACGGTCTCCTGCGGGACATGGCCGAGACGCTGCGCCAGGCGCGCCGAGGCCGTGTTGTCAGGGTGGATGAGCGAGATGAGCTGCGGCGCGTCCAGTGCCGTCCAGGCCCAGCCGATCGCCGCGCGCGCCGCCTCGGTCGCGTAGCCCCCGCCCCACGCGTGACGCGCGAGCTTCCACCCGATCTCCAGGCTCGGCCAGCCCGGCGGCTCCCAGAGGCCCACGCGGCCCAGGAACGCGCCGTCCTCGCGCCGCTCCACGGCCCAGTTGCCGTAGCCGCGCAGGTCCCAGTGCCCCGCGTGGGTGGCGAGGTTGACGAAGGCCTCGTAGGCGTCGCGCGGTCCGCCCAGGAACTGCTGCACCTCGGCGTCGGCGACCATCGCGCGGTTGGGCTCGACGTCCTGCGGTCCGATCGCGCGCAGGATCAGCCGTCCGGTCTCCAGTCGCGGTGCATCCACCACGCACACTTCAGCAGACGATAGGTTGCGCCGATGCTCCATCGCCTCCTGCCCGTCTTCCTCCTGCTGCTGCTCGGCGCCGCCGCCGTCGCCGGTGTCGCCGGCGCCAAGACCAGCCACGCGGGCTGGCCGAAGATCGACGGCGTCCTGAAGATGCACAAGGCGGACGAGAGCTCAACGATGCAGGGCACCGACCGCAACGACGAGCTCCTCGGCGGTCACGGCAACGACACGATCAACGGCGGCGACGGCAACGACGTCCTCTGGGGCGACTACAAGCCCGGCGGCCAGCCCGGCAACCAGACCGACCACATCAACGGCGGCAACGGCAACGAGTTCATCTACGCCAGCCACGGCCGCAACGTGATCGACGCCGGATCGGGCAACGACACGATCCACGCCCACTTCGGGCGCGGCTCCATCGACTGCGGCGGCGGGTCCGACGTCCTGTTCATCTCGCACAAGGCGCAGAAGGACTACAAGATCAGCCACTGCGAGACGATCTCCTACAAGACGCTCGGGTACTAGCTAGCCGCGGAACCCCCAGGGGTGGCGCTCGGTCGAGCGCAGGGGCGCGGCCAGGTTGGCGAACTCGCACAGCCGCGCCCGGGTGTCGCGCGGGTCGATGATGTCCTCGACGCCGAAGGCCTCGGCCGTGCGGAACGGGCTCTCGATGTCGCGGATCCGGGCCTCCAGCTCGGCCAGCCGCCCCTCGCGGTCCTCGTGGCCGTCGAGCTCGGACTTGTAGGCGGCCTCCAGGCCGCCGGTCGTCGGCAGCGAGCCCCAGTGGCCCGACGGCCACGCGAAGCGGTACTGCACGCGCCCCGGGTTGCTGTGGCCCGCGCCGCCGACGCCGAAGACCTTGCGGATCAGCACCGAGCACCACGGGATCGTCGCCTGCCCGATCGCCGAGAAGGCCTTGATCGACGCCCGCATCGTGCCGTCGCGCTCGGCCTGCGAGCCGATCGCGATCCCCGGCTGGTCGACCAGGCGAACCATCGGCAGGTGGAAGGTCTCGGCCAGGTCGACGAACCACTCGGTCTTGCGCGCGCCCTCGGCGGTGAGCACGCCGCCGTAGTTGCCGTCCTCGGTGAGGACCGCGACCGGCCAGCCGTCCAGCCGCGCGAAGCCGCAGACGATCGACGGCGCCCAGCGGCGGCCCATCTCGAAGAACGTGCCCTCGTCGACGAGCGTCTCGACGATCGGGCGGATCTTGTAGGTCTTGCGCCGGTCCTTGGGGATGGCGGAGATGAGCCACTCGTCGCGGCGCTGCGGATCGTCGGTCTGCGGACCGCGCGGCGGCAGCTCGTAGACCGACGGCGGCAGGTAGGACAGGAAGCGCTGCGCGCGCTCGAAGGCCGCGGGCTCGTCCTTGACGACGTCGGTGACCACGCCGTTGGCGCCGTGGACCTTGCTGCCGCCGAGGGCCTCCTTGTCGATCACCTCGCCGACCTGCGCGACCAGCGGCGGCCCGCCGGCGAACACGACGCCGTGGCCCGCGACCATCACCGAGTAGTGGCTGGCGACCACGCGCGCGCCGGCCAGGCCCGCCGCCGGCCCGAGCGCCAGGCCGACCACCGGCACGATGCCGAGGTTGCGCACGACGTCGCCCCAGCCGGCGTTCTCCGACACGTAGGTGTGGCCGAGGCCGTCGGTCGTCTTGATCGACCCGCCGCCGCTCTCGATGAGCTTGATCAGCGGCAGCCGCAGCTCGCCCGCGAGGCGCTCGGGGTAGACGAGCTTCTCCAGCGTGCGGTCGTTCATCGAGCCGCCGCGGATCGTGAAGTCGTCGCCGACGACGATCACCGGCCGCCCGCCGATGTCGCCGCGGCCGAAGACCACGTTGACCGGCGTCGGCCCGTTCTCGTCCTTCTCGACCGCCAGCGCGCCGATCTCGCGGAACGACGACGGGTCGAGGATCGCCGCGATGCGCTCGCGGACGGTCAGCCGGCCGCGGTCGTGCTGGCGCTGGACGCCGGCCTCGCCGCCCATCGCCTCGGCGTGTGCGAGCCGCGCGCGCAGCTCGGCGACCTCCGGCTCCCAGGAAGCATCCGGTTCGCTCATGCCCGGCATTCTCGTACGCCGGGCCGCGCGGCTCGACCCGCGCGGGACCCCCGCGATGGAGCATCTTCCAAGGGGCGGGCGCTACTCCTCGCGCGGCGCGGCGGCGATCTGGTTGGCCTCGGGGCCACGCTCCAGCAGCGCGACGCACTCGATGTGCGGCGTCTGGGGGAACATGTCCACGGGCCGGACCGTCTTCAGCAGGTAGCCCGCCTCGACCATCTGCTGGGCGTTGGGGGCGAGCGTCGTCGGGTTGCAGGAGACGTAGACGATGCGCTTGGGCGACGCCTCCAGGATCCGGCGCACGACCTTCTGCGACAGGCCCGCGCGCGGCGGGTCGACCACGATGACGTCGGGCCGGCCGGCCTTCTCGACCAGCTCGCGCAGCGCCAGGCGGACGTCGCCGGCGAAGAACTGGACGTTGGAGATCTCGTTGGCCTTGGCGTTCTTGATGGCGTCGGCGATCGCCTCCTCGACGATCTCCAGGCCCCACACCTCGCCGGCCTTCGACGACAGCGCCAGCCCGATCGTCCCGATCCCGCAGAACAGGTCGTAGACACGCTCCCAGCCCTGCAGGCCCGCGGTCTCGGCGGCGACCGCGTAGAGCTTCTCGGCCATCTCGGTGTTGGTCTGGAAGAACGCCTGCGACGACAGGCTGAAGTCCAGGCCGCCGAGCTGCTCGTCGATCGTCGCCGAGCCGGAGACCAGCTCGGTGGAGCCGCCGGCCGTCGTCTCGCCGACGGTCTCGATGCTCGTGACCAGCAGGCTGTCGGACTCGACCGCGGCGTTGAGCGAGTGGACGTCGAGCTCGACGCCGTCGCTGACGACCAGGCGGACCTGGACCTGGCCGGTGCGCCGGCCCTCGCGGATGACGAGGTTGCGCAGCGCGCCCAGCTGGGAGCGGCGGTCATAGGCGGTGAGGTTCTGGCCGCGGGCCCATTCGAGGACCTCGCGCCGGGCGCGGTTGCCGCGCTCGGACTGCAGCAGGCAGTCCTCGACTCCGACGATGTCCTCCCACGAGCCGGGCGCGTGGAAGCCGCAGATCAGCTGGCCCTCGGCGTCGGTCCCGAACGAGAACTCCAGCTTGTTGCGGTAGCGCCACTGCTCGACGGCGGGGACGATCGGCTGCATCTCGAAGCCGTCGAGGTGGCCGAGGCGGCGCAGGGCGTCCTCGACCTGCTCGGCCTTGATCTCCAGCTGGCGCTCGTAGGGGAGCACCTGCCACGGCGCGCCGGGATGGTCGGCCTTGGGCTCGACGCGGTCGGGCGACGGCGTGACGACCTCGACGAGGCGGGCCTCGCCGTAGTGGCGCTTGCGCTTGGTGACGACGGCGCGGACGGTGTCGCCCGGCAGCGCCTCGCGGATGAAGACGACCCAGCCGTGGGTGGGCGGGCCGAATCGTGCGACGCCGGCGCCGCCGAAGGCGAGGGAGTCGATGTGGAGCTCGAGCTCCTGCCCGCGCTCGGGGCGCGGCGGGCGTGGCGTGGTGGGAGTGGGAGCATCGGGGGTCACGCACCTAGGATGGCACCGGCATGGACCTCGACGCCTACCGGGCGCGCGCACAGGCGTTTGCCACCGACCACAACCGCGCCCATCACCGGCGCTTCGCCGGGCACGGCGGACCCTGGGATCCGGCCGGGCTGCACGCCCAGCACGCGGCCGGGCTGTTCGACGACGCGTCGATCGACGCGCTGCGCGACGCGGCGGCCGGGGATCCCGATCCGACCCAGCCGCTGCGGCGCCTGCTGCGCTTCGCGGTCGAGGCGCGCCTGGGCGCGGTGACCGCCGCGGTCGACGGCGATCGCGCGCACGCGCAGGCGGCCGAGGGCTGGGCGGAGGTCACCGCGCAGCTCGCGCACGAGGAGGAGCCGGCGGCGCGGATCGCGCTGGAGGAGCAGCGGCTCGACATCGTCACGCGGCGGTTGAGCGCGCCCGCGGCCGAGGGGATCGAGCGCGTCCGGGCCGAGGCCCGCGCGCTGGGCTGGCCTTCAGCGCGCGCGATGTTCTCCGCCCTGCACGGGATCGACCTGGGCGCGCTGGCCGCCGAGGCCGAGGCGCTGCTGCGGGTGACCGAGGCGCCGGCGCTCGACGGCGCCGCCGCGCGCTTCGACCTGCCGCGCGCGCACCGCGCCGCGTGGGCCGACCCGCTGCTGCCCGCCGATCCCGTCGTGCACCTCCGCGCGGCCCTGGCCCGCCTCGGGCTGCGCGAGCGCTTCGCGCTGGACGCCGCCGTGCGGGCGGGCAAGTCGCCGCGGGCGTTCTGCGCGGCGATCCACGTGCCCGACGACGTCCACCTCGTCGTCGCGCCGCGCGGCGGGCTGCCCGACCTGGAGGCGCTGTTCCACGAGGCCGGCCACGCGCTGCACCTGAGCGCGCGCGATCCGGCCGCGACGTTCGAGGACCGCCACCTCGTCGACCGCGCCGAGGCCGAGGCGCTCGCGTTCGCCTTCGAGGCGCGCGCCACGGACGGGATCGCCGACCCCGACGGCGCCCTGGCGCGGCACCGCGCGGCCACGGAGCTGCTGCGCACCCGCCACCTCGCCGCCGCCCTGCTGCACGACCTCGACCTGCTCGACAGCGGCCCGCACCCCGCGCTGCGCGAGCGCTACGCGCGCCGCATGGCCGGTGCGACCGGGCTGACCTGGCCGTCGGCGCCCTGGCTGGTGAGCGGCGACCCACTGCTCGGCCGCGCCGACTACCTCCGGGCCCTCGGCCGTGCGCGCGGGCTTGGACGGACAGACGATCTCGTCGCCGCGTTATCTGGCGGGCGTTCGGCCGTTCACCAGTCGGACATCGATACCCGCCTGGAGCCCGGTTAGGCTCCTCGCCGCCGCCCCTTCCTTCGAAGAAAGGTCCAGACATGATGTTGTTGAGACGCGCCGGCACGGCGCTGGTGAGTGCAGCCGCGCTCCTCGCCGTCGCCGCGATCCCGGCCGGAGCCGCCCCCGACCCCGTCGCCATCGGCGGATCCCCGCTGACCGTGTGGGTCGGCAACCAGGGCCAGCTCCAGGCCAAGCGCGACACGGACACCTCGAACATCTTCTACTCGCCGACGAGTCAGCTCGGCGACGCCGGGTTCTTCCTCGCGTTCCCGGATCTCCCGGACGCGCCCGCCCAGCAGGCGCCGCTCGCGGGCAAGGTGTTCGGCTTCGACGGCTCGGCGGGCCCGCATCTCGCAAACGAGTACACCCCGCTGGTCCCGCCCGCCACGACCACCGGCACCGGCAGCGCGACCAGCCCGCACACGCTGGTGACGCCCTACGCGGTCGACACCGACGACGACGCGAACGACGCGACGCCGGCCGTCCGCAAGGTGTTGATCACCCAGACCACCACCTACGTCGACGGCGCGCAGGTCTTCGACGTCAAGTGGGACGTCAGGAACGTGAGCGGCGCACCGCTGCGCTTCAAGGCGATCTCGGCCGCCGACTTCTACTTCGAGGGCAGCGACAAGGGCACGGGCATCTTCACGCAGGGCCCGCCGCGCTTCGTCGGCGGCACGAACGCCGACACGGGCCGCTCCGGCGGGTTCGTGGAGGTCGCCGCGCCCGGTGGTGCACTGCCGTGGTCGCGCTACCAGGCGCTGCAATACGAGATCGGCGGCACCGATGACGTGTGGGGTCGCGTCCGCAGTGCCGCCGCCTCGGCGACGCCGTCGTACGACGACTCGATCCTCGGCGAGCCCGTCGACAACGCGGGCGCCGTCGAGTGGGACCAGTACCTCGACCCGACCACCACGCTGGCCGACAACGCCGTCGCGAAGTTCGAGCTCCTCGTGCGCACGGCGCTGCCGGCCGCGCTGCAGTTCGACCAGACCAACGCGGGGGCGCCCCAGGGCGTCCCGATCACGTTCACGGTGACGGCCAAGGACACGGCCGACGTGCCGTTCGCCGGCAAGAACCTCGTGTCGACGATCACCGGCGCCAACGCCGGGACGCAGACCGCGGTGATCGGCCCGGCCGGCACGGCGACGGTGGTCGACCCGGGCGCGCTCGCCGGAGCCGACACGGTCATCTCGTTCGTCGACCTCAACGGCGACGGGGCGCGCGAGCCCAACGAGCCGCAGGGCTCGGCGCTGGCGACGTTCGTCGACCACACGCCGCCGCAGTGCGCGGTCAAGGTCACCGGCGACCGGCCCGGCGGCGGCGGTGGCGCGGGCAAGCCGCTGGTCATCACGGTCAACTGCGACTCGACCGCGACGGTCACGACGGCCTCGTCGCTGTCGATCCAACCGCTGACGCCGAAGGCCAAGCCGAAGCCCAAGGCCAAGCACAAGACGAAGGCCCACAAGTCGGCCTCGGCCGCCAAGGCGAAGGCCAAGCCCAAGCACAAGTCGAAGGCCAAGCCGAAGAAGCCCAAGAAGCCCAAGAAGGTCACGGTCCGCCTCCCCGGCGCCACGACCCTCGTTCAGCCCGGTCAGGCGCTGCCGGTCAACCTGGCGATCCCCGCCTCGGTGACCAAGAAGTACCCGGGAGCGACCGCCACGGCGACCATCGTCGTGACCGCCACCGACACGGCGGGCAACGTGGCGACGTCGTCGGCGACCAAGAAGGTCTTGATCGCCAAGCCCAAGCCCAAGAAGAAGGCCAAGCCGAAGCACAAGAGCAAGGCCAAGCACAAGGCGCCCGCCAAGGGCAAGAAGAAGTAGCGCCCGGCGCTACCAGTACCCGGCCATCAGCTCGCCCGACCAGGCGGGCTGGTGGACCGGGCCCTGCGGTCCGAACTCGTTCATGTAGGGCTTGATGTCGAGGACGGGCGTGCCGTCGATGGCGTCGAGCCCCTCGACGTGCAGGTCGAGCCCCTCGACGGCGACCAGCCGGCAGCGCGAGACGCCGAGCCGGTTGGGCCGGTCCTTGGCGCGCTGCGCGAAGATCCCGACGCGCGGCCAGTCGTGGTTGCCGCGGGGATGGCGCGCGCCGCGCTCGATGCCGGCGGGATCGACGCGGTCGAAGAGGTAGACGACCTCCAGGTGCGAGAACGCGTCGAGCCCGGCGACGGCCTCGGGGCCGAACTGCGCGCCGTCGACGCGGATCGTGGCGGTGACCGGTCCCCAGTCGTCGTCGCGGACCTCCTCGCGCCCGCCCGCCACGTACGCGACCGGCGTGACGGCGTAGGTCCCGTGGTCGATCACGCGAGCTTCCGCTCGATGGCCCCGGCCATCGAGACGAGAGGCGTGCTCGGAGTCATGCCAGCTTCCTCTCGATCGCCGCAAGGACGGACTTCCGCGCGGCGCCCGCGCGCTCGTGCTCGCGGACCTTGCGCAGCTGCGCGGGCGTGAGGTCGTCGAGGCGCTTGGTGATCTGCGCGGCGGTGAGGTCGTCGTAGCCGAGGATCGGGAAGGTGCCGACGCCCACGCGGCGGCGGGCGCGGTCGACGGTGCGCAGGACCGCGTCGCCCCGGCCGCCGATCAGCTGCTCGATCTCGGCCAGCAGCGCCTCGGACTGCGCGCGGCCGGCGGTGACGAGCGTCGCCAGCAGGTCCTCGGCGTCCTTGCGCGTCATGCGGCCGCGGCGGACCGCGTCGTCGACGGCGTCCTGCACGCGGTCGGTGGTGAGCGTCAGCGAGCTCACGAGCTTCTCGCGCATCGCGGCGAGGTGGGCGACGAGCTCGTCGGAGGTGGTCGGCGCGGCGGGGGCGGGCGCGGCCTTCGGTGTGGGCGGCGGCGTGGCGCGGGTCGCGCGCGGCTTGGGCTTGGCCGCGGCGGCGCGCGGCTTGCGCGTGGGGGCGCCCGCGGCGGACGCGGGCTTGCGAGCCGCCGGCTTGGGCTTGGCCGCGGCCGACACGGCGGGCTTGCGCGCCGCGGGCTTCTTCGGGGCGGGCTTCTTGGGCTGCGGCATGGTGGTCCCTTCGAGCGCGGACGGTCCTCGCCGCGACCCTACTCACTCCACGTGACCGCAAGTTCCGGTGCGCGCCATCGTTGAGGGCTTCTGAAGCACCCTCCACACACCGGGTCCAGCACGCGGACGTGCGGGCCGGCGCCGCCTTCCTGACCCAGCGGCGTCGGCTCGCCGGCCGCGGCTCCGCGGTCAGCCCGCCAGGAGCCACTCGAGCATCGCCTTCTGGGCGTGCCGGCGGTTCTCCGCCTGGTCCCAGATGTGCTGGCGGTGCCCGTAGAGCACGGACTCGGTGATCTCCTCGCCGGGGTGCGCCGGCAGGCAGTGCAGCGCAACGGCCCCGGGCGCGGCGGCGTCCAGCAGCGCGTCGTCGATCCGATAGGGGCCGAGCGCCGCGCGGCGGGCGTCGGCGGTGTCCTCGTCGCCCATCGAGACCCACACGTCGGTGTAGATCGCGTTGGCGCCCGCGACGGCCTCGCGCGGATCGGTGATCGACGGCACGCCGTCCAGGGCGAACTCCGGCGGCGTGCTGACGACGACCTCGACGCCGGCGATCGCGCCCATGCCGACCAGCGACCGCGTCATGTTGTTGCCGTCGCCGACGTAGGTGAGCTTGAGCCCCTCCAGCGCGCCGAACGCCTCGCGCAGCGTGAGCAGGTCGGCGAGCACCTGGCACGGGTGGTGGCCCTGCGTGAGCATGTTGAAGACCGGGAGCTGGTCCTCGGCGGCGAGGCCCTCCAGCTCGGCGTCGGCGTGCGTCCGCACCCCGACCGCGGCGACGTGGCGGCCGAGCACGCGCGCGGTGTCGCGCAGCGACTCGCCCCGGCCGAGC
>DASYBY010000415.1:0-8686 GCA_036500525.1 Baekduia sp. | reverse complement strand
GGATCCTTCGAGCTGATGACCAACGCGCCGCCGAGGTCGTCCATCGTCGTGCCGCGCACGAACAGCGACGCGTCGCCCATCCACGACAAGAAGTCCTTCTGGAGATCGACGCCCAGGCCGCCCTCCAACTGCTGCAACATCACGCTGGGATCGATCCCGCCGGTCGCCGCGCCGCCGCCGGCCTTGCCCAGACCCGCGAGCGTGCGCGTCACGCTGCCGCCGACGTCGCCGACGCCCACGCTCAGCCACGAGCCGGCGGGCACCGCCGCCGCCGTGCCCGGCCCGTCACCCGCGGTGCCGGCCTGCGTCTTGGCCCCGATGACCGCGACGTCGGCCTGCAGCGCGTCGGCCTTGACGTTCAGCGTCGCGGCGACCGACCGTAGGCCCGACCCGGCCAGCAGCCCCTTCATCGCCTGCGACGCCGCGGCGCCGCCCGCGCCGCCGGTGCCCCCGGGCACCGCGCCCATCACCAGATCGAACACCCGCGCCGGGTCCACGTAGACGAACCCGAGCCCGTCGGTCCCGACCGTCTTGCGCGCCTCCTCGAAGTTGCCCGCGGCCGACAGCTTGGCGCCCGACTGCGCGTCGATCGCGGACTTCAGCCCGCGCTCGGACCCGACCAGGACTGCGTGGCTCACCACGGCCGCCGCCACGCCCGCGTCGGCCTTGAACCGGTACGTGACGCCGCGATAGGTCCGCGTCGTCGTGCCCTTGAGCCCGTCGACGAACTTGCCGGCCGCATCGTCGTCGGTCGAGACCAGCGCGGCGACCGCGTCCGGCGTCCCGCTCGCGCCGACGCCCACCACCGCGACACCGGCGCGCTTGCCGAGCCACGGCTTGATGTCCGTGGCGTAGCTGCCGCCCTCGTCCTTGAGCCCCTGGTCGAGCAGCCCGACGATCTTGCCGCCGGGGTCGCCGGTGCGCAGGATCTTGCCCGCCACCGACTTCGTGTTGGCGCCGAGATCGCCGTCGGGCTGCAGCTGCGCCTCCGCATACGCGGGCGCGCCGGCGGGCATGAACGAGGCCGGGTCGGCGCCCGGGTCGCCGCCTGCCGACGACGTGTTGCTGCTGCCGCCACACCCGGCGAGCGGGAGGGCGACCGCCGCAGCGACCAGGAAGGCCGCCGCGGAGCGGGGCAGGAGGGGAGAGGCCATGAGGCGAATGGTACGGACGATCGCCCGTCCCGGCCGCGATCTGGACGCCCACGCGCGGACCTCCCACCGCCTCCCACCGGAGGCACACCCCGCGGACGGAACCGCCCCGATCCCGCAATCGCCGTTGCGGCGTCCCGTTCTGCAAGACCGCCTGCGCGCCCGGACGGATTGGCGCCCCACCACGCCCCACCGCCCAACCCCCAGCAACCACGCGGGATTCCGGCGGTCCAAGACCCCCTCCTGAGCGAAGGGTGGGGGAAAGTGTGGAATCGGTGTTGCATCGTGGGGGAGAGTGGGATACAACGCTTCCTGCGGACCGGGGTGGAGAGGCTCCTCCCACCTCTCCACCCCGGCCCCTTTTCTTCCGCGATGCAGCCGTCCACATGGACACCTCCTTCACCGGCCAGGCCGACTACAACCTCGACGCCAAGAACCGCCTCACGGTTCCTGCGCGCTACCGGGGTGCGCTCGAAGGCGGTCTCGTCCTCGCCAAGGACATCGATCCCTGCGTCGCCATCTGGCCGACCGCCGGCTACGACGACTTCCGCCGCGCGGCGCTGCAGGACGTGCACCCGATGAGCCAGCGCGGGCGCAAGATCATGACCTTCTTCTCCGCCAACTCCACGCCCGGCGGGCTGGACAGCGCGGGCCGCGTGCCGATGCAGCCGTTCCTCATGGACCACGGCAAGCTCACCCGCGAGGTCACCGTCGTCGGCGCCGGCGACCACCTGCAGATCTGGAACCGCGAGGCCTGGACGGCCTACAACAACCAGCTCGCGGCCGACATCTTCGACATCTCGGCGGCGTTCGATGCGCCCGCCTCCGCGTGATGATCACAATTCCCTATGACATGACCGCTTCACATGTCCCGGTCCTCGCCGGCGAGCTGATCGAAGCGCTGAACCCTCAGCCCGGCGAGACCGCCATCGACTGCACGTTCGGCGCCGGCGGACACGCCCGCCTCGTCGCCGAGCGCCTCGGCCCGAACGGGACGCTGATCGCCATCGATCGCGACCCCGTCGCCGAGACGCACTTCGACGCCCTCGCCGCCGACGTCCCGTGCCAGATGCGCTTCCTGCACGCCGCGTTCGCCGACGGCCTGCGCGAGCTGGTCGCCGAGGGGGTCAAGGCCGACATGGTCTACGTCGACCTCGGCATCTCCTCGATGCAGGTCGACACCTGGGAGCGCGGGTTCTCCTACAGCTACGACGCGCCGCTGGACATGCGCATGGACTCCGAGCAGGAGCTCGACGCGCGCACGCTCGTCAACACCTGGGAAGAGCGCCGGATCGCCCAGCTGCTGCGCGAGTACGGCGACGAGCGCTACGCCGGCAACATCGCCCGCGCGATCGTCCGCGTCCGCGCCGAGCGCGAGATCGGCACGACCAGCGAGCTGGTCGACGTCATCTCCAACGCGATCCCCGCGCGCGCCCGCTTCGGCGGCGGCCACCCGGCCAAGCGCTCGTTCCAGGCGATCCGCATCGCGGTCAACGACGAGCTCGGCCAGGTCGACGCCGCGCTGCCGCTGGCGTGGGACCTCCTGCGCGTCGAGGGCCGTTTTGCAGGCATTTCCTTCCACAGCGGCGAAGACCGGCGCGTGAAGCGCTTCCTCGCCGCCCGCGCGCAGGGGTGCACCTGTCCGCCGAGCCTTCCCGTCTGCGTCTGCGGACGCACCCCCGAGGCCGAGCTCATCGGCCGCGGCATCGCGCCGTCGGCCGGCGAGATCGCCAGCAACCCCCGTTCGACGTCCGCGCGGATGCGGGCGGCCCGCAAGCTCAGGGAAGAGGACGCCGCATGACCACCGACCACCAGAACAACGCCGACGCCTTCGCGGTCAAGCGGTCCACATGACCCCGCCTGCCGCTTCCGCCGCCGGTCGCGCGCTTCCGCGCACCGCCGCCCCCCGCGCGCCTCGCCGCGTCTCCGGTCCCGCCCCGCGTCGCCGGGGCGCGGGTGCGCCGTCCGGCCGCCGCGCCGGCGCCGCGTCCACCGGCGATCCGTTCGTCGTCCGCACCGTCCGCCGTGGCCGGCTGCTCGCCGACTCGCGCCTGCTCGACCGCCTCATCCGCGGCCGGCTGTGGGTGCCGCTGGTCGCTGCCGGGCTGATGGGCATCGTCTTCATGCAGGTCACGATGTTGAAGTTCAACTCGGGGATCGGCCGCGCCGTGCAGACCGCCGCGACCCTCGAGCGCCAGAACGACGACCTGCGCAGCGACGTCTCGCGCATGGAGGCGGGCGATCGCATCGACACCGCCGCCAAGAGCCTCGGCATGGTCGTCCCGGCCGACGGGGGCGAGCACTACGTCCGCGCCGGCGCGAGCGACACCGCCGAGGTCGCCGTGCGCAACATGAAGCCGCCCGCGGCGAGCGCGCTCGCCCAGGCCAACGCCGCCGCCGCGACCACGGCCGCCGCCGCGACCACGACGACCGCCGCGACCACGCCGGCGACCACGCCCGTCGTCGCCGCGACGCCGACGCCCACCGCGACCACCGCCGCCACGCCCACGGCGCCCGTCGAGCCGGTCGCGCAGACGCAAGCCCAGGCCCAGGCGCCCCCGGCCACCCAGACCCAGAGCGCCACGCCGCCGCCCGCCGTCCAGCAGCAGGCCACGACCCCGGCCGCCGGCGCGACCACCGCGCCACCGGCCACCACCGCCGCCGCGACCTCGGGTGGCTCCGTCGCCCCCAGCGGGAACTGAGCCATGATCCTGGTCGAGCGGCGCATCGGCCTGCTCTTCGCCTTCTTCTTGGCGCTCATCTGCCTGGCCGGCCTGCGCTCGCTGCAGCTCGGCACGCTCAAGGGCAACATGTTGGCCAAGGCCGCGACCAGCCAGCAGGTCGCCGAGCCGGTCGTCCCCGCCCGGCGCGGGACGATCACCGACCGCCACGGCGTCGAGCTGGCCGCCTCGCAGGCCGCCGACGACATCTCCGCGACGCCGTACCTCGTCAAGGACCCGCAGAAGGCCGCGAGCCAGATCGCGCCGCTGCTGGGCGTCGACCCCACGGTCGTCCTCAAGCAGCTCACCCGCACCGACACCGGCTTCGTCTACCTCGGCCGCCACGTCCCGGGCGCGAAGGCCGACGCGATCCGCAAGCTCGACATCGCGGGCGTCGACTTCGTCCCCAACCAGCTGCGCACCTACCCGCGCGACTTCCTCGCCTCGCAGGTCCTCGGCGGCGTCAACCTCGACGGCAAGGGCTCCTCGGGCCTCGAGTACCAGCTCGACGCCAAGCTGCACGGCACCGACGGCCTGCGCCGGATCGTCCGCGACGGCGTCGGCCAGGACGTGCAGGTCAAGGACGTCAAGGTCGCCAACCCCGGCGCGCGCGTCGAGCTCTCCCTGGACTCCCACATCCAGGAGAAGGTCGAGGACGTCCTCAAGGGCATCGGCAAGACCTACCAGCCCAAGGGCGCGACGGCGATGGTCACCAACCCGTCCACCGGTGAGATCCTCGCATTGGCCAACTGGCCCGCGGTCAACGCCAACGACCCGGGCGGCGCCCCGTCCTACGCCGATCAGGACCGTGCGGTCGGCTACACCTATGAGCCGGGCTCGACGTTCAAGGCCATCACCGTCGCCGCCGCGATGGAGGAGCACCTCGTCACGCCCGACACCTCGTTCTTCCTGCCGTCGCAGATCACGCTGTACGACCGCACGATCGGCAACGCCGAGCCGCGGCCGGCCGAGAGCCTGACGGTCAGGGACATCCTCGCCCAGTCCGACAACGTCGGCGCGATCACCATCGGCCTCAAGCTCGGCGCCGACCGCTTCGACCACTACGTCCGCAAGTTCGGCTTCGGCAAGAAGACCGGGACCGACCTGCCCGGCGAGGAGCAGGGCATCGTGCTCCCGCGCAGCAAGTACTCCGGCAGCTCGATGGGCAACCTCCCGATCGGCCAGGGCGAGTCGGTCACCCCGATGCAGATCGCCCAGTTCTACGGCGCGATCGCCAACGGCGGCATCCTCAAGACCCCGCACGTCGTGCGGCGCATCGACGGCACGCTCGTCAAGCACACGACGGGCAAGCGCATCATGCGCGCCAGCACCGCCGCGGCGCTGCGCTCGATGCTCGCCGGCGTCTTCAAGGAGGGCGGCACCGCGCACGCCGTCCAGATCCCCGGCTACACGCTGGCCGGCAAGACGGGCACGGCCAACAAGGTCGATCCCAACACGGGGAACTACTCCGACTCCGCGTACGTCGCGTCGTTCGTGGGCTTCGCCCCGGCCGACGACCCCAAGCTGCTGATCTCGGTCATGGTCGACCAGCCGGCGGGCGGCAGCATCTTCGGTGCCGAGGTCGCGGCTCCGGCGTTCGGCAAGATCGCCAGCTTCGCCCTGCAATACCAGAAGATCCCACCGAAGTAGGTCGCAGCGATGGCCGCTAAGGTCGCCGCGATGCTCTTGGGCGACCTCTTCGGGGATCCGACGCTCCCGGCGATCGACGTGCGCGCGCTCGCCTTCGACGCCCGGCGGGTCGAACCGGGGACCGTGTTCTTCGCCGTGCGCGGCTTCACCGCCGACGGCCACGACTTCGCGCCCGACGCGATCGCCAACGGCGCGGTCGCGCTGGTCGTCGACCATCCGCTCGATCTCGGCGTCCCCGAGGTGCTCGTGGACGACGTCCGCGCCGCCATGGCGCCGGCCGCCGCGCGCCTGGCCGGCGACCCCACCGCCGAGCTGGCGATGGTCGGGATCACCGGGACCAACGGGAAGACCACGACGTCGTACCTCGTCCGCGCGCTGCTGGAGGCCGCCGGCCGCCGCACCGGCTTGATGGGCACCGTGACGTCGGTGATCGCCGGCGTCGAGGAGCCGGTCGTGCGCACGACGCCCGAGGCGATCGACCTCCAGCGCGCCTTCCGGGCGATGCGCGACGGCGGTGACGAGGCCGCCGTCATGGAGGTCTCGTCGCACGCCCTGGCGCTGCATCGCGCCGACGCGATCCACTGGGACGTCGCCGCGTTCACCAACCTCACGCAGGACCACCTGGACTTCCATCGCGACATGGAGGACTACTTCCTGGCCAAGCGCGTGCTCTTCGAGGTCGCCGCCGGCCAGGGCGCGGCGCTGATCGCCTGCGTCGACGATCCCTACGGCGCGCGGCTGGCCCGGGAGTTCCCGCAGGCCATCACGATCGGCATCGACGCGCCGGACGCCGCGGTGCGCGCCGTCGACCTGCAGCCCGGGCCGCACGGCACCGACTTCACCGTCGACGGCACCGCGATGCGCGCGCCGCTGCCCGGGCGCTTCAACGTGCTCAACGTCCTCGTCGCGCTGGCCGTCGCGCGCGCCCTGGGCGTCGACGACGCGACCGTCGCCGCGGCGCTCCCCGACGCCGGCGGCGTGCCCGGGCGCTTCGAGCCGGTCGATGCGGGGCAGGCCTTCTCCGTCGTCGTCGACTACTCCCACAAGCCCGACGCGCTCGACAACGTCCTGCGCACGGCGCGCGAGCTGGCGACCGGGCGGCTGATCGTCGTCGTGGGCGCCGGCGGCGACCGCGACCGCGGCAAGCGCCCGCTGATGGGCGCCGCCGCCGCACAGCACGCCGACACCGTGATCCTCACCTCCGACAACCCGCGCAGCGAAGATCCCGAGGCGATCATCGACGCCATGGCCGAGGGCGCCCGCGGGCCGGGCGAGACGCTGCGCATCACCGATCGCCGCGCGGCGATCGAGCACGCGATCGGGCTGGCCGACGGCCCCGGCGACGTCGTGCTCATCGCCGGCAAGGGCCACGAGACCTACCAGGAGATCGCGGACGGCGTGAAGCTGCCGTTCGACGATCGCGACGTCGCCCGGGAGGTGCTCCGTGCGCGGCTGGACGGTTGAGCAGGTCGCCGAGGCAGCGGGCGCGCGGCTCGTCGAGCCGGGCGATCGCACGACCGGCCCGGTCCGCGCCGTGATCGACTCCCGCCGCGCGGGCGCGGGCGACCTCTTCGTCGGGCTGCCCGGCGAGAACGTCGACGGCGGGCGCTTCGCGGCCGACGTGCTGGGCGCGGGCGCCTGGGGCGTGCTGGTCGGCGAATCGGACCCGCCCACCCGCGGGGTGGAGGACCCGACCGGCGACGGCGGCGTCGTCCTCGTGGCGCAGGATCCCCTGGCCGCGCTGCAGCGCCTCGCGACCGCCTGGCGCCGCGAGCTGGGCGCCGCCGGCTGCCGCACGATCGGCATCACCGGCTCGACCGGCAAGACGTCCACGAAGGACCTGCTGGCCGCGATGGTCGGCCAGCAGCGCCGCACCGTCGCCACCCCCTTGAACCTCAACACCGAGATCGGACTGCCGTTGACCGTCCTGAGCGCGCCTGCGGGAACCGAGGTGCTCGTCCTGGAGATGGCCATGCGCGGGGCCGGCCAGATCGCCGAGCTGGCCGCGATCGCCGAGCCCGACGTCGGCGTCATCGTCAACGTCGGGCCCGTCCATCTGGAGCTGCTGGGCTCGATCGAGGCGATCGCGGCGACGAAGGCCGAGCTCATCGACGGCCTGCAGCCGGGCGGCACCGCGGTCGTCCCGTTCGGCGAGCCCCTGCTGGCGCCGCACCTGGGCCGCGCGGACGTCGCCACGGTGACCTTCGGGCCCGGCGGCGACGTCGCCGAGCTGCCCGACGGGCTGGAGATCGGCGTCGGGACCGAGCGCCTCAGCGCCCACATGCGCTCCAACGCGCTGGCGGCGCTGGCCGCCGCGCGGGCGATCGGCGTCGAGCCGGCGGGCCGCGTCGAGGTCGCGCTGAGCGAGCTGCGCGGGCAGCGCGTCGAGCTCCCCGGAGACATCGTCGTCGTCAACGACTGCTACAACGCCAATCCGATGTCGATGCGCGCCGCCCTCGACGACCTCGCCGCGTCCGCATCCGGACGCCGCCTCGCCGTGCTCGGGGACATGCTCGAGCTCGGTCCCGACGAGGTCCGCTTCCACGAGGAGATCGGCGCCCACGCCCGCGCGACCGGGGTCGACCTGCTCGTCACCGTCGGCCCGCTGGCCGCGGCGATGGGCCCGGCGTTCGGCGGCGAGACGGTCGCGACCCCCGACGCCGCCGCGGCGCTGAAGGCGCTGCGCGGCCTGCTCCAGCCCGGCGACACCGTGCTCGTCAAGGCGTCCCGGGGCGTCGGCCTCGAGGTCGTCGCGCAGGGGCTCGCCGCCTGATGGGTGAGGTCCTGATCGCCGGGATGGCGTCCCTGCTCATCTGCATCTTCCTCAGCCCGAGCTTCATCGCCGCGCTGCGCCGTCGCGAGTTCGGCCAGAACATCCGCGAGGAGGGCCCCGAGGGGCACCATGCGAAGGCGGGCACGCCGACGATGGGCGGGATCATCATCTTCACCGCGATCGCAGTGCCGTTCCTGCTGTTGACCGACTGGGACTGGCGCGCGATCGGCGTCTTCGGGACGGCGCTGGCGTGCGCGCTGCTGGGCTTCGCCGACGACTACACGAAGCTCGTCAAGCGGCGCTCGCTGGGGCTGCGCGGGCGGACGAAGCTGATCGTCACGCTGATGATCGCGGTCGGGCTGTGGCTGGTCGCGACGCGCGGCGCGGACCTG
>DASYBY010000414.1:0-4093 GCA_036500525.1 Baekduia sp. | reverse complement strand
CGGGGCGCCGACGGCGCGGTGCTCGCGGGGCCCGAGGGTCCGTTGACGGCGGTCGCCGCCGAACGCGTGCCGGTCGGCGACCCGTGCGGCGCCGGCGACCGCTTCGCGGTCCGCGCCACCGAGGTGCTGGCCGCGGGCGGCCCGGCGCCCGCGGCCGTTCGCGCGGCGGTCGCGGCCGCGTCGGCGTTCGTGGCCGCGGGTGGCGCAGCGTCGATCGGCGTCCGCGCTTCGGCGATGGACGACGGGCCGGCCGGCCACCTCAGCGCCGACGCCGGCCCCACAGAGCTTCTCGCGCGCGTCCGCGCGCGCGAGGGCACCGTCGTGGCCACCGGCGGCTGCTTCGACCTCCTGCACCCCGGGCACGTCGCGACGCTGCGGGCCGCCCGCGCGCTCGGCGACTGCCTGCTGGTCTGCCTGAACTCGGACCGCTCCGTGCGCCGGCTGAAGGGTCCGTCCCGGCCGATCGTGGCAGAGGATGATCGCTCAGCGGTCCTCAGCGCCCTTGGCTGCGTCGATGCCGTCGTCGTCTTCGACGAGGACACGCCGGCGGAGATCCTGCGCGCGCTGCGCCCCGACGTGTGGGTCAAGGGCGGCGACTACGCCGCGGCCGACCTGCCCGAGGCGGGGGTGCTCGCCGAGTGGGGCGGCCGCGCCGTCGTCCTGCCGTTCGTCGAAGGACGCTCCACCACCCGTCTCATCGAGGAGGCACAACTGCATGCCGTCTGACCAGACCGCCACCGCGCCGGACCCCGGCGTCGCGCCGCTCGCCCTCGGGACGGTGATCGTGACCGGCGGCGCGTCCGGACTGGGCCGCGCCGTGGCCACCGCCGTGGCGCGCCACGGCGGTACGCCCGTGATCCTGGATCGCGCCACGCCCGAGGACGGCCACGAGCACGAGGCCGTCGACCTCGCCGACACCGCCGCCGCCGAAGCTGCAGTGCACCGCGTCGCCGAACGCCACGCCGACCTGCGCGGGATCGTCACCGCGGCCGGCACCGACGCCTGCGGCCGGCTCGTCGACGTCGAGCGCGACACGTGGGAGCGTGTGATCGCGGTCAACCTCCTGGGCACGGCGGCGATCGTCCGCGCCGCGCTGCCGTACCTCGAGCAGACGCAGGGCCGGATCGTCACGGTCGCCTCGACGCTCGGGTGGCGGGCGCTCAGCGACGCCACCGCCTACTGCGCGAGCAAGTTCGGCGTCGTGGGCTTCACCCGGGCGCTGATGGCCGAGGTCGGCGACCGCGTCGGCGTGACGCTGCTGCTGCCCGGCGGGATGCAGACCCACTTCTTCGACGACCGCCCCGAGCAGTACCGGCCGGGCGCTGACGCCGTGCTCGCGCCACCCGAGGAGATCGCCGAGGCGGCGCTCTTCGCGCTGACCCGACCGCCCGGAGTCGACGTGCGCGAGATGATGGTGTCGGTCTCCACCGAGCCGTCGTGGCCCTAGGGTCGTGACCAGGGCGCTCGACGTCCTCGCGTTGCGCGCGCTCGGGCTCGGGGACTTCCTCACCGCGGTCCCGGCACTGCGCGCGCTGCGCGACGCCGGCGCCCGCGTCACCGTCGCCGCCCCGGCCGCGCTCGCACCGCTCGCGTGCCTCGCCGGCTGCGACGTGCTCGCCGCCGCGCCGCTGGAGCCCCTGTCCACTGCGGCGCGCTACGCCCGCCTGCTCGTCAACCTCCACGGCCGCGGACCGCAGTCGCACGCCGTCGCGCTGGCCGCCGCCCCCCAGCGGCTGATCGCGTTCCAGCATCACGCCATCCCGCAGACCGCGGGAATGCCGTCCTGGCACGCCGACGAGCACGAGGTGGATCGCTGGTGCCGCCTGCTCCACGAGTCCGGCATCCCGGCCGACCGCACGCGCGTGGATCTCCCGCCCCCGCCGCTTCCGACGGACTTGGAGCCGGCGCGCGGCGCGACGATCATCCACGCCGGCGCGGCGAGTGCCGCGCGCCGATGGCCGGCCGAGCGGTTCGCCGCGGTCGCCGTCGCCGAGACCGATGCCGGGCGCTCGGTGGTCCTCACCGGGTCCGCGGCCGAACGCCGGGTCGCGCTCGCGGTCGCCGAACGCGCCGGTGTGGACCCGCGCCGCGTCCTCGCCGGCCGCACCGACCTCGCCGCACTGGCCGCCGTCGTCGCCCACGCGGGCCGCGTCGTCTGCGGCGACACCGGCGTCGCACATCTCGCCACCGCCTTCGGCGTCCCGTCGGTCGTCCTGTTCGGGCCGACCTCGCCCGCGCTATGGGGTCCACCCGCCAGGCGCGACCGGCACCGCGTGCTGTGGCACGGCACCACCGGTGACCCGCACGCCGCCCGCCCCGACCCCGGCCTCCTGGCGATCGACGCACCGCGGGTGATCGCCGCGCTCGCCGAGCTGCCCGCCTGACCTTGTCCCCGACCCCCTCGGAGCATCCTGATGTCCTCGACCCTCTCCCCCTCCACCATCACCGTCGCCGACCCCTCCACCGGTGAGCCGGGCGCGACGTTCGCCGTCGCCGACGCCGCCGAGGTCGATGCCGCCGTCGCCGCCGCGGACCGATCCCAGCCCACCTGGGCGGCGACACCGGCGACCGAGCGCGCCGCCGCGTTGCGGCGCTGCGCGTCGGCGATCCGCGAGCACCGCGAGGAGCTCGCCCAGCGCAACGCGCGCGACAGTGGCAAGCTCCTCGCCGACGCGCGCGGCGGCGTCGACGCGGCCGCAGCGACGATCGAGCAGTACGCCGAGCTCGGCCCGCTGCACCGCGGCCGGGCCCTGGTCGGCGACCGCATGGCCTTCGACGCGATGCGCTACGAGCCGCGCGGCGTGGTGGCCGCGCTCGTCCCGTTCAACGACCCGATCGCCGTGGGCGCGCAGGGGCTCGCGGCGGCGCTGGTCACCGGCAACACGGTGGTCTACAAGCCGTCGGAGCGGACCCCGTCGTGCGCCGCGCTGCTGGCCGAGCTGGTGGCGGAGCACCTTCCGCACGGCGTGCTCGCGCTGGTGCAGGGCGACGCCCGAGCCGGCCGGGCGCTCGTCGCCCATCCGGACGTCGCGGTCGTCCTGCACACCGGATCGGCGGAGACCGGCCGCGAGATCGCCCGCACGTGCGCGGACCGCGGCGCTCGCGCCGTCCTGGAGCTGGGCGGCAACGACCCGCTGATCGTGGACGACGGCGTCGATCCCGCCTGGGCCGCCGCGCAGGCGGCGAGCGGCGCATTCGCCAACGCCGGCCAGATCTGCGTGTCGGTCGAGCGGATCTACGTGCACGCGGCGGTTGCCGAGCCGTTCTTGAAGGCCTTGGAACCCCGCGCTCGCGCGCTGCGCGTCGGGCCGGCGCTCGACGAGGCGACCCGCCTCGGGCCGCTCGTCGACCAACGCGCCCGCATGAGCGTCCACGCGCAGGTCACCGCCGCGACCGACGCCGGCGCCCGCGTGCTGTGCGGCGGCGCGCCGATCGACGGCCCCGGCTGCTTCTACCCGGCGACCGTGCTGACCGAGGTCACCGACGACATGGCCGTCATGGCCCACGAGACGTTCGGTCCGGTCGCGCCCGTCCGCGTCGTGGAGAGCTTCGACGAGGCGCTGGCGCTGGCCAACGCCTCGGCCTACGGCCTGGCGGCCACGGCGCTGACCTGCTCCCAGGAGCACGCCGCCCGCGCGGCGGCCGAGCTGCGCGCCGGCACGGTCAAGATCAACGCCGTCTGGGGCGGCGCCCCCGGCGGTGCGGCCCACCCGCGGGGCATCAGCGGCTCGGCCCTCGGCTACGGGCCGGAACTCCTCGACGAGCTCACCCAGGTCAAGGTGGTGCACTTCGAGCCCGGCGTCGCCGCTCCAAGGCCATGACCCCGGTCAGGCGGGCTCGGTCGTGGTGACCTGCCATGGGCGCGCGTCGCCAAGGTCGGGTACGACCCAGAGCATGGGCTCCGCCGAGACGCAAGGAGACGCCACGCCGTTCCTGCCCGACCGCACGTCGTTGACGGCGCTGCGGCGGGCCGCGGCGGGGTGCCGAGGTTGTCCGTTGCATGAGCCGGCGACCCAGACGGTCTTCGGCGAAGGCCTCAAGCGGTCTCGCATCATGATGGTGGGAGAGGCTCCTGGCGACCGCGAGGATCGTG
>DASYBY010000413.1:0-2078 GCA_036500525.1 Baekduia sp. | reverse complement strand
CATGCGCGTGAAGACCGAGTCCGGGAACGTCGTCTCCTCCCACTCGTCGGCGTGGGGGGCGAGCTCCTTGCGGGCGAAGCTCGTGATCGACTCGCGGAGCTGCTCGTGCTCGTCGGTGAAGATGAAGTGCTTGCGGCTGGCTCCGAAGTCGGGCTTCAGGACGTTCTCTGCAGACGTGGCCATGCCGGGACCGTAACGGCCGGACCGCACAAAGTAAACAGTGGCACGTCCTACTTTCCGCGATCCCCCGCGGTGTCGGCAAGGAACGCGGTCGCGACGGTCTCGCCGACGTAGCTGCCGGCCTCCTCGATGGTCATCCGCCCGGCCTGGCGCTCGACCATCGCGACGATCGCCAGCCCGCGGAGGCTCGTGAGCATCCAGGCGACCGGCAGGTCCTGGCGGATCTCGCCGCGCTCCTGGGCGGCGGCGAGGTAGGTCGCGAGCGGGTCGCCGGCGGGGCCGTTGTCGTTGAGCGCGCGCTCGCGGAGATCCGGGTGGGCGTCGAGGAAGGCGTAGCGGTCGCCGATGGCGATGATCCGCGTCCCGATGTCGCAGAGGAGCTCCCGGGCCGTGCCAGGCTCGCGGAGCGCCTCCTCGACAGTCTCCGCCGCCTCGCGCAGGACCTCCTGGAACAGCGCGTCGATCAGGTCCTGGCGCTTGGGGAAGTGCCGGTAGACCGTCGTCCGGCCCAAGCCGCAGGCGTCGGCGACCTCCTGCATCGTCGCCTGCGGGCGCTGGGCCAGCAGGGCGACGGCGGCGTCGAGCACCGTGCGGCGGTTGCGCCGCGCGTCGGCGCGCGGCTGGGCTTCAGCGTGGTCCGTACTCATGGCGAGGTCCATGGTGCCCGAGTCGTGACCGCTTTGTGAAGTCCATGGGCCACGACGGACCGCCAGTCCGGGTGGGGTTGGCCATCGTGGCCCTCGCGGCGGCCCGTCCTGCTTTGCTTTCCGGTCATGGCCTACGAGACCGTCCGCTACGAGGTCGCCGAGTCCGGCGTCGCCACCATCGCCCTCGATCACCCCGAGACGCGCAACGCGCTGTCGGACGAGCTGCTGGACGACCTGCTCGCCGCGTTCACCGCCGCGCGCGACGACGAGGCGGTCCGCTGCGTGGTGCTGACCTCGACGCACGAGACGGTCTTCAGCTCCGGCGGCAACCTCGCGGGGTTCGCGTCGCAGGCGCCGCTGGTCCACAAGCACTTCGCGACCGAGCGCTTCCCGCGGCTCTTCCAGCTGATCGGCGAGCTGGGCAAGCCGTCGATCTGCGCGGCCAACGGCCACGTGCTGGCCGGCGCGCTGGGGCTGGCGCTGGCGTGCGACCTGATCGTCGCGCGGGAGGGCGCGACGTTCGGGACGCCCGAGATCAACGTCGGCGTGTTCCCGTTCATGATCATGGCGTTGATCTACCGCAACCTGGGGCGCAAGAAGACCAACGAGCTGCTCCTGCTCGGCGACCGGATCGACGGGGCCGAGGCGGCGCGGATCGGGTTGATCAACAAGGTCGTGCCGGCCGAGGAGTTCGACGCGGCCGTGCAGGACTGGGCGGTGCGGCTGGCGAGCAAGTCCCCCGTGTTGATGCGGCTGGGCAAGGATGCGATGTACCGCCAGCAGGACCTGCCGTTCGTCGCCGCGTTGGAGCTGTTGCACCACAACCTGACGCTGGCGTTCTCGACCGAGGACATCCAGGAGGGCGTGGCCGCGTTCTTCGAGAAGCGCGCGCCGCAGTGGAAGGGCCGATGAGCGGGGGCGGCGGGGGCCTCGCCGTGGTCGGCATGCTCTGCCGGACGGCGGAGCGGCGGTCGGGGGCGGAGGCGACGCCCGCGCTGGTGGCCGAGCTGGCGGGGGCGGCCGGGGTCGAGGGGCGGCTCATCGGTCGTCCGAGCCCGGTGCGGGAGGCGTCGTGGGAGGACGACGTCGTGGCGTCGCGCGGCTGCCTGCTGGAGGCGGGCGGGCAGGTCGACGACGCGCTGGCCGCGGGCGCCTTCCCGCTGCTGGTCGCCGCCGACTGCTCGGTGTGCCTGACGACGCTGCCCGCGGTGATCCGCCACCACCCCGACGCGACGATCCTCTGGCTCGACG
>DASYBY010000412.1:0-4111 GCA_036500525.1 Baekduia sp. | reverse complement strand
TTCGCCGCCGTGCTCGACGAGCTGGCCGTCAGCGCCGAGATCACCCGCGACACGTGGTTCGGGACCCCGGCCGCGCGGGTCGAGGGCAAGATGTTCCTGGCGCTGTGGGGCGGCGCGCTGCTGGCGCGCATGGGCGCCGAGGAGGTCGACGCCCGCGTCCTGGCCGGCGACGGCGTCCGCTTCGACCCGTCGGGCAAGGGCAAGGCCATGAAGGACTGGCTGGAGTCCAACGGCGAGCACGACGAGTGGCTGGAGCTGGCCATCTGCGCGGTGGCGTTCTCGACGCCTACGTGATCAGCGACTTAACACAGAACGGCCCCCGGGCAACCGTCGTCGCCCGGGGGCCGCATCCGTGGATGTCCCCTCCGGTGGGAGGCGTATAGGTGGCGAAGGTTCGACTCTCGATCCTTGGCGGTCCCGATGTGACAGGCGCCGCGCTCCCTCCAGAAGCGACGCTCAGTCCAGGGCCGACCCGTCCGTGGGTCGTATTCGCCTTGTTGACTTCCCTCCTAGTGTCGGCTCGGTCGTCGCCCCTTGAAGGGCGTTTCCTGCGCAACGGACGTGTGTCCGATCATGCCTCCGCGAGCCTTGCGGAGAAGGCGCGGATCTGCTGACTGGCCAGCGCGCCGGAGAAGACGAAGGGCAGCGTGTGGACGTGGGCGGCGGCGTGGCGGCGCAGCCGCGCGAGCTGCGTTTGCTGCGTCTGGACGCGCTCGTGCCCGGCGCGCGCGGCGTGGCGCAGCTCCGGTGCGAGCGCGCCGTCGGCCGCCGCGACCCGCGCCGCCTCGCCCGCGGTGATCCGCCGTGGCCAGACGCCGTTGACGACGATCGCGTCCAGCCCGCGGCCGGCGCGCTCGCCGACCCACCGCTCCAGCTCCAGCGTCTCGCTGACCGCCAGCTCGCCCGGCAGCGCGACCGCGACGATCGCGCTGCGCGCCCGGTCGCCCAGCGCGGCGTCGACGGCGCGCGCCGTGCCCGCGATCGGCCCGATCCGCGCGATCTCGGCGAAGGTGTGCGGCGTGCGCAGCAGCCCGAGCCCGTGGCCGGAGGCGGGCGCGTCGAGGATCACCGTGTCGTAGGCGGCGGCGTCGCGGCGCCAGCGGCGCTGCTCGCCCAGCTCCCAGGCCTTGGTGATCGTCACCAGCTCACGGGCGCCCGGGGCCGCGGCGACGAACCCGCCGAAGGCGCCGGAGCGCGCGAGCGGGCCGATCAGCCGGCGGGGCAGCTGGCGCCCGAGCCACTCCTCCAGCGCCGCGTGCGGCTCGATCGTCGTCGCCCACAGGCGCTCGCCGACCGGCACCTCGACGCCGGGCGCAGCCGCCGGTGTGTCCAGCAACGCGGGCACGCGCGCCTGACCGGCGACCTCGCAGACGATCGTCCGGTGACCCTGCGCGGCGGCCGCCAGCCCGAGCGCGGCCGCGACCGTGGTCCGGCCCGTGCCGCCCTTGCCCGTGACGATCACGAGCCGAGTGTCCACAATGCGCGTCAGGATCTCGGGTGCTGCATCGCCGTCATCTCATCCATCACGTGGTCGCCGTACGTAGCTCGTCGAGCGAGGAACATGCCAGACACGGACATCGAAGCGGCATATCTGCGGTGCGCGGCGCTCCAGCGCCATCATGACCCGACGTTCCACCTGGCGACCTGGGCGCTGGGTCGCGATGTGCGCCCGGCCGTCCATGCGCTGTACGGCTTCCTGCGTGGAGCGGATGAACTGGTGGACGGTCCCGACCGGCCGGCGACCGCCGACGGCCGCCGCGCCGCGCTCGACACCTGGCAGCGGGCGCTGACCGACGGGCTGGCTCGCGGGCGCTCCGACCATCCGGTGATCGCCGCCCTGGTCGACTCCGGCGCGCGCCACCATCTGCCGCTGGACGAGCTGACCGTCTACATGGACTCGATGCGCGTCGACTGCGACGGCCGCGTGCGGCTGCGCACCCGCGAGGAGCTCGACCGCTACATGGCCGGCAGCGCCGCCGCGGTCGGGCGCGTGATGGCGCCGCTGATCGGTGTGCGCGGTGCACAGGCCGAGGCCGTCGCGCGCCTCGGCCTCGCCTTCCAGCTGACGAACTTCCTGCGCGACGCGGGCGAGGACTTCGCCATGGACCGCGTCTACCTGCCCGGCCTCGACGAGGACGCGCTGGCCGCCGGCCGTCCGGCGCGCGTGCCCGCCGCCGAGGTCCGCCGCGCCCGCGAGCTCTTCGGCTCCGCCCGCGCCGTCCTGCGCTCCTGCACGCCGCGCGCCCGGCCGGGGATCGCCCTGGCCTGCGCCGTCTACCGCGCCTACCTGAGCCGGATCGAGCGGCGCGACCTCCTCGTCGCGACGACGTGAGCCCGGTCCGCGCCACCGCCCGCGGCGAGCAGCGCACGTCGCTGGACGGCGAGCGCGCCGACGTCATCGTCTGCGGCGCGAGCTTCGCCGGCCTGGCGGTCGCGCGCGAGCTGGCGCGCGAGCTGGCGCGCTCGGGCGTCGCGGGCGATGTGCTGGTCCTCGACCGCTACGAGATCGGCGAGCGCGCGACCTCGGCCTGCGCGATCCCGACGCCGTGGCTGGCCGCGATGGGCGTCGAGGCCTCGGCGCGCCAGGTGCTGCCCGGCATGTCGTTCACCACGCCGCACGGCCGCGCGCGCTACCGCCTGCCGTGGACCTGGTCGAGCTTCGACTACCGCGAGCTGTGCACGCTGCTGTGGGAGCAGTGCACCACCGCGCGCTTCGCCACCGCGGTCGTCCACGGCCGCACCGGCGACACCGTCCACACCGACCGCGGCGACCTCACCGCGCCGCTGATCGTCGACGCCTGCGGCTGGCGCCGGGTCCTCGGCGACCCGCACGTCCAGCCGCCCGAGGCGACGCTCAGCCGCGGCCTGGAGGTCCATCCCCACGACGGCGGCGGCACCGACCTCGACGTCTACCTCCAGCGCGACCTCGTGCGCCGCGGCTACGGCTGGTCGGTTCCGGCCGCCGGCGAGCGCCGCGTCGGCACGCTCTCCTACGACCCGCACGACCACGTCAAGGAGCCCACGCGCGCGCTCGCGGCGGAGCTCGACGTCGACGCCGTCCGCTACCAGGGCAACTGGTTCCCGCACGCGCTGCGCGAGGCGACCGACGGCGCCACGTTCCTCGTCGGCGACAGCGCCGGCCACTGCTTCCCGCTGTCGGGCGAGGGGATCCGCACCGCGTTCTACTTCGGGATCGCCTGCGGGCGCGAGCTCGCCGCGGTCCTCGCCGGCGACCGCACGCGCGAGCAGGCGCTGGCGCAATACACCGACTTCCACGAGAACCACCGGCCCGCGTTTGTCCGGGCGGCGCGCCTGCAGCGGCTGATTCCCGCGCTGCCGCCGCGGATGCTGGCATTCTTGTTGCACTTGATGCGCGCTCAGGTCGTGGTGGACCGGGCGTTCGGCTGGTACCTCCAACAGGCGCACCCCTCGCTCGCCGAGCGGGACCCCGCGCCGCCGCGCCACCCACCCGTCCCCGATGGCCCACCCTCCCCGCACGCCCTCCGCCGGCCCTGAGCCGCAGCGCGAGCCCGCGCTGGCGCGCGCGCTCGAGGTCGCCACGAGCGGGATCATGGTCTGCGACGCCGGCGCGCGCGGCCGGCCCATCCTGTACGTCAACCGCGCGTTCGAGGAGCTCTTCGGCGTCCTGCGCGACGAGCTGGTCGGCCGCGTCCCGGCCGTCCTGGTCGCCGAGACCTTCCCGGCGCAGGAGCAGCGCGAGCTCGTCGCGGCGCTGGCCGCCGGGGTCGCCTACGAGGCGACCGCCACGCTGGGCCGGCGCAACGGCGACCCGTTCCGCGCCCGGATGCAGATCACGCCGGTCCGCTCCGGCGACGGCGAGCTGACCGAGTGGATCGCCGTCGTCGACGACGTGACCGAGCGCCTCGAGGCCCTCGATCGCCTGGAGCTGGCCGAGGCGCGCTACCGCGGGCTGGTCGAGCACGTGCCCGCCGTGACCTACGTCGCCGCCTGGGACGAGGACGCGACGCTGACCTACGTCAGCCCGCAGATCGAGGGGCTGCTCGGCTGGCCGGCCGAGGCCTTCCTCGCCGACCAGGGCCTCTGGTACCGCTGCGTGCACCCCGACGACCTCGACCGCGTCCGCGCGCAG
>DASYBY010000411.1:0-5235 GCA_036500525.1 Baekduia sp. | reverse complement strand
TCCAGCGCGGACTCCCCACCTCAAGGCTGCTCACCGGCAACCGATATCCGGGGCCGAGGTCTCTCATGCACCGAACCCTTCGTTCCCTTCCTCTCGTCATCGCGGCTGCCAGTCTCCTGGCCCCCGCGGCTGCCCATGCCGCCAGCAAGAAGACGCTGTACCCGAAGGTGTCCAGCGTTGCGCCGCTGAAGGTCAAGGTCGGTGCGACCCTCACGATCAAGGGCACCGGCTTCCGTGCGGGCAAGGGCAAGACCACGGTGGTCTTCCAGCGCACCGGCAAGCCCGCCGTGTTCGTGAAGGCCGAGAGCGCCACGTCGACCAAGCTCACGCTCCACGTCCCGGACAAGCTCGCCGCCTTCCTCGTCCAGAGCAAGGGCGCCGCCGGGCCGACGACGTTCAAGCTGCGGATCCTCGCGGCGCGGTTCTCCGCCACGTGGACGTCGAAGAAGAACTCTCCGGTGATCAGCCCGAAGCCCGGGAAGGCCGCCCCGGACGCGCCCGGCGCCACCGGCAGCCTCACCGCACCGCCGGTCGCCCCCGTGGTCGCCACGCCCGAGGCGCCCGCCGAGGCGTCGCCGCCGCCCGCCGCACCGTCGGCCTACGAGGTGTGCGAGTCGACGGCCGCCGCCAGCGGCACGGCGGATCAGGACCACGACGGCCTCACCAACGCGCTCGAGCTCAGCATCCGCACGGACCCGTGCGTGGCCGACTCCGACGGCGACGGCGTCACCGACGGCTACGAGTATCAGGCGGCCAAGGACCTCAACGGTCAGGCGCTCCCGTACCCCGGCAAGCTGCCGTGGCCCAACGCGCTCGACACGAGCGATGCGAACTACGACTTCGACGGCGACGGCCTGACCATGTTCCAGGAGTTCCAGCTTTGGACCTACAAGGGGTCGGTGTTCAACCCCAACGGCACGCTCTCGTCCTACAGCGACGGCACCCAGAACACCGGCGGCACGATGCCGGCGACGGGCCCGCTCGCGTCGCTCGATCTGTCCGGCGACCTGAACCTCACCGATGACGAGCGCGACGCCGATGGCGACGGCCTCTCCAACATGGTCGAGGACAACTACACCGGGACCCAGGGCTGGTGGGAGGGCGTCTACAACACGGAGAAGCCCTACACCTTGCGTGCGTTCAGCGAGCTCGACCCCACCATGCCGGACACGAACGGCAACGGTGTCCTCGACGGGCAGGACGATCAGGACAACGACGGCGTCAGCAACTTCGTCGAGATGGAGCTTGGACGAGACCGGTCGGGCCTGCGCGTGCAGCCGTTCAACCCCTGCCTCCCCAATCCCCACGCGCTGACCTGCAGCCGGTGGATCCCGCTGCCGATCACCAACGCCTACCCGCCGTTCGACGGGACGCAGACCAAATGGAACGGCACGAACGGCGACGTGCTGCCGTTCGTGTGGCCGGAGGGCGATCCGTCGGCGACGACCACCAACCAGGCGGACGCCTGGGACGGCCTCGGCGGTCCTCAGGGCCCGTAGCCCACAAGCGACAGACCTCAAGCAGCATCGACGGCGGGCCTTCGGGTCCGCCGTCACTCGTTCTGGGGCGGACGCTGGGCGGCGCGGACGGGGGCGAGTTCCCGTCGTGCCGGCCCTAGTCCTGATGTGGAGCCCGCTCGCGACCGACTCGACGACCTCGCCGACGCCCTGCGCGACCGGCTCCTGGCCCAGGCGGGCGAGGCCGCGGCCGGCGGCGCCCCGCTGACCGAGCGCATCGCGGCGCTGGTCGATCGCGAGGCCGGGCTCCTGGACGCGGGCTCGCGGGCCGAGCTGACCGCGCGGATCGCGCGGCGCTCGTTCGGCCTCGGGCCGTTGGAGCCGCTGCTGGCCGACCCGGCGGTGGACGAGATCCTGGTCAACGGCGCGGGGCCGGGCGGCGCGGTGTGGGTCGAGAGGGCGGGCCGGCTGGAGGCGACCGGGGTCGCGTTCGCGTCCGAGGCGGAGCTGCGCGATGCGATCGAGCGGATCCTCGCGCCGTTGGGGCGGCGGGTGGACGAGGCCGAGCCGCTCTGCGACGCGCGACTGCCCGATGGGTCGCGGGTCAACGTCGTGCTGCCGCCGCTGGCCGTCGACGGGCCGCTGCTCACGATCCGCCGCTTCCGCTCGCGCCCGCTGGACGCGGACGAACTGGTGGCGTGTGGCACATGGTCACCGCCGCTGCGCGACTTCCTGGCGCGCGCCGTGCAGGCCCGGCTCAACATCCTCGTCAGCGGTGGCACGGGCTCGGGCAAGACCACCACCTTGGGTGCGCTCTCCTCGTTCGTCGCGCCAGACGAGCGGATCGCGACGATCGAGGACACCGCCGAGCTGCGGCTGCCGCAGCCGCACGTCGTCCGGATGGAGGCGCGGCCGCCGAACGTCGAGGGCCGCGGCGAGATCACGATCCGCCACCTGCTGCGCAACGCGCTGCGGATGCGGCCGGACCGGATCATCGTGGGGGAGATCCGCGACGGAGCGGCCCTCGACATGCTCGCGGCGATGACGACCGGTCATGACGGCTCACTGTCCACGGTCCACGCGGGCTCACCCGCCGAGGCGCTGCGCCGCGTCGAGACCCTCGCGCTCATGGCCGACGTCGCGCTACCCCACGCCGCCATCCGCGAGCAGATCGCCGACGCCCTCGATCTCGTCGTCCACCAGGCCCGCCTCCACGACGGCCGCCGTCAGGTCACCGCCGTCAGCGAAGTCGTCCGCATCGCCGCCGGACCCGCCACCCGCGACCTCTACTCCGTCCACGACGACCACCCCCGCTGGCGCGCACCCCTCTCCGACCACCTCGCGGCGCGGCTGGAGTCGGCGGCGTGAGCGCCGCGCTCCTCGCCGCGACCGCCGCCGTGCTCGGCGTCTTCGGCGCGTGGGACGCGCTGGCGGTGCTCGAGCAGGCGCGGCCTGCACGGACGCTCGGACGCGTCGTCGCTCCGCTGATGCTCGCCGGTCGCGCCGGCCGCGAGCCGACGGCTCCGGAGCGGCGGCGGCTCGCGCTGCTCGGTGCGGGTGCGCTGCTGGCGGCGGGATGGCTGCTCGCGGGTCCGGTCCTCGGGCTCGGTCTCGCCGCGGCCGGGCCGGCGGCGGTCGGACCGGTCCTCGCGGCACGCCGGCGGCGGTGGCGCCGCGGTCTGGCCGACGGCGTGCCGGGCGTCGCCCGATCGCTGGCCGACGCGCTGGCCGGCGGCCACAGCATCCGCGGCGCGCTGCAGGACCTCGGCACCGATGGCGCGATCACCGGTCCGGCCGCCGGCGAGCTTCGCGCGGTCGCCCGGCAACTCGCGCTGGGCGAGCCGACGGAGGCCGTCCACGACCGCCTGCGTCGCCGCGCCTCCGACCCCGCATGGGACACGCTGGTCGCCGCGATCTTGCTCCAGCGCGAGGCCGGCGGCGATCTCGCCCGCCTGCTCCGGTCGGTCGCGGCCGCCCGCGAGCACGCCCGCCGCGTCGAGGCCGACGCCCGCGGCCTCACCGCCCAGGCCCGCGCGACCGCCCGACTCGTCGCCGGCCTGCCCATCGCCGGGCTCGCGCTGGGCGAGTTGATCGCTCCAGGATCCCTCACCACGCTCCTCACCGACCCACGGTCCCGCCTGCTCCTCCTCGCCGCACTCCTCCTCGGGGCCCTCGCCCTCGCGACCATCGGGCGCATGGCCCGGGTGGGCGCGGCGACGCTCGCCGGCCGACGCTCCCGCCTGCTCCTCCTCACCGCGCTGCTGCTCAGGCGCCGGGTCGGTGCGGCGTGACGCTCGCCACGGTCCTAGCCGGCGCCGCGGGTGCGGTTGGCGCGGTTGGTCTCGTCGATCTCGCGGCGGTTCTCGCGCCGTCGCGCGCTGCGGCGCCGTCGCGCGCTTCGCGGTGGGGTGCGGCGCTCGCGCGGCTCGGTCGCCGGATCGGGGCGCCGGCGCCGCCGGGCGATCTCGCAGCGAGGCTCGCGGCGGCCGGCGTCCCCGCGACCATCGGTGCCGCCGACGCGATGGCGGCCAAGGCCGGCGGTGGGGTGGTGGCCGCGCTAGCCCTCGCGCCGCTGGCCGGCGCGCTGCCCACACGGCTCGCGCTCGTCCTGCTGCCCGCCGCCGCCGCGGGCGGCTTCCTCGCGCCCGACCTCTGGCTCGCGCGCCGTGCCCGGCGCCGGGCGGCACGCGCGGGCCTCGAGCTGGCCGACGTCCTGGACTTGCTGCGCGTCGCGGTCGAGGCCGGTCTGCCCGTCGGCCGCGCGCTGGAGGAGGTCGGCCGGCGGCGCGGCGGCCTGGTCGCCGCGGAGCTCCGGGCCGTCGCCGCACGGCTGCAGCTCGGCGTGCCACGGGCGGACGCGCTTCGCACGCTCCAGCGCCGCCTCCCGCTGCCGGCCGTCGCGGTCCTCACGGCCGCCGTCCAGCGCGCCGACCGCCACGGCACGCCCCTCGGGCCGGCCCTCGACGCGCTCGCCCAGGAGGCGCGGGCCGACCGCGCACGCCGCCTGCACGAGCAGGCGGCCTCCGCCGCGCCACGCATCCAGCTCGCCGTCGCGCTCCTCCTCGTGCCGGCGGTCCTCCTCTTCGTCGCAGCGGGGCTCGTCCATGGCCTGGGCTGAGACGCAAGCTGCGTCGTGGCTACCCCGGAGGACCGCCCCAAATGGGGCCGCTCCGTCCTACGGTGTCCTCGACGAGCGCGACCAGCGGCTTCGGACGGAAGAGGAACGAGACCGTCGCCGGGACGATCACCGGGCTCTTCTTGGGTCTTCGGTGCGCTTCTTGGCCATGGTCACCAGGACGCCGGCCTCGCCCGGGCACCACGTTGGGCCCTTGTGGAGGAGGTCGGCGTAGGACGAGAAGGTGAAGCTCATCGACTCGCCCTTCTTCGGACGCCGCGCCGACTTCTTCTCCTCGAACCTCACGCATCCGGCCAGCTGATGGCCCAGCAGGGCCGCCTCGTAGGGTCGTCGGTGCCGGGGACACCGGTGGACGCGACGAGACGCAACATCCCGGGAAACCATCTAGGTTCGCTCGATGGCGCCGGATCCGCTGCGACTTGACCCCGCGACCTTCCAGCTGCCCGTCGGGCGGCTGCGGGCCGGGTACTACAGCGACGCCTACTTCAACTCCACCAAGGAGCTGCTGGAGGCCGAGGACCGTCATCCGCGGGTGCTGATGCAGGTCTTCCAGAAGCAGGACACGCTGCTCGGCGGCGTGGACGAGGCGATCGCCGTGCTCAAGGTCGGCGCCGGCCACGTCGGGGACGACGGCGTCTGGCT
>DASYBY010000410.1:0-12214 GCA_036500525.1 Baekduia sp. | reverse complement strand
AGCTGCTCGACGACCGACCCATGACCGTGGAGGCACGATGACGACCGCTGCCCAGCAGCAGACCCGCCTGGACTGGCGCGACGAGGACTGGCCCGCGACGGTCCTGCACGAGGTGCTCGCCGACGCGCTCGCGCGCCGCGGACCTGACACGGTGGCCTACCGCTACGTCGACGCGGGGATCGACCTCACGCTCGGCGCGCTCCAGGCCGAGGCCGACCGCTGGACCGCCGCGCTGCTCGCCGCGGGCGTGCAGGCGGGTGACCGGGTCGCGATCGCGCTCGGCGGCGTGGCGCTGTGGCCGATCCTGCAGGTCGCCTGCAGCCAGGCCGGCGCGGTGGTGGTCGGGTTGAACACGCGGTACGGCACGCACGAGCTGGAGCACGTGCTGGCCGGCGCGGCGCCCGCGGTCGTCGTGACGGTCGGCAACCGCGACGGGCGCACGTTCGCCGACGTGCTCGCCCGGGCGCTGACCACGCTCGCGCCCGACCGGGCGCCCACGGTCGTCGTGGTCGACGGGCAGGCGCCCGACGCCTTCGTCGAGGCCGGCGCCTTCCTCGCCGCCGGCACCGGCACCGCGTTCGCCGCCCGCCGCGCCGCCGTCGCGCCCACCGACCTCGCGCTCATCCAGTACACCTCGGGCTCGACCTCGGCGCCCAAGGGCGTCGAGCTGGACCACGACACGCTCCTGCGCACGGCCTTCCACGTGGGCGCCGCCGCGGGCTATGACGAGACCGACGTCGTCTACAGCGCGCTGCCCTTCTACCACGTGGGCGGATCGATCTGCACCGGCCCGGGCGCGCTGGTCAGCGGCGTGATGATGGTGATCCCCGAGGCCTACGACGCGCTGACCTCGGTCCGCCAGATGATCGAGCAGCGCTGCACCGCCGAGCAGGGTCACGCAGCGATGTTCACCATGCAGATCGACGCGGCCCGCGAGGCCGGCGTGCTGGACGACCTCGCGCTGCGCAAGGGCTGGGTCGCGGCGCCGCCGAGCGTCATGCAGCGGATCGCCGGCGAGCTGGGCATCGCGGGCGTCGTGCCCGTCTACGGGATGAGCGAGTACGGGTTGATCTGCGCCGGGGGTCGGGACGAGCCGCTGGACGACCGCGTGTCCGGCGTGGGCTGGCCGGCGCCCGGCACCGAGGTCCGCCTCGTCGAGGTGGGCGACGGTGGCATCGGCGCCATCGAGGTCCGCGGCAGCCAGATGATGCGGGGCTACCGCGACGACCCCGCAGGCACCGACGCGGCGCGCGACGCGGGCGGCTGGCTGCGCACCGGCGACCTCGGCCGCCACGCGCCCGACGGCCGCATGATCTTCGCCGGCCGCGAGAAGGAGATGCTCAAGCCCGGCGGCGAGAACGTCTCGGCGGCCGAGATCGAGGAGTTCCTGCGCGACCACCCGCGGATCGCCGCCGTGGCCGTCATCGGCGTGCGCGACGCGCGGCTCGGTGAGGCGCCCGCCGCGATCGTCCAGGCCGTCGGCCCGGCGCCGCTGACCCTCGACGACGTGCGCGCGTTCTGCGACGGGCGGATCGCGCGCTTCAAGACGCCCAAGGCGCTGTTCGTCGTCCCCGAGCTGCCGCTGCTGGCCAACGGCAAGATCGACAAGGTGTCGCTCAACGCGCGCTACGGCGACCACGAGGTGACCCGGTGAACAGCGAGCGCGTCGCGCACCGCATCGACGAAGGCGTCGGCCGCCTGCGGCTCACCCACGCCGCCAAGCGCAACGCCATCGACCACGCGCTGACCGACGCGGCGCTCGCGGCGATGGCGGCGTTCGTCGACGCGGGCGTGCAAGTTGTCGTCCTCGAAGCCGACGGCCCCGTCTTCTGCGCCGGCAACGACCTCGCCGAGGCCCAGGCCGACCGCCACAACGCCGCGTCGGACCGCTTCGTCGCCGCGCTGCTCGACACCCCGCTGTTCTTCGTCGCCGCGATGGCGACCCCCGCCTACGGCGCCGGCGTCTCGATCGCCGCGTGCTGCCCGATCGTCGTCGCCACCCACGAGGCGCGGTTCGCCCTGCCCGAGCGCGACGTCGGCCTGTTCCCGGCGGGCGTCCTCCAGTACCTCGAGCCGCTGCTCGGCGTCCGGCGCGCGTTCGAGATCGGCCTCAGCGGCACGCCGCTGGACGCCGCGACGGCCGCCGACGTCGGGCTCATCACCGAGGCCGTCGCGCCCGCCGAGCTGGAGCACGCCGTCGCCCGCTGGACCGCGCTGCTCACCGCGCGCCCCGACGTCGCCGCCGCGGGCCGCGACGCCTGGCAGCAGCGCTTCCGCACCACCGCCGTGGCCGAGCGCACCGTCCAGCTGCGCGCGATCCTCGACGCCCAGTCCTTCGACAACCCCGACGACAGGAGGACCGATCGATGAAGGTCGGCGTGTGGATGCCGTGCTACCGGCGCTGGATCGGCGAGGAGGCCGTGCGGGCGATCGCCGCCGCCACCGAGGACCTCGGGTTCCACTCGCTGTGGGTCCAGGACCACCTCGTCGCGCCGACCGAGGACACCTCGCCGGTCGAGCTGCAGTCCTCCTGGCTGAGCCCCGACGACTACGGCAACGAGGACTACAGCGCGGTCCAGTACTTCGGCGAGGAGAACCGGTGGCTGGACCCGTACGCGCTGTGGGGGTTCCTGGCCGGGATCACGCGCCACGTCGAGCTGGCGAGCGGGATCGTCGTCCTGCCCTACCGCGACCCCGTCGTCCAGGCCAAGATGCTCGGGACGCTCGACGTGCTCTCGGGCGGCCGCATGGTCTTCGGCATCGGCGTCGGACACGTCAAGGCCGAGTTCGACGCGCTCGGGATCCCGTACAACAAGCGCGGGGCGCTGACCGACGAGTACCTCGACGTGATCCGCGCGCTGCTGGGCGGCGAGGAGACCTCGTTCCGCGGCCCGACCGTGACGCTGCCGTCGGTGCTGCCGCTGATCCAGCCGGTCCAGCAGCCGCACCCGCCGTTCCTCATCGGCGGTGGGAGCAAGGCGGCGATCCGCCGCGCGGTCGACCGCGGCGACGGCTGGCTGCCCGCCCACCTGACGCCCGAGAACCTCGCGACCGGCATGGCCTACATGAACGAGTACGCGAGCGAGCGCGGCGTCCCCGCCGTCCCGGTCAGCGTGACGATCGTCACCCGCCTCACCGATCCGCAGGCGCCGCCGGCGCCCGCGGGCCGCCGCGCCTCGGTCTCCGCCGACGACATGGAGGCGTTGCTCGCCGGCTACGCCGCGCTGGGCGTCGAGCGCGTCGCCGTCGATCTGCCCAACCCCAACCTGAAGGTGCTGCTGCGCCAGATGGAGCTGCTGGCCGAGGTCGCGCAGCGGGTGCCGGTCGCGTGAGCGGCACCGCCGTCGCGATCCGCGAGGTGCTGCCGCGCGACGGCTTCCAGGACCTCGACGTCCGGCTGCCGACGGACGTGAAGGTCGCGGTGATCGAGGCCCTCTGGGGCGCCGGCCTGCGGTGGATCGAGATCACCTCGATGGTGCACCCGAAGTGGGTCCCGCAGTTCGCCGACGCCGAGGAGGTGCTGGCGGCCGTCCGGGAGCTGGACGGCCTCACCTCCTCGGTGTTCGTGCCCAACCGCCGTGGGCTGGACCGTGCGCTGGGCGCGGAGGCGACCGAGGTCTCGCTGGTGGTGGCGAGCACCGACGCGCTCTCGCGCGAGAACTTCGCGATGGAGCGCGACGCGGCGCTGGCCGAGATCGTCGCCGTGAGCGAGGACGCCGCGGCCGCGGGCGCGCGGGTCTCGGTGACCATCGGCGGCGCCTTCGGCTGCCCGTTCGAGGGCGCGGTGGCGGACGAGACCGTGCGCGCGCTCGTCGCGGCGGTCGCCGCGGCGCCGGTCGACAGCATCCTGCTCGCCGACACGATCGGCGTCGCGCGGGCCGACGACGTCGCCCGGCTGGTCGGCGCCGTCGCAGACCTGGTCGGCGACCGGCCGCTCGGCGTGCACCTCCACGGCGGCGCCGGTGCCGTGGCCGGCGTGCTGGCCGGCGTCGGCGCGGGCGCCACGCTCGTCGACGTCTCGACCACCGGCCTGGGCGGCTGCCCGTTCGTCCCCAACGCGCCCGGCAACGTCAGCACCGAGCAGACCGTCGCCGCGCTGCACGGTGCGGGGATCCCGACCGGCGTGTCGGAGCCGGCGCTCGCCGCCGCCGCGACCGAGATCCGACGACTCCTCGACGAGGTGACCGACCATGACACCGTCCCCGCCGCCTGACGACACGCTCCCGCCGCTGACCTTCTCCTCGCTGGTCGCGGGCCGCCGCTTCACCCCGCTGACCTTCGGCGTGCCCGCCGAGCTGGTGCGCACGTTCTCCGAGCTCACGGGCGACGACCATCCGCTCTATCGCGACCCCGCCGCCGCGCACGCCGCCGGCCTCGACGGCCCGATCGTCCCGCCCGGCCTCGCCGGCGTCTGGGCGCGCCTGTCCTACCTCGCCGAGCACCGCATGCCGCCGGGCGGCGTGATGGCCGGCCAGCGCTTCGCCTTCGACGCGCCCGTCGCGGTCGGCGAGACGCTCACGCTCGGCGCCCACGTGGCCGAGCAGGAGCCCGACGACCCCAAGCGCCGCGTGCTGCTCGCCTGCCGGGCCGTGCGCGCCGACGGCGCCGTCGCCGGCGAGGTCCACATCGACGCCCGCTGGCCCGCCGAGGACGACCGATGAGCGAGCTGGTGAAGTCCGTCGACCAGGAGGCCATGACCGCCTGGGGCGAGCTGTCGCGCGACCGCAACCCGCTGCACGTCGACCCCGCCTTCGCCGCCGGCACCCGCTACGGGCGCACGATCCTCCATGGCCACCTGACCGTCGCGTGGCTGTGCGAGTGGGCGCTGCAGCAGTGGGGGACCGCGTGGCTCACGCTCGGCGAGATCGCGGCGCTGCGCTACCGCCGCCCGCTGCACGCGCAGGAGGAGCTGCGCGTCCGCGGCGCGCTGGAGCCCGGCGGCACGAGCGCCCGCGTCGTCGTCCTCAAGCCCGACGGCGAAGAGGCCGTCGTCGCCACCCTACGTCTCCGAGGAGCACCTGCATGAGCGACCTGTTCACCGCCGAGGATCTGCCCGGCGGGCTGTCGGCGCTGCTCGACGCGCTGGTGGCGCGCACGCCGGACCTGACGCTGCGCGACGCCCGCGGATCGTTCACGGTGAAAGAGCTGGCCGACCGCGTGCAGCGGGTCGCGGGCGGCCTGGCGGCCTGGGGCGTGCAGCCGGGCGACCGCGTCGCGATCTCCATGCGCAACTGCCGTGAGTGGTTGGAGGCGTGGTTCGCTATCGCTCACGCGGGCGCCGTCCTCGTCCCGCTCAACACCAGGTTGTCGGTCGCCGAGACCGAGTACGTGCTGCGCCACGGCGACGTGCGCTGGGTGCTCTGGCGGCCGGGCGACGGCGCGCTCGACGCGCAGGCGCTGGCCGATCTGGAGGCCGCGGGCCCGCCGTTCGCCGGCCGTGCGGTCGTCGACGGCGAGTCGACCGTCGCGGGCGAGCGCACCTACGCGTCGCTCGCCGAGGCCGAGCCGATCGCCTCGCTCGAGGACGGCCTCTCGCTGGGGATGATCCAGTACACCTCGGGCTCGACCGCGTTCCCCAAAGGCGCGATGCTGCGCAACGCCGGCCTCGTGCTCAACGGGTTCGGCCTCGGGCACGCGTGGCAGATGGGTCCGGACGATCGCGTCCTGGTCTCCAATCCGCTCTTCCACTGCGGCGGCTCGGTCTTCTCGTTCATGGCCGCGGTGACCCACGGCGCGGCGCCGGTGCTGATGGCGTCGTGGCGCGCGGAGGAGGGCGCCGAGCTGATCGAGCGCGAGCAGATCACGGTCGCGCCGGTGATCGACGCGGCGCTGCGCGACCTCGTCGTGCTCGCCCGCAGCACGGGCCGCCGGCTGCCGTCGCTGCGCCTGGCCTCCACGGCGGCCGAGCGCGACCTGTTCGAGAAGGTCGTCGACGCGCTGGGCTGCGAGGTCTCCAACGTGTACGGGTTGACCGAGTGCTCGCCCAACGTCTGCGTCGGCGACATCGCCGATCCGCTGGAGCGCCGGCTCGCGTTCATCGGCCGCCCGCAGCCGGGCATCGAGCTGTCGCTGCGCGATCCCGAGACGGGCACGCCGGTGGCCGACGGCGGGGTGGGGGAGATCCACGTCCGCGGCGGCTCGTCGATCATGCTCGGCTACCACGGCGACACCGAGGCGACCGCGAAGGTCTTCACCGAGGACGGGTTCCTGCGCACCGGCGATCTCGGCAGCATCGACCCCGACGGCTACCTCGCCTACCGCGGTCGCGCGAAGTTGATGATCAAGTCCGGCGGCGAGAACGTGGCGATCGAGGAGGTCGAGGAGGCGCTGCGCGGCCACGAGGCGGTCGCCGACGCGGTCGTCGTCCCGATCCCGCACGAGCGCTACGGCGAGGTCGGGTTCGCCTACCTGCGGCGGCACTCCGGCGTCGAGGTCGCGGCCGCCGACGTCCTCCAGTTCTGCCGCGGTGCGCTGGCCGGCTTCAAGGTCCCCAAGGGCGCGGTCGTGGTGGACGACCTGCCGCGCACCGGCAGCGGCAAGGTCGACCGCACCACGTTGACCGCGCAGGCTCAGGCCGAGGCGAGCGCGCCTGCGTCGACCGCCGCCACGAACTCCGCGTAGTCGGCGGCCAGCCGCTCGGGGTGCAAGTAGTACATCTCGTGGTTGAGGTCGGCGTAGCGGACCATGCGCGCGTCGGGCAGCAGCTCGACGAGCCGGTCCTGCTGCGCCGCGTTGGTCCCGTGGCTCGTGCCCGGGGCCATGACGAGCACCGGTACGCGCACGATGGGGGCGAGCGCGTGGAGGTCGTGCGAGGCGTCGTGGATCCAGTCCCACAGCGCGAGCGCGACATGCATCGGCGTGCGCGCCAGCTGGTCGGCCAGCTCCTCGTCGCGGGCGCGGTCGCCGGTCAGCTCCCCGCCCAGCTCGCGTGAGCGCAGCCACCAGCCGCGCAGGCCCAGCTCGGCGAGCGCCTCCTCGGTCGAGCCGAAGCCGGCGCCCTTGACGTTGACGTCGGCGCCGGCGGGGCGGACCGGCGTCGAGATGAGCCCCGCGCTGTGGACGACCTCGGGGTGCTCGGCGGCCAGGTAGGCGGCGATCATCCCGCCGGCCGACTCGCCGGCCAGGTGGACGCCACCGGGGGCGACGGTGGTGAGCGTGGCCAGCACGTCGGCGACCAGCTCCGCGGTCGTGAAGCGGTGCTCGGGCCCCGGGTCCGGGCTCGCGCCGCAGCCGCGCAGATCGATGCGGATCAGCGGCCGCTGCGCCGTGATCGTGGGCACCCAGTCGCGCCAGAACCAGGCGTTGCGGGCGAAGCCGTGCAGCAGGACGGCCGGGGGACGCTCGCGCGCGGCGGGGTCCTCCGGCCGGTCGACGGTGTAGGCCAGCGGGGCGCGCGCGGTCATCGCTCGTCCCCCGTGACGCCGCGGCGCTTCCAGCTCAGCAGGCGATGCTCGGCGAGGACGACGAGCCCGTTGACGGCGATCGCCATCACCATCATCACGACGATCGCGCCGAAGACGCCCGCGGTGAAGAACTGGCCCGAGGAGCGCGTGAGCAGGTAGCCCATGCCCTCGTTGGACGAGATCATCTCGGCCGTCACCGCGCCGACCAGCGCGTACGGCGCCGAGGTCCGCAGGCCCGCGAGGATCCACGTCATCGCCGAGGGCAGCGTCACCTTGAGGTACAGGTGGCGGCGGCGCGCACCCATCACGCGCAGCGTGTCGAGCAGGTCCTTGTCGACGTCGCGGACGCCCGCGTAGGTGTTGTAGAAGACGAGGAAGAACACCAACATCGCGACGAACGCGAGCTTGGACGCGATCCCCAGCCCGAACCAGATGAGGAACAGCGGCACGAGCGCCAGGCGCGGCACGCTGTACAGCGCGCTGATGAACGGCGTGAGGACCTCGCCGACGAACTTCGAGGTCCCGATGAAGAAGCCGATGGCCAGGCCGAGCGTGGCGCCGATCGCGAAGCCGAGGATCATCTCCTTGGTCGTGACCCAGATGTTGGAGAACAGGACGCCCTGGTTCAGCCAGCCGTGCACGGCGTCCCAGATGGCGGAGGGCTTGCTGACGTAGTACTCGTCGACGAGCGTCCACGGGTGCGCGCCGGGCTTGCCCACCAGGAACTGCCAGCCGCAGATGAGGACGATCAGCAGCAGGACGCGCGCGCCCTGCAGGCGCCACCAGCGCATCCGGCGCTCGTGGCGGAGCTTGGCGACGAGGGGGGAGGGCTGGGGCGGCTTGGCGGAGGTCACGGGTGCGGGGTCGTGCGCGGCCCGCGCGGGCGTGGACGCGGGCGCGGGTGCGCGGGTCGAGTCAGCGGTCGCCATCGGGGGTCTCCTCGTGGGTCTCGAGCATGGACCAGAGGCGGCCGCAGATCTCGGCCACCTCCGGCGAGCGCCGCGCGGCGACGAGGTCGCCGGAGCGATCGAGGTGCACGTCCTCGACGTGGACGATCCGCCCCGGGTTGGCGCCGAAGACCACGACGCGGTCGGCGAGCATCACCGCCTCCTCGATGTCGTGGGTGACGAACAGGACGGTCTTGCGGTCGCGCCGCAGCAGCTCCAGCAGCTGGCCCTGCAGCGACAGCCTGAGTTGCGCGTCGAGGGCGCCGAAGGGCTCGTCCATCAGCAGCGTGGCGGGGTCGTAGACCAGGCTGCGCGCCAGGGCGACACGCTTGCGCATGCCGCCCGAGAGCTCCGCCGGGTACCGCCGCCCGAACTTCTCGAGCCCGACCCGCGCGAGCTGCGCCTCGACCATCGCGGTCTTCTCGGCGCGGCTGCGGTGGTGGCCGGGCATCTCCAGCGGGAGCCGGACGTTGTCCTCCACCCGCCGCCAGGGGAGCAGGTTGTCCTTCTGGGTCATGTACCCCACGTCGGTGTTGACGCCCGTCACCGGGGAGCCGCGGTAGCGCACGGTCCCCGACGACGGCTTCAGCAGCCCGGCCGCCATGTTCAACAGCGTGCTCTTGCCGCAGCCGCTCGGCCCGACGATCGTCACGAACGTGCCGGGCTCGATCGTCAAGTCGATGGACTCGATCGCGGTGAAGGCGTCGCTCTCGGCGGAGACGAACACCTTCGACACGTCCTCGAACCCGATGCCGGCGCCGAGCTCCTCGGCGCCGGCCCCGGTCTGAGGCGTGACCGCCACGGTGCTCACTGCGCTCCGACCGCTTGCACGGCCGTCGTGTCGTAGACCTGCCCGAACGTGAGCGCCTTCGGGTGGTCCTGGGTCGGCAGCCAGGTCTTCTGCGTGCGTTCGAAGCCGGCCTGCGTCGGCACCATCCCGGTGGTGAACGCGGGCAGCGTGGCGCCGTAGGCCGCGTTGAACAGCTTGTCGGTCATGTCCGGGAAGGACTTCTTGACCGCGACCTCCGCCGCCGCCGGATCGGTCTTGAGGAGGTCGAACGCCTTCTGCATCGCCGTCAGGAAGCGCTTGACGACCGCGGGGTTGGACTTCAGGTAGGAGGCCGAGGTCTCCAGGTCGATCAGGTAGTTGTCCTTCAGCGCGGGCACGTCGCCGCGCGGGTAGCTGATCCAGGTCTGGCCCCAGCCGTCGGTCACCGGCGCCTGCGTGTTCGGGAGCGAGAAGACGAAGCCGTCGGTGTGGCCCGTCTTGGCCGCCGCGACGAGCGCGTCGGGATCCTCGATCGGGATCAGCTTGACGTCCTTGTCGGGGTTGAGCCCGTAGGTCTTCAGCGTCGCCTCGAACTGCACCCGCGAGATCGCGCCCTCGGGCACGATCGCGATCTTGAGGCCCTTGAGCGCCTTGACGCGCTGGGCGATCGGCGAGTCGGGCGTCGTCCCGGTGGTCGCCTTCAACTTCTTGACGACGTCGTTGCGCAGCGCCAGCTCCAGGATCGACTGCTGCGTGAGCGCCGCGACGCTCTTCGCCGGCCGGCCCTGCGCCTCCAGGCTGTAGACGCCCGTCGTCCCCACGGCCGCGATGTCGGCCTGACCCACCAGGACCGACTGCGCCGCCTGCGACGACACGCCGATGTTCGGCTGCCGATCGATCGTGATCCCCTGATCCTTGAAGTACCCCTCGTTGCTCGCGATGTAGTACGGCAGATAGGCGAAGGAATCGGACGCCTGCAGGTACTTCACCGTCACGGGCCCCTTCCCGCCATCACCGGCCTTGCTGGCGTGCTCCGCATTGGGACTCGACCCACACGCCACGAGCAGGACAGACAGGACCGCCAGCACGGCGGCCACACGCAGTCGACTCATCACACTCTCTCCTCCGTTGATCTACTTGCGCGCAAGCAGAAGTATCAGGAGCGAGGGGCGGGGTCAACTGCGGGGGCGGGGTTTTGGCCTCTCGGGTCGCCGACGCTCCCGCTGTCGGTGTGCTGCCCGTAGCCGCTCTAGGATGCGGTTCGATGGCTGGACCCACGCATCCGGTGCTGCTCCTTGTCGGCGGGAGCTCCGCGGACCCGATCCGCGTGCAGGTCGAGGGGTACGGCCTGGAGATGGTCGTGGTCAACAAAGAGTCGCTCGGCTTGCTGGACAGCGACTGGGACACGCCCGGCTTCTACATCTTGCTCGGGCGCTCCCAGGACAGCGGCAAGTTCACCGCCTACGTCGGCGAGGCCACGAAGCAGAGCCTGCGCAGCCGCGTCTCGCAGCACGTGCGGACCGAGAAGAGCTGGGACAGGGCGCTGCTGGTGACCGGTCAAGCCTTCGACTCGGCCGCGATCGGCTATCTGGAGGGCCGGTTCTACGACGTGCTGACCAACGCCGCTGCGGCCGAAGTGCTCAACCGCCTGCAGCCGAAGGACGAGACGGTGCCCCAGTACCGTCGCACGGCACTGGACCGCTACGTAGAACCGGTCACCCTGGCGTTGCGCGCGTTGGGGTGCTCGCCCGACACCGCCGATCAGCGGCCGACGGCCACGACGCGACGACGACGGGTCTTCACCGAATCGGTGTCCGACCTCATCGATGCCGGTCTGCTGAAGGCGGGGACGAGGCTCCGGCCTCTGCGAAAGCAGTTCGACACGCCGGCGACGGTCCTGGCGGACGGCTCGCTCGAGGTGGCGGGCGTGTCGTTCGCGACGGTATCGGCCGCGGCGAAGGCCGTGACCGGGACCACCTCGGAGCCGGGCTGGGAGTTCTGGGCGGCTCCGTCGGGTGACGGGTCACTGGTCTCCCTGTATCGCCTGCGCGATCGGCTCCGCGAGGGGACGGCGCCACCGGCGGCATCGCCGCCACCGGCACCGGTGCGCAGCACCCGCAGCCCGCGCCACTTCGCGGTGACGCTGGGGCAACTGGTCGACGCTGGACTGGTGAGCGACGGGGAGACCCTCATCGCTCTCCGCAAGCGACTCGGACAGGTGGAAGGCACGCTGCATCGAGACGGATCGGTGACGGTCGACGGCGAGCGTCACCAAAGCCTCTCCGGCGCCGCGAAGGCAGTCACCGGAACCACATCTGAGCCCGGCTGGGAGTTTTGGGGCGTGCGACGCGACGGCAAGATCGTGCCGCTCTACGACGTGCGGCACGACTACTTGGCAATGCTCCGCGACCGGTAGGCCGGAACGGCGTTTACCGTCAGACCAATCGTCAGAACGGCCCGAGCCGCCCGTCGGGGTGCCGGAAAGGCTTGGCCCCCAGAACGACGAAAGCCCCGCGCTGGCGGGGCTTTCGTGTGAAGCGGCTGAAGAGACTCGAACTCTCGACCTTCTGCATGGCAAGCAGACGCTCTAGCCAACTGAGCTACAGCCGCGCGCTCGGGCGGAAGTGTAGCAATGGGGTCAGGCTGAGCGTCGGCTAGTCCCTGCCTAAACGTGTGCCTTCTTCTCGTGGCGCTGCTTCTCCGCCGGCTTCAGCGTGATCTGCGCGTTGAGCTTGCTCGTGTTCCCGGCCGCGTCGGAGGCCGTCACGACGATGAAGGCGTTGGCTCCCCGGCCGGCCTTGGCGGCGTGCGCGAGGGCGCGGCGGGCCTTGGTGCCGAGGTGGAGCGTCACGGTCTGCGTCTTCGCGCTCGCCGTCTTCCTGCCCGGGTAGCGGTGGATCGTCCGGTCGGTCTTGCGCTTGGTGCCGGGGACCGAGAAGCTCAGGCGGCCCGTCGCGGTCACGCGGCACGCCTCGCTGCAGCGCACCTTGAGCCGCACCACCGTCGGCGTCTCGTGGAAGAGCACGCGCTTGACCTTGGCGATGCGCGTGATCTTCGGCCCGGTCTTGTCGACGGTCCCCGGAACCGTGTTCGGC
>DASYBY010000409.1:0-2506 GCA_036500525.1 Baekduia sp. | reverse complement strand
GAAGTCGACGACGACGGGCGTCGTCTTCGACTTCTCGATGACCTGCTCCTGGAAGTCCTGCTCACTGACGTCGATCACGGCCATGGCACGTAGGGTAGGACGGGTGACGTTGTTCCAAGAGCGAAGCGGCTCCGGCACCCCCGTCGTCCTGCTCCACGGGCTGACCGCGACCCACCGCTACGTCGTGATGGGCTCCAAGTCCCTGGAGCGCTCCGGCCACGACGTGCTCACCTACGACGCGCGCGGCCACGGCGCGTCGGACCCCGCGCCGGAGGGTCCCGAGGCCTACACCTACGCCCATCTCGCGGGCGATCTCGTCGACGTGCTGGACGGCGCGGGCATCGAGCGCGCGGTGCTGGCCGGCTCGTCGATGGGCGCCCACACCGCGGTGCGCGTCGCGCTGGAGCACCCCGACCGGGTAGCCGGCTTGGTCGTCATCACGCCGGCCTACGACCCCGAGCACTGGCCGGGCGGGCTCGCGCGCTGGGACGCGCTCAGCGAGGGCTTCCGCACCGGCGGCGTCGACGGGTTCGTGGAGGCCTACGGCGACGAGGGCCCCGAGCAGTGGCGCGACGCCATCCGCAAGGTGCTGCGCCAGCGCATGGCCTACCACGAGCATCCCGGCGCGGTCGCCGACGCGCTGCAGGCCGTGCCGCGCTCGCGCCCGTTCGAGCACCGCGACCAGCTGCGCGACATCGCCGTTCCGACGGTGGTCGTCGCCGACCGCGACGAGCCCGACCCCGGCCACCCGCTGGCCGTGGGCGAGTTGTACGCCTCGCTGATCCCGGGCGCGCGCCTGGTCGTCGAGGAGGAGGGCAAGAGCCCGATCGCGTGGCAGGGCGGGCAGATCTCGCGCGTCATCGCCGAGCTCGCGGGGGAGGCGCAGCAGCCGGCGTGAAGCACGTGGCGGTGCGTCTGGCGGGTGGGGTGTGGGTCGTCGTCGCGGCGACCGCGTGTGCGTGGCTGCTCTTCCACCTGCTGCGCCCCGAGCTGTTCGCGGACGAGAGCGGCTCGCTGCCGCAGCAGTTCTGGCACTTCCTGGAGCGGGCGTTCCTGCACTTCGACTTCGGTCGCTCGCTGCGCGGCAGCCAGCGCCCGGTCTCCCAGATCATCCGCGAGGGCGTGCCGGCCGACCTCAGCCTGCTGGCCGGCGGGCTGCTGGTCGGCTTCGCCGGCGGCGTGCTCGGCGCGCTGGTGTGCGCGCGGCGCCCGCGCGGCATCTCGTCGCGGACGCTGCAGGCGGTCGCGCTGGTCGGCATGTGCGCGCCGGTCTACGTCGTCGGGCTGTCGGCGCTCCTGATCTTCGGCCAGGAGATCGGGCGGGTCCAGTTCCTCCAGGTCATCCCGTTGCACTACGTGCCGTTCGGCGACTCGCCGACGAAGTGGCTCGGCTCGCTGATCGTGCCGTGGCTCGTCCTCGGCCTGCCGCTGGCCGGCATGTGCCTGCGGGTGATGCTCGGCGAGCTGGTCGAGGTCGAGGGCGAGGACTACGTCCGGGCCGCGCGCGCCAAGGGCCTGACCGAGTGGACCGTGCGCAGCCGTCACGTCGCGCCGGCCGCGCTGGTGCCGACCGCGATGCTGGCCAGCGCCTCGATGCCGCTGCTGCTGACCAACCTCGTCCTGGTCGAGCGCGTGTTCTCGATCTCCGGTGTCTTCCGCGACTTCAGCCTGGCGATCGGCGCGGCCGACATCACGCTGATCCTCGGCGCGACGGCCGTCGGCGCCGCGTACATCGCGGCGACCACGATCCTGTTCGACGTGTTCGTGACGTGGCTGGACCCGCGGGTGCGGATGCGGTCGTCGTAGGGTTGCGTCGATGATCGACGCCGTGTTCACGTCCGAGGGCGACGTGCTCATCCCGTCCGAGCACGCCCGCGGCCCGTGGGACGCCGGCTCGATGCACGGCGGCGGCCCCGCGGCGCTGATCGCCCGGGCGATCGAGCGGCTGGAGACGCCCGTGCCGATGCGGTGCGTGCGGCTCGCCTTCGAGTTCGTCAGCGCGGTGCCGCTGCAGCCGGTCCGGGCGACCGCGCGGATCACGCGCGGCGGCAAGCGCCTGGCGCTGGTCGAGGCGTCGCTGACGACGACCGACGGCACCGAGGTGCTGCGGGCGCGCGGCACGCTGCTGCGGATCGGCGAGGTCGCCCTGCCCACCGCGGCGACCCCGCCGGATCCGCCGATCCCGGGGCCGGAGGAGGGCCGGCCGGCCCACTGGACCGGCGGCGACGAGACCGCGGGCTTCCACCTCACGGCGATCGAGCTGCGCTTCGCCCGCGGCGACTGGGGCCACGGGCCGGCGCTCGGCTGGTTCCGGCTGGCGATGCCGCTGGTGGCGGGGGAGGAGCCGACGCCGCTGCAGCGCGTGGTCGCGTTCGCCGACTTCGGCAACGGGCTGAGCCGCGCGCTGGACTTCCGCACGCACCTGTTCGTCAACACCGACCTCACCGTCCACCTGCACCGCGAGCCCGAGGGCGCGTGGATCGCGCTGGACGCGCGGACTGATCTC
>DASYBY010000408.1:0-3316 GCA_036500525.1 Baekduia sp. | reverse complement strand
CCGCGGACCGGCCTGCAGGTGCAGCTCTGCGGCGACGCGCACCTGTCGAACTTCGGCGGCTTCGCGGCGCCCGACCGCCGGCTGGTCTTCAGCGTCAACGACTTCGACGAGACGCTGCCCGGCCCGTTCGAGTGGGACGTCAAGCGGCTCGCGGCCAGCTTCGCCGTCGCGGGGCGCGACCGTGGGTTCGACGGCCGCCGGCGCGAGACGATCAACCGGGCGGTCGCGCGGTCCTACCGCGAGTCGATGCGCGAGTTCGCCTCGATGCGCAACTTCGACCTCTGGTACGCCCGCATCGACGTCGACGACATCATGAGCCGATTCGGCCCGCAGGCCAGCCCGAAGCTGACGCGGCGCTTCGAGCGCAACGTCGCCAAGGCCCGCAGCAAGGACAGCGTGCGGGCGCAGGCGAAGCTCACCGAGGTCGTCGACGGCCGTCCGCGGATCATCAGCGACCCGCCGCTGATCATCCCGATCGAGGACGTCGCGGGAGAGGCCGAGCGGCCCCGCCTCGAGGAGTACATCCACAACATCGTCCGCTGCTACCGGCGCACGCTCCCTTCCGACCGGCGCCTGCTGCTGGAGCGCTTCCAGTACGCCCACGCCGCGCGCAAGGTCGTCGGCGTCGGCAGCGTCGGCACGCGCGCGTGGATCATGTTGATGGAAGGGCGCGACGAGCAGGACCCGCTCTTCCTCCAGGCCAAGGAGGCCGAGGCGTCGGTCCTCGAGCCGTTCCTCGGCAAGAGCGCGTTCGCCAACCACGGCAAGCGCGTCGTCGAGGGCCAGCGCCTGATGCAGGCCGCGAGCGACCTCATGCTCGGCTGGGTGCGCATCGCGGGGGTCGACGGCGTCGACCGCGACTTCTACGTCCGCCAGCTCTGGGATCAGAAGGGCTCAGCGGTCGTCGAGACGATGGACGTGCCGGCGATGGACACCTACGCGCGGCTGTGCGGGTGGACGCTCGCCAAGGCCCACGCGCGCTCGGGCGACCCCATCGCCATCGCGGCCTACCTCGGCTCGGGCGCCGGCTTCGACCGCGCGATCGCGCGGTTCGCCGAGACCTACGCCGAGCAGAACGAGCGCGACTACGCGTCCTTCCGCGACGCGGTCGACGACGGCCGGCTGCCGGCGACCACCGGGCTCTAGCGTCTAGAAGACCGTCGCCCAGTCGTCGCGCATGCCGACGACGGTCCAGCCGTCGCGGCCGGCGCGCTGCAGCGCCCGGTCGGCGCCCGAGGTGTACGCGAACTCGCGCTCGGCGTCGTCGTGGAGGACGAGCAGGCGCAGCGACGGCCGGTCGTCGTGGTGGGCGAAGGCGAGCATGGGGACGTCACCGTTGCTGTTGCCGGCGGCCAGCAGCGGCCGGCGGCCGGTGCGGTTCCAGATGTGGATCGGCTTCTCGGGGCCGTCGTCGAGGTAGTCGGGCGCCGGCGTGTGGGTGATCGTGCCGCCGCGCTCGTCGTCGGCGTAGGCCAGCGCGGCGGCGCTGCCGATCACCCGCTCGCGCGGGATCCGGTAGACCGACTGGCTGATCGGCCGCATGAAGTCGCGGCCGCCGCCCGACACGATGTAGTTGGCGAAGCCGTTGGCCTCCAACAACGCCAGCAGCTCGACCATCGGCGCGTAGGCGCACTCCAGGTAGCCGCGGCCGAGCGTCGGGTGCTGCGTGGCGTACAGGAACGCGGCCGCCCGCTCCTCGAACTCCTCGACGCTCATCCCGGCGTAGGCCTGCAGGATCCCGCCGGCGAGCACCTGGACGTTCGTGTCGTCGCCGGCGTAGTGCTCCGCCATCACCGCGGCGAACCAGGCCTGGTCGCCCTCGTGGGCGGCCTGGAACGGCTGGCGCTTGCGCAGGGAGGGATCGGCCTCGGTCAGCTCGACGAAGCGGCTCAGGATGAAGTCCATCTGGATCGGCACCGGCTGCTCGCACCACAGGGTGCCGTCGTTGTCGAAGACCGCGACGCGGTCCTCGACCGGCACGCCCTCGGCGACCACGCCCGCGACGAACGCCGTGATCGCCTCCCGCGCAGGCCCGGCCCGCCAGCTCGCGAGGGCGTTCTCGTTCTCCACCGTGCTGCTCATGGGCCTACTCCCGCGCCATCATGGCGACGGCTTCGCGCTCGAGGTCCACGTAGGGGTCGCCGCTGACGTCGATGGCCACGCTCTTGATCGTGCCGCCGGTGAACGCGAACGGTGCCTCGCCGGGGTAGTCGCCGGTGACCGGGTCGCTGCTGTCGCGCCCCACGCACAGGCCGTCGCCGGCGATCGAGAACTTGCCCGGCTGCGTCTGGATGCGCCCCTCGCCGACCTTCACGTCGCCGTGGTACAGCGACAGCGTCCCCACCGACACGCCGGGTGGGTCCTCACCCTCCTTCTCGAAGGCGGCGGACAGGACCACGTCCTCGCCGGTCGGCACCGGCTGGTCGGCGACGATCTTCTGCTCCAGGCTGCCGACGAAGCTGTAGACGTAGTGCAACCGGCCGTCCTTGACGTAGAGCGCGTGGCCGCCGAAGCGCGCGCCATGGGCGAACAGGACGCCCTCGGCCCCGTCGGCGGGGATCTCCACGCGCGCGGCCATCGCGTACGAGCGGTTGCGGATGTTGACCGCCTGGGACTCGGGCACGTCGGCGATGCCGGGGTAGTAGATGTAGCGGTTGCGCGCCGGCGACAGGAGCGGCCGCGGCGTGACCAGGATCTCCAGCGCCGACCGGTCGTCGAGCGGGAACGCGCCGTTGGCGCCCGCCTCGGCGTACCACAGGCTGATGAGCTCCTGCAGGCGCTCGGGCTCCTCCGCGGAGAGGTCGTGCATCTCGGAGCGGTCGACGTCCACGTGGTAGAGCTCCCACGTGTCGGTGCCGAAGTGGCTCCAGCCGCTGAGCGTCGGGTGCGTCGTCACGGCCTTCCAGCCGTCGTGCCAGATGCTGCGTGAGCCGAGCATCGAGAAGAACTGCGTCTGCCGTGCGCTCGGCAGCGGCGCGCCGTCGAAGCTGTAGCGCATGCTCACCCCGTCGAACGGGCTCTGGACGTGACCTCCGATCGTCTCGGGCGGCGCTACCCCGAGCGCGTCGAGCATCGTCGGAACCAGGTCGATGGCGTGGTGGTACTGCTCGCGCAGCTCGCCGTGCGCCTGCAGCCCGATCGGCCACGAGATGATGCAGGGGTCGGTCGTGCCACCGTTGAACTCGTAGCGCTTCCACATCTTGAACGGCGTGTTGAAGGCCATCGCCCAGCCGTTGGGATAGTGGTTGTAGGTCTTGGGTCCGCCGAGCTCGTCGAGCATCGCGAGGTTCTCGTCGATGTCGTCGGCGATCCCGTT
>DASYBY010000407.1:0-13421 GCA_036500525.1 Baekduia sp. | reverse complement strand
CTTGTCGTAGAACACCGGGTCGATGTCGGCGGCGTCGACGAAGTGCTGGACGTCGATGATGCGCGAGCGCGATCCGCCCGCGGCGTCGATCTCCTCCTTGTCGACCACCACGTAGCGGCCCGAGGACACCTCGAAGCCCTTGACGATCTCCTCGCGCGGGACCTCCTTGTCCTCCTTGCTGCAGAACGTCCGGTGCTCGATCCGGGCGCCGTCATCCACATGCACTTCGTGGAAGTGCACCGTCTTGGACTCCACCGCCGAGTAGAGCTTGATGGGCACCGCGACCGCGCCGAAGGCGATCGTGCCGTTCCAGAGCGAGCGAGGCATCGGAGGGGAGCTACCCGCTCGGACGAGCGCTCAACGCGCGCCGGCCCGCGCGACGTTCGCCCCCGCGAGGCCGTCCGGCCGGGCGAGCCGGGCGCGCAGCGCGCCGACCACGATGCTCTGCTCGCGAGGCGGCAGGCGCTGCGCCGCCGGCAGCGCGTCGGCGCTGAGCCGCGAGAGGTAGTGCGTGTCCACGGTCTTGCCGGCCGCGGCCCGGTGCACGGCGCTCTCGGCGACCCGCCGGTCGGGGTTCAGCAGCGTGAACGCGAGGATGCCCGCGAGCGTCAGGCCGGTCACCAGCCGCGGCAGGTGCCGGCCGATCGCGGGCCGGATCCCGCCCGCGAGCACGAGCGCGAACACCGCGGCGATCCAGACCACGACGGCGTGCCCGGCGTACCGCACGCGCGTGGAGCCGTACGCGACCTCGACCAGATCGAGGCGGTGGTGCGCGCTGAGGAGCACCACGAGCGTGAGGACGCAGAGCGCGCCGAGCAGGCCGCGCACGGTGCGGTCGCGCGAGCGCGCGGCGACCGCGATCACGCCCAGCGTCAGCGCGGCGACCACGAGCAGCTGCGCGAAGCCGCGGCGCGCGTAGTCGCCGTAGCCCAGGCCGGTCGTCGCCTGGACGTAGCCCGCGCCGCCGAAGAGCACGCGCAGCTGCACCGCGACGAACACGGCGAACAGCAGGACGACCGCGGCGAGCGGCAGGACGAGCTCGGTGCGGCTCGGCCACCAGCGCGGACGGCGCGCGGCGCCCGGCACCGGTCGCTCGACCGCGCGGTACAGCGCGCCCGCGCCGCCGAGGAAGGCAAGGCCCAGCACAACGCGCCAGACCAGCGTGCCGGTGTCGAAGTCCACCGACACGGTGTCGTCGGCGAGCTGGGCGAACGCGCTGTCGGAGGCGGCGAACAGCGCCCCGAAGATGATGGTCAGGGCTGCGGCGAGCACGAGCCCGCGGGCGATCGGGCGCAGCTGGCCCTCCTGCGCCGCCGGGCGCAGCGTGCCGACCGTCCGGACGACGACCGCCGTCCCGCCCACCACGCGCCACGGGGCGACGAGCGCCCGCCGCACGCCCGCCCAGACCCCGACGTGCCCGACCGCCGCCGCGCCCGCCACGAGCGCGCCCACGACGTCGATCGCCACCACCCAGCCGGCGTCGCGCAGCAGCGGCTGCACCGCCAGCGCGACCGCCAACCCGCTGAAGACGAGCGACGCGCGCCGCCCGGCGCCGAGCACCCCGGCGGCGATCGTGAGCAGCAGCGCGAGCGCGAGGGCGATGCCGATGCGCTGCTCGGCCACCGCGGTGGCGGCGAGCACGGCGGCCGTGAGCGCGCAGGCCAGCGCGGGCTTGGACATGGACATGGGTGAACCTCCCGGGATCGGGGTCGTTGGGTGAACGGAGGAGCGGGGGCGCGGGCGGCGCGGAAGCCGCGGGGCCTACGGCAGGTCGACGACCATGCGGCAGCCGTGCGGCACGACCGGCTCGGCGCGAATCGTGCCGCCGTGCAGCTCGACGATCGAGCGCGCGATGGCCAGGCCGAGCCCGGCGCCGGGCACGGTCCGTGAGTGATCGGCTCGGGCGAAGCGCTCGAAGACGCGCGACGCCTCGTCGGGCGCGATGCCGGGCCCGCGGTCCTCGACCTCGAGCCGCACGCCGTCGCCCGGGCCGCCCGGCCCGCCCGGCCCGCCGCCGGCCGTCACGCGCAGCACGATCGGCGCCCCGGGCGCGTGGCGCTCAGCGTTCTCCACCAGGTTGCGCACGACCTGCCGCAGGCGATCGGGATCGCCCGACACCTGCAGCTCGTCCGCGATCTCGCCGTCGACCGCGCAGTCGGCGGCGAGGTCGCGGGCCGGGAAGGTCTGGCGCCGCAGCGCGGTGGCGCCCGCCTCCAGCGCCGAGAGGTCGAGCAGCTGGTCGGCCAGGCGCCCGAGGCGCTCGACCTGCGCGAGCAGCGCCGGGAGGTCGGGCGCCTCGACGCCGTCGACGGCGTTCTCCAGTGAGGCCCGCAGCGCGGTGATCGGCGTGCGCAGCTCGTGCGCGGCGTCGGCCACGAGGTCGCGGCGGGCGCGGTCGAGCGTCTGCAGCTCCGCGGCCATCATGTTGAACGCGGTGGCGAGCTGGCCGACCTCGTCGCGGGAGGAGGCGTGCACGCGCTGGTCGTGCTCGCCGCGTGCGAGCGCCTCGGCGGCGACGGCCATCGCCCGCAGCGGCGACGTCATCCCGCGCGCGAAGACCTGCACCGAGGCCAGCGAGGCGATCAGCGCGGCGAGCGCGCCCCACCGCGGCCGCAGCCCGAGCCGTGCGGCGATGAGCATCGTCGCCAACGTGACGATGATCGCCACCGCGATCACCAGCCCGAGCTTGAGCTTCAGCGAGGGGATGCGCGCGAGCGGGCTCCTCACGGCGCATCGCTCCCGAGCGCGTACCCGTGGCCCTGCACGGTGCGGACGATCGTGGCGCTGACCTTGCGGCGCAGGCCGGCGACGTGCGAGTCGACCGTGCGCGTCGCGCCGCCCGACCGCCAGCCCCACACGGTGTCCAGCAGCTCCTCGCGCGAGAACGCGCGCTCGGGGCGGGCGGCGAGCGTCGCGAGGAGATCGAACTCGGTGGGGGTGAGCGCGACCTCGTCGGGGCCGCGGAGCAGGCGGCGGCCCTCGAGGTCGACGGTGAGTGCGCCGACGGCGATCCGCGTGGGCGTGCTCGGCTCGGCCGTCCGCGCGGTCCGCCGGAGGATGGCGTGGACGCGCGCGACCAGCTCCCGCGGGCTGAAGGGCTTGGTCATGTAGTCGTCGGCGCCGATGCCGAGACCGACGAGGACGTCGGACTCGGCGTCGCGGGCGGTGAGGAAGAGCACGGGGACGGGCCGGTCGGCCTGCACGCGACGGCAGACCTCGATGCCGTCGAAGCCCGGCAGCATCCAGTCGAGCACGACCAGGTCGGGCGCCAGGCGGCGGCACAGCTCGACCCCGTCGGGGCCGGTGCTCGCGACCTCGACCCGGAAGCCCTCGGCGCCCAGCCGCGCCGCCACGGCGCCCGCGATGTCGTCCTCGTCCTCGATCACCACGATGGTCGCCTGCATCGAGGCGCGATGCTACGGGGCGGTGGATCGCGATCGGGTCTGCAACATGTGCAGGTTCTGTGCAGACCGGGCCGCGCGTCACCTGGGGCTTGCGCGCCTCGTTGTCCGTGTGCGCGGGTCGTTCGCTCGTGCGCGCCCGCCGTTTTGCAGACTGGACCATCGCCATGCGCCTCCGCCTCACGCTCGCCCTCGTCGTCGCCGCCGGTCTGTGCGCCCCCGGCCTCGCCGCCGCCGCGCCGCCCGCGCTCTCCGCGTCGGTCGTCGGCGAGCCGCCGCAGGGCGCCGGCGTGTTCCGCTTCCCGCAGGCGGTCGCGGTCTCGCCGGGCGGCGCGACGGTCTTCGTCGGCGATCAGAATTCCAGCGTGGTGCAAGCGTTCGCGCCGGACGGGACGCCGCGGTTCTCCGTCGGCTTCCACGCGACGCGGCGCGAGGCGGGGCGGATCGGGGTCGTGGGCGGGGTGGCGGTCGATCGCTCGGGCCATCTCTACGTGCTGGATGCCGAGAACGAGCGCGTCCAGGTCTTCTCGGCAGCCGATGGGCACTTCCTCACGCAGTTCGGCGACGCGTCGGTCTTCGATCTCCTCGGCGGCAACCCGGACACGATCGGCGGCGGGCGGAGCGCGAGCGGCATCGCGGTCGCGCAGCCGGCGGGCAGCCCGCCGGTGGTCTACGTGGCCGACCAGGGCAACGAGCGCGTCGAGCGGTTCGTGCTCGATCCGGGGACGCTGCAGCCGACCGGCGCGCCGCAGATGAGCCCGGCGTCGGTCGACCTCGCCGCGCCGCAGGGGATCGCGCTCGACCCGGGCGCGACGCGGGTGTACGTCGCCGACGACGACCATCACCGCGTGGTGGTGCTCAACCCGACGACGCTGGAGCAGGTCGGTGCGGTCGGGACGTTCGGCAGCGGTCCGGGGCAGCTGCAGAACCCGTACGACGTGGCGGTCGACGATCACGATCCCGCGCAGCTCTACGTCGCCGACAATCAGAACAACCGCGTGGACGTGTTCGACGCGTTCGGGCTCGGGTTCCTCGGCACGTTCGGGCACCAGGGCTACGGGCCGGGGACCGGGAACGTCGCGGTCGTGCGCTCGGTGGGCGCGCTGACCGACACGCCGGGCGGGGGCGTCGACGTCGCCGACACCGCCAACGACCGGATGCAGGCGTTCGACACCTCGGGCGCCGTGACCGCGGTGTGGGGGCTGTCGGGCCGCGGGCCGGGCTACGAGACCGATCCGCGCGGCGTGGCGCTGGCGCCCGACGGGACGATCGCGGTGGCCGACGCGTTCGACGAGCGGATCGGGCTGTTCGCGGCCGACGGGACGTGGACGGGGCTGCGCGGCCAGGTGAGCGCGTCGACCGGCGTGGCGACGGCGGGGGCGAACCCGGGGCAGTTCGATTTGCCGGGTGGCGTGGCGTACGACGCGGCGGGCGACCTGTGGGTCGCGGACACGGGGAACGATCGGGTGCAGGAGATCGGGCCGAACGGAAGCGTGTTGGGCATCTGGTCGGTGGCGGGCGCGGCGGCGGTGGCGGTCGGGCCGGCGGGGACGTACGTGGCGGGCGATGGTGTCGTCGATCTGATCGGGGCGGGCGGGGCGGTCAGCACGGTGCGGTCCGGGCTCGCGCACGCGGCGGCGATCGCGGTGGTCCCGGGCGGCGGGGCGTTCGTCGCCGACGACGTGAGCGTGCGCGACGTGGCGACGGGGACGCTCGTCGCGGGGCCGGACGGGACGACCGTCTGGGACCATCCGGCGGGGCTGGCGTTCGCGGCGGACGGAACGGTGTACGTCGCTGAGCGGCGGCCGGGGACGGCCGACGGTGCGCGTGTGGTGCGCGGGACGCCGGCCGGGCGCGGTTTCGTGTGGGACACGGTGGCGACCGAGGGCGACGGCGACGGCCAGGTCGTCGAGCCCGGCGGCGTCGCGGTGAGCGCCGACGGGGGCACGGTGCTCGTCGCCGACACCGGTAACGACCGCATCGTCCGCCTCGACGCGCCCGGCCACGCGCCGCCGGCGATGGCGACGCTGCGGGTCGGGGTCGCGGGGATCACGCGCGGGACGGTCGTCAGCGACCTGCCGGGTATCGCGTGCGTCAGCGACTGCCGCCAGCGGTTCGGGGCGGGCCGCGCGGTGACGCTGACGGCGCGACCGGTGAGCGGCTCGGTCGTGGCCGGCTGGACCGGGGCGTGCGCGGGCGCCGGGACCGGAACGACCTGCACGGTCACGATGAACCGCGACCAGGGGACCGACGTGCACTTCGCGGCCGCGCCACCGCCGCCGGTCGTCGCTCCGCCCGCGGTCGTGCGGCCCGCGCCGCGGGCGCCGGTCGTGCTGCGCAGCGTGCGGCTGACGACCCACACGCTGCACCGAGCGCGGCGCGGGCACCGGGCGACGAAGGCGAAGGCGACGGTCGTCCTGACCCGCCCGGCACGGCTGACCGCGACGGTCCAGCAGGGTCGGCCGGGGCGGCGCGCGGGCTCGTCGTGCGTCAAGGAGACGCGCAGCAACCGGCGCCGGCCGCGCTGCACGCGCTTCGTGTCGATCGCTCGCCATCGCATCCTCGCGCCGGGCGCGGCGACCGTGCGCTTCACGGTGACGCCGTCCTTCGGTGCGACCCACGCCCTGCCGCTCGGCTCCTACCGCCTGGCCATCACCGCCGTCGACGCCGACGCCAACCGCGTGGGTCCGCGGACGGTGAGCTTCCGGGTGGCGCGGTGAGGGGTGATCCTCCGCCCGCTGCGCCGTCGCGGACTCGCCACACTGCGAGCCGCGCGGGTCAGCGGAGCGCGCCCGCGGTGGCCGGCACCGTCCACTCGGCCTTCGCGGCGGCGTGGATGCGGGCCGTCGCGTAGAGGATGTCGACCGCGTACGCGCGCCGGGAGCACGTGAAGTAGGCGAGGTCGTCGGCGTCGAACTCGCAGTCACGCGCCGCCGCGGGCTCGTGGGTGCGGAGGTACCGGCGCAGGCGCGCGAGCGCCCGGTCTCCGTCGGGGTCGACGGCGGCGTCCCGCTCCTTCGGGGGATCGAGGAACGCGAGGATGAGGTCGGGCGCGCCGGACCAGCGCACCGGACCGCCGTCGGTGGCGGGATAGCGGCAGACGTCGTCGGGACCCGTGAGCGTGCAGAAGCTCGTGAGCGGCGGACGGTTCGCGCACCAGTTGCGCGCCTCGGGCGCCGTGGCCGCCGTGCAGGACGTGACCGCGCGCTCGCGCGCCTCCAGGGCGCGCCAGCCGCGGCCGTAGGCGGCGGGGTCGCCGTGGGCCTCCCGCAGCAGCGCGTCGCCGACCGCCTCCTCGAGCAGGCCGTCGGCGAGTTGCGCGCGGCGCTCGTCGAGGCTCAGCCCGCCGGCCGCGAGCGCCGCCTCGTAGCTCTCGGCATCGGGGCGGGTGCGCTCGCGCTCGTCCTCGGCCACGACCGCGTCGAGCTGTGCCGGGTCGGGGACGAGCCCGCGGGCCTCGGCCTCGCGCCGCATCCATGCGCCGCGGATCATCTCGGTGGCGACCTCGCGCTCGTTCACGACCCGCCGCCGCTTGACCACGGCGGCGATGTCGCTCGCGCTGAAGCGCTGGTCGCCGACGACGACCGGCGTCGTGGCATCGGCCGGAGCGGGCGCGGTCTGGGCGCGCGCAGCGGGGCTGAGCACCGCGCCCACGACCAGCGCGACGAGCATCATCCTTGGTGCGGTCATCCTCATCGGTGCGGGACCGTACGGCATCGCTCCGCACCGGTGGACGGCCGTCCGGGCGCATGCCGCCCATGCGCCGGCTCACGCCGGCGGGTCGAACGGTGCGCCGGCACGATCGAGAGCGCCGCGGCGAGCAGGCCGCCGCGCATGCCGTACGGAAGCCACCCGTGCGTGCGGTTGGCCTGCAGGGCACCGGGAGCCACCGCCGCTCCCACCACGCCAATGGCTGTGAGCTTGTTGGCGGAGTGCTACGCCTACACCGGGTCTTTCGCGGATGGTCTCGAGCTCGTCCCACACGACATCCGACGGAACGTCCGCCGTCCAGCGCGAACCGCCCCTCCACCAGGGCGTCGGGAATGGCACGACGCGTGCGATGTTCGCGAATACGAATACCCAGCTAGTGCCGGCAAGCCCGATCAGGAACCAGCCGACGGCGGGATGATCATTTCGCGCGTAGTCACTGACCAAGACGGCCGTGATCCCCAGCGCGGCAGCGATCACGGCGTTGGCGTGGGTCTCGATGGCCAACCTTCGTCCGTCGTACAAGAGGAACTGCTGGCGCTCGAACTCGGCTCGATACTCGAGGTCGCCTACCCCCAGGTCGTTCGCGGTGGACATGCTGATCAAGTCGACTCGTTCTCGGGCCACAGCGTGCGTGCGATGAACCCGCCGACGTGGTCGCAGATCCCGGCGCGCGACGCTCGTGGTGTCGATGTCGACGAGCTGCGAGCTGCCCCGACCTCCTGACTGCCACGCGAGTTGAAGGGTGTACCACTGGTGCTACAGTCTCCTCCCGATGCGCCGGAACGCCGCCGAGCCGGACAGACCAACGCTCGACACGGGCTTTCACGACCGTCGTCTCGCGCGTCGGCTCGAAGACCCGGCGTACCGCAAGGAGTACGAGCGCGAGCTGCGGCAGGTCCAGGCCGTCGACCAACTCGTGCGTGAGCTGGAGGCGCTCCGGGCCGAGCACGGGATCTCCAAGGCGGAGCTGGCTCGCGCCATCGACAAGAACCCTGCGGCCGTCCGCCGGCTGTTGACCGCCTCGGGCAACCCGGAGCTGAAGACGGTGGTCGCGATGGCCGAGGCGCTCGACGCCGACGTCCGGATCGTCCCGCGCAAGCGGCCGGCCCGTGGGAGGGCTGCCGCCAAGGCGGACTCTGCCGCGTAGCCCGTCCGTCTTCCGGCATAACGTCTGCCGGATGGCGTGGGGCATCGTGTACACCGACGGAAGGACGGCACGGTCCCTGCGGCGGACTTCCTGGACGCATGCCCGCCGAGCGTCGATGTGCGGTTTCAGGCGACCCTCACGGCCGTGCGTGACGCTCCGCCACCGCAGTTCAGCGGGGGCGGCCGGTGGGAGGCCATGCACGGAACGATGTCCGGCTACTACGAGATCCGCGTCCGTTTCGGCCGTGATCACTATCGGCGCTTCTGCATGTTGGAGAACGGCTCAGTGGACGAGCTCCGGCGACGGGGCTTCGCCACGCCGCAGATCGCGGACATCAACGGGATGGTGAAGCCCAACGCGACGCTCTTCACCGACCGCGAGTACAACAAGCATGTGCGGAAGCTGGGCAAGGATCATCTCGCACAACTTCCGAGGCGGATCGCGGAGGGGTAGCCGAGCCCGGCGCTGCCATCCCTCACCCTCACGCCGACGCGTCGAACGGCGCGCCGAGCACGTGCCGGTTGCGGCTCATGATCGGGGACGGTCGGGCGTGGCTGGGGCGGATGAGGTACCCGGCGGGCCGCAGCCGGACGGTCACCGTGCGCTCGCTCGCGTGGACGTCGCTCCCGGCGGTGGTCCAGCGGCAGCGGACGACGAGGGCCGACGCGCTGGTGCACTGGTCGACGCCGTGGGCCGCGCCGCCCTCGAACCCGATGTACAGGCGCCGCGCGACGCCGGAGAGGACGTCGTCGGCCTGGGCGGGGGCAAGTCGCCTCGGTCCGGCGAAGGCCCAGGCTGCTGTGGCGCGCTCAGCGGTCCCGTCGCGGGCGTCGATCGTGATCCGCAGCAGGCCCCGATGCGCGAGCCCTCGCAGCTTCACGATCGAGCGGCCGGCGGGCAGCCTCCGGGCGGCGCCGGTCGTGACGACCCGGCCGGCGCGGTCGCGGGCGGTGACCTTCACGGTCGCCGCCGCGCCCAGCCGGACCGTGACATGCCCGCGCCAGAGCCCGGCCAGCCCGGGAGCGCCTAGGCCCGCCCGGGTGCTCCAGAGCCGTCCGGCGGACGCGACGAGCAGGTTGTCGCCGTCACCGTCGGGCGCGACGTCGTCGGCGGGCGGCCCCGCCCAGCTCGACCGCCAGAGCTTGCCGTCGACCTGGCGGACCAGCACGCGCCGCCGGGCGATCCACCCGAAGAACTCCTCGCCGACGCCGTACGAGAAGCGCTGCCGATCGAGGTGCGGACCGGCCGCGAGGGCGAGGGGCCGCGGGTCGAGGTCGCCCTCGGTGCTGGCGTTGGTCGCGACCAGCGCGCGCCCCGACGCGAGGATCGCGACCTTCCGCACGGCCTGCGGCGCGGGCGGGGAGAACACCGTCCGCGGCTCGGCCTGCCCCTGGACCGTCAGCAGCGAGCTGTCGTCCTGCTCGGGGTCGCCGTCGACGCCGTTGTTGGGGAACAACGACCCGACCAGCAGGCCGCCGCCGGGGGCCGGGCCGATGCCGCGCGGCTCGCGGATGCCGTCGTCTTCCCAGAGCGGCCGCCCGGTCGCGACGAGTTGCGTCCCGCGCCGGACGAGCACCCGCCCGCCCGCGACCGCCGCCAGCGTGCCGTCCGGCCCGGTGCCGATGCCGAGTGGGAGCGTGTCGTCGGTCGTCGCGAGCACCGTCGCCCGGTTACCGCCGGGGGCGACCACAAACACATCGGGGGAGCGGCTCGTCGACACGGCCACGCTGCCGTCGCCCAGCGCTGCCAGCTGATCACGGTGTCCCGCCTCGCCCCCAACGCCGCCGATCCGCCGCAGCCGCCCGTCGCGCTCGACCGACCAGAGGCCCGTGCTCGACGAGACCAGCACGCGCCCGGCCCCGTCCCGCGCACCGGTCCAGACCGTGCCGAGATCGGCACGCCCCGCGACGACGCCGTCGGCGGGCCGCTGCGTCCCACCGCCGGCCACGACCGAGAATGGCCGGCTCCACGGCACCCCGGGCGCCTCGACCGGCAACCCCGGCGTGCGATCGCGTGGGAAGGCCTGAGCATGAGCGGGTCCCCCCGCGATCACCCCCAGGGCCGTCGCGAACAGTGTCATGGGCAGACGGGCGCGCATGATGGCTCAACGAACGGCAGGGGAGAGAGGTGACGGTGGAGTGTCCCGAGTGGTAGAACTGCGCGGTGAGCACCACCTTCTGGATCTGCGCCGGGCTGTTGGTCCTCGGTGTGCTCGGCGAGTGGGGGGAGCGCGGGTGGCGACGGGCGTTGGGCCTGACGACGTGCTGCCTCGTCCTCGGCGTCGTGATCGCCGTCCTGCCGAGCGGGTCTCCCGCCCGGGTGTACGTGATCGTCGCGGCAGCGATCGGGCTGCTGCTCCTGCGCGCGTGGGAGCACGACCGCGCGCGGGCGGCGAGAGCGGGCTGAGCCCGGGGCTACGGCCCTACGGCCCCACGCACAGCACGTACGCCACCGGCGTCCGCGGCGCCGTCCCGCCGTTGAAGAGGCTCACGCGCCAGCGGATGACCGGCCGTTCGGTGCCGACGGGGATCGAGTCCACCATCTTGTCGTTGGTCACCGCGGGGCCGGCGAACCCGCCACCGCCTCCGGTCGCGCGCTCGCCCGGATCGCAGGTGGCGCTGACCGCGCCGACGGCTCCGGGAGCGATCGGGTCGCCGCTGGCCTGGTGGACGCTGCTGGTCGCGGCGGTCTGCGCCGACTTGGCGAGGTCCTTGGCCTCGATCGACCCGTTGCGGATCGCGACCCCCGAGACCGCCCCCGTGTGCAGCTTGCCCTTGGTGATCGCACCGTCGCGGATCTGCAGGTTGCCGACGGCGCCGTTGCGCAGCTGCGCCTGGCCGACGCTCTTGGCCGGCAGCTGCGTCGCGGCGTAGCCGGTCCCTCCGAGCGCCACCATCAGCGCGGTGCAGGCAACGACCATGGACGGGGACGGGCGGCGAGTCATCGTCCTATAGGCCTACCCTGCCCGCACCCATTGCACCCTGCGCCTCCATCATTCGTCGCGCGGTTGGGTACGTTGCGGCGATGGCCGTCTACGTCGATGATGCGTTCCGGTCGACCGCGTGGGGTCGGTGGACGGGTGGGGGTCATCTTCAGGCTGACTCGACGGAGGAGCTGCACGCGTTCGCCGAGGCGATCGGGCTGCGGCGCGCGTGGTTCCAGTCGCGGCCGGGCCGTCCCGACCGCGATCACTACGACCTGACGCGCGATCTGCGCGAGGAGGCGCTGCGCGCGGGTGCGATCGCCGAGCCGATCAAGGACGGGATCCTGCGGCGGCGCGCGCAGCGGGAGCGCCAGCGCGCCGACGCGCTCCCGCCCGCCTGATCCGCGATCTTTCCCAGATTCGTCGGTAGGGCGGATTTGGGGTGTATCCTGTGGGGCATGAGCACGGCTGAAGCACTCCACGAGAGCGAGCTGCAGATCGTCGAGCAGGCCGAGTCCGTCGAGGGCCGGCTCTCCGGCCTCTGGCTCGTGGAGGGCGGGGCGAAGGAGCAGCAGCTCGACTGGCTCGCGGCCATCCGCGACGGCATCACCGGCCTGGCCGCCAACGACGACTGGGGCGACGACGCCGTCGCACGCCGCCTGCTCGTCCGCCTCTTCCTGCTCGAGCAGGCCGTCCGCGACGACGACGGCAGCGACGCCGAGTGGCGCGTCCGCGAGCACGTCACGGTGCTCGCCGACCTCCTCAAGCTCATGCAGCGCCGCCTGGAGCACGCCGATCTCGACCGCCCGACCGAGGCCGCGAAGTTCGTCGCCGCGACGCTCAGCGACGTCGACGACCGCGAGATCGCCGCGCTGCTCAACGTCGATCCCAAGACGGTGGCCAACTGGCGCGGCGGCAAGGTCGGCGCGGTCCGCAAGAACCCCGACTTGGTCGTTCTTGTCGCTCAACTGCTCTACGAGCTGCGCTCCTCGTGGACCTCGCGCGGCCTGTTGATGTGGTTCTACAGCGAGCATCCCCAGCTCGGCCGGCCGCCGCTCGAGCTCATGAACGAGGACTTGGGTCGCTACAGCGAGACCCTCCGCAGCATCGCCCGCGCCGAGCGTGGCCAGCTGGGCTCGTAAGCCCGCGGTCGCCCGCGAGGGCGGCTGGCTGGCCTACCGGCAGATGGACCCGCGCTGGCCGCCGCTGTGGCACGGCGCCGGCGTGGGGATCGCGCAGCCGGCGGCGCGCTGGAACGTCGCGGGCACCCACCACGACAACTACGCCCAGTACCTCGCCTGCCACCCCGACGGGATGTGGGCCGAGCTCGTGCGCCAGCTCGGGCTGCGCGGGGAGGACCGGCGCCGCCAGATCCTGCGGACCGTCTACCGCATCCGGGTGCGCTCCCCGCGCGTCGCCGACCTGCGCGACTTCGACCGCTGGCAGGCCTGCGGCCTGGACCCGGAGATCGCGATCGACGACGACCACCGCCGGTCGCGCGCGCTGGCCGAGGAGCTGCGCGCCGCCGGCTTCAGCGGCATCCTCGCACCGAGCGCCAGCCTGCCGGGCCACACCAACCTCACGCTGTTCGGCCCGCGCCAAGAGGCGCCCGACGACGACACCGGCGTCTGGCCGCGGCCCGAGCTGTTCTGCCCGACGGTGACGGTCGCCGACCGCGCCGCCCCGCCCGCGGGCATGGACCTGCATGTGCGGTATCTCGGCACGGCGCACCTCGCCTGGGAGCGCTGGCGCGCGCGGCCGGTCGCCGTGGCCTGAGCCGCGCGCCAACTTTCCCGCCGATGCAGACGCCGGTTGGTTAGGTTTATGGCCCGGCCCGCCGCTTCCGTCCTGCGGTCCGCCCCCCATCCCCCACACGGAGGTCGATGATGTTCTCGCCACGTCCTCAGTTCCTGGTCTCCGCCGCGGTCGCCGCGGCGCTCCTGCTGCCCGCCGCCGCCACGGCGCAGGGGCCGCCCCCGCCCACGGCCGTCAACGGCAACCCCGTGACGACCGTCGCGACCGGCGTGACGACGCCGACCGCCTTCGCGTTCACCGGCGACACGATCTTCGCGGCCTCCGGTCCCTCCGAGGACCCCGACAGCCACGGCGCGACCGGCCTGTTCACGCTCGCCGGCGGCAAGGCGACCCAGGTGCCCGGGACCGCCCCGGTCGTCTCCGGCCTCGCCTGGCACGATGACAAGCTGTACGTCTCGGCGTTCACCAAGATCATCGCCTACAG
>DASYBY010000406.1:0-9698 GCA_036500525.1 Baekduia sp. | reverse complement strand
CCCCGGGCCGTTCCTGCAGGCCGACGTGACCGAGGGACTGCCCTACGAGGACGGCCAGTTCGACCTCGTCTACTCCTCCAGCGTCATCGAGCACGTGCCGCGCGCCCGCCGCGCCGCGTTCGCCGCCGAGGTCCGCCGCGTCGGCCGCGGCCTGTACGTCCAGACGCCGGCCTACTCGTTCCCGGTCGAGCCGCACTCGCTGCTGCCGTTCGCGCACTGGCTCCCGGCGAGCGCGCGGCGCCAGTACTGGCGCGCGGGTACCCAGGGCTACTGGGAGGAGATCGACCTGCTGCGCCGCGGGGAGGTCGCCGCGCTCTTCGGCGCGCCGGTGCACGCCGAGCGCGTCGGGCCGCTGGCCAAGAGCTGGATCGCCATCGCCCCGGTGCGGCCGTCCCGGTGAGCGAGCGACCGCCGGTGAACCTGCGGGACGTCGGTCGCCTGGTGGCCGACCGGCTGGACGCCGGGCCGCACGGCTACTTCGCTGGCGGCGCCACGGACGAGCGCACGCTGGCCGACAACGAGGCCGCGTTCGCCCGCCGGCAGCTGCTGCCGCGCGTGCTGGTCGACGTCAGCGCCGTCAGCACCGCGACGACCGTGCTCGGGACGGCGATCGACCTGCCGGTGCTCGTCGCGCCCGTCGCCCTGCAGCGCATGGCCCACGCCGACGGCGAGCCCGGGATGGCGCGCGCCGCCGCCGGCGCCGGGACGGTCATGTGCGTCTCCACGCTGGCCACCGCCACGGCGCGCGAGGTGGCCGAGGCCGCCCCCGAGGCGCCGCGCTGGTTCCAGCTCTACGTGCTGCGCGACCGCGGCGTGACCCACGCGCTGGTCGACGAGGCCGTCGACTGCGGCTACCGCGCGCTGGTCGTGACCGTCGACGCGCCGCGCGCGGGCCGCCGCGAGCGCGACCTGCGCACCGGCTTCGCCGTCCCGCCCGGCATCGACATGCCCGGCGTCACCGCCGCCGCCGGCCACAGCAGCGGCCTGACGCCCGCGGGCTTCTTCTCGCTGGTCGACCCGTCGCTGACCTGGAAGGACCTCGAGCTGCTGGTCGACGCCGTCGACCTGCCCGTGCTGGTCAAGGGCGTCCACTGCGCCGCCGACGCGCGGCTGGCCGTGCAGCACGGCGCGGCCGGGATCGTCGTCTCCAACCACGGCGGCCGCCAGCTCGACAACGTGCCCGCGGGCATCGACATGCTCGAAGCGGTCGTCCAGGAGGTCGCGGGCGACGTCGAGGTGTTCGTCGACGGCGGCGTGCGGCGCGGCACCGACGTCCTGGTCGCGCTCGCGCTCGGCGCCCGCGCGGTCCTGGTCGGCCGTCCGCTGCTGTGGGGCCTGGCCTGGGACGGCGAGGCCGGCGCCCGCTGGGTCCTCGACACACTGCGCACCGAGCTGGAGCTGGGCCTCATGCTGCTCGGCGCGCCGTCCCCGGCGCAGGTCACGCGCACGCACGTCCTGCCGTAGGGCAGTCGTCCGATCGCCCAGCGGGCTCAAGCCCGGCGCGGCTTCGGCCGTTAAGCCTGGTGAACCGTGACCGACCGAACATCCCTGTCTCTCATCGCCTCGCTGCGCGGCGCCCTCGAAGCCGCCCGCGGCGTCCGGACCCCGGATGACCTCGTCGGGGCGCTGGACCGCATCGCCGAGGTGATCGCCGAGGCCCTCGGCTACCGGACGGTCGCCGTCAACCTGCACCGCCCCGAGTGGGACGACTTCGCGACGATCACCGTCCACGGCGACGACGAGGCGCGCCGCATGCTGCTCGGGCAGGCGTCGTCCTGGGAGCAGTGGGCGCCGTACATCGGTCCCGCCTTCGAGCGCCGCGGCGCCCATCACGTCCCGGCCGGCAGCCTGCCCAAGCCCGACGACGGGCTGCGGTTCTACATCCCCGCCGCCCCGTCGCCCGCGACGGCCCACGGCTGGGATCCCGACGACCTCCTGCTCGCCGTCATGCGCCGCTCCAACGGCGACGTGCTCGGCATCCTCTCCGTCGACGAGCCGGCCCACGGCCGGCGGCCCGACGACGACGACCTCGACCGGCTGGTCTCGATGGCGCAGGTCGCCTCGATCGCCGTCGAGCAGGCTCAGGAGACCCAGCGCGACGCCGCGCACCGCACCGCCCTGGAGCGCCTGCTGTCGGTCTCCTCGCGCATCGCCGACCAGCGCTCGCACGGGGGCGTGCTCGACGCGGTCTGCGCCGGCATCCGCCACGCCCTGCGCTTCCAGCGCGTGGCGGTGCTGCTGGCCGAGAACGGCGGCCTGATGCGCCCCGCGGCCACCGCCGGCTGGTCGATGCACGACCCGGTCTTCTCGCACATGGCGTTCACGCTGGAGCAGCTCAAGCCCGTGCTGCAGCCGGTCCACGAGCGCCACGGCTGCTACCTGCTGGAGCGCGAGGAGGCCGAGGGCCTGCTCGATCTCCGCACGTCGTTCTACCGCTCGCAGTCCAACGGCCGCGGGCCGTACGCCTGGGACCGCCACTGGCTCGTCGTCCCGCTGCTGGGCTCCGACGGCTTCCCGCGCGGCATGATCTGGGTCGACGACCCGTCGGACCGCCTGCTGCCCGATCGCGAGCGCCTGCAGGCGCTGCGGCTCTTCGCCGACCAGGCCGCGGCCGCGCTCGACGCCGCGCGCGACTTCGAGGCCACGACCCACCGCGCCGACCACGACCCGCTCACCGGTCTGGCCAACCGCGCCATCCTGGCCGAGCGCCTGCGCCACGCCCTGCAGCGCGTCAAGCGGTCGGGGACGAGCGTCGCGGTGCTGTTCATCGACCTGGACAACTTCAAGGCGACCAACGACACGCTCGGCCACAACGCCGGGGACGAGCTGCTGCGCATCACCGCCGCGCGGATCGACGAGGACCTGCGCCCCGGCGACACCGTCGCGCGCCTCGGCGGCGACGAGTTCGTCGCGCTGTGCGAGGACGTCTCCGGCCCGGAGGAGGCGATGGACGTCGCCGAGCGGCTGCGGACGCTGCTGGCCGAGCCGATCCCGCTCGCCGCCGGCGTCGCGCAGATCACGGCGTCGATCGGCGTCGCGCTGCCCGACCGGCCCGACCGCAGCGCCGACGCGCTCCTGCAGGCGGCCGACCGCGCGATGTACGAGGCCAAGGCCTCGGGCCGCGACGCCGCACGCCTCGCGGCGCCCGGCGCCGGCTGGCCGTAGGCCGCCCCGGACGTCGCCCTACGCCGGCGGCGTCGTCAGCTCGACGGTGATCCAGCCGAACGGGTCGCCGGCCGCGTAGAAGCCGGCGAAGACCGACGCGCCCGCATCGGCGGGGATCGCGCCGGGGATCTGCGTGTAGGCGTGGGCGGTGCCGTCGGGGCTGTGGGTCGTGCCGGCCGCGGCCGCCGGGCTCAGCGTCTCCAGCACGCCGCGCGACGGCGTCTCCCCCGCGTTGGCGGTGCGGAAGATGGCGCGCGACCCGCCGCCGGCCAGCTCGATCTCGGGGTCGGCCGCGGTGAGCTTGATGCCGTGCGCGCGGAAGCCGAAGGTCACGGTGCCGGCGTAGGTGACGCGCACGGCGCCGGAGACCGGGTCGTACCACCCGCCGGTGAACGGGAAGTGGAAGGCATAGGTCAACGGGACGCTGCTGCCGGGCTGCACCGAGGGTGGATCGGCCGTCGCGCCCGCGGAGACTGTGGTGCCCTCCCCCGCGTTGATGTACTGGATGAACGAGTCGCGCACGTGCCAGGTGATCGTGGCGGCGGTGATGTCGACCGCGGTGGCCGGACGCGCCAGCGGCGGCGGGCCGGGGTTCGCGGGCGCGGTGGTGCCGGGGGCGGACGGTGTGGTGGTGCCGGGAGCGCCCGGTCCGGTCGCGGGCGCGCTGCCGGTGCCCGAGCCGGGCGCCGCGCCCGTTCCGCCGCCGGTCGTGCCACCCGCCGCGCCGCGCCGCGCGTCGACCGTCAGCCGGCCCAGCGTGCCGGGCGCGAGCCGCCGCAGGTGCAGCGCCCGCCGCACCGCCGCCGCGCCCGCGGCCGTGAGCCGGACGCTCGCGCCCTTCAGCGCCACCGTCCCCCGCGCCTTGTCGACGTCGCGCCGAGCACCCGCGACCGTGAGCACCGTGACCGTCCGGCCACCGACCCGCGCCCGCAACCGCGAGTCCTTGGCCAAAGAGAGCCGTAGCGCCGAGAGCGTGACCGACCGCTTCCCCGCCTTCAGCCGCACCCCGCCGCCGTAGCCCAGCGTCGCGCCGACCCCCACGCTCGCCGTCGCGACCGGCAGCGTCAGCCGCGTCCCCGCGGCCTTCGCCGGTGCGACCGCGCCGACCTTCACCCCCTGCGCGCTCAGCGCACGCGCCGCCGCGCCCTCCAGGCGCAGCACCGAGGTGCCGCTCCCGGCCGGGGCAGCACCGACCCCGGCCGGCAGCGCCAGCGCGGCACCGACGACGATCGAGCAGCAGACGGTCCAGCGAGAGGTCATGCGCACAGCTCCTGGTTCAGACACGGGGTCAGACCCCTTTCCGCAGCCACCCTGCAACAAGGGGTCAGACCCCTTTTCGCAGTGGTGGCGCAAGAAGGGGTCTGACCCCTTTTCGCAGTGGTGGTGCAAGAAGGGGTCTGACCCCTCATGGGTGAGTGGGGGTCGGATGGGTGTGGCCGGTGCCGAGCCAGTCGACGTGCAGCGCGGTGCGGCCGGCGCCGTGGACGAGGCCGGCGTCGACGTGCCAGACGTCGGCGAGCAGCTCCGGCGTCAGCACCTCGGCGGGCGGGCCGGCGGCGACCGTGTGGCCGCCGGGGAGCACGACGACCTCGTCGGCGACCGCCGCCGCCAGCGCGAGGTCGTGGACGACCAGCACCACGGCCATCCCGTCGTCGGCCAGGCCGCGCAGCAGGCGCGCCATCATCGACGTCGCGCCGAGATCGAGGCTGGAGGTGGGCTCGTCGGCCAGCAGCGCCGGCGCCTCCTGGGCCAGCGCGACAGCGACCTGCACGCGCTGCAGCTCGCCGCCCGACAGCGTGGTCAGCCGCCGGTCGGCGAACGCGACGATCCCGGCGCGTACCATCGCGCGCTCGACGGCGTCGCGGTCGCCCCGCGTCGGGCGCTGCAGCGGGCCGAGGTGCGGCGCGCGGCCGATCGCCACGGCCTCGTGGACCCGCACGCCGTCGGGGACCCGCGCGCGCTGCGGGACGAACGCCCGCCGCCGCGCCAGGCGCCGCCCGCGCAGCCGCGCCACGTCCTCGCCCTGCCAGCGCACGCTCCCGCTCTCCAGCCGCTGCAGCCCCGCCGCCGCGCGCACGAGCGTGGACTTGCCCGCACCGTTGGGCCCGACGACCGCCACGAGCCGACCCGCGCTCGCGTCGAGATCGGCGCCGTGCAGCACCTCGGTGCCGCCGAGCCGCACCCGCGCGTCCCGCACCGCGAGCATCAGTGCACGCTCCTCAGCAACCACAGGAAGACCGGCACACCCAAGACCACCATGAACGGCCCGACCGGCAGCTCGATCGGCGCCAGCACCGTCCGCGCCAGCGTGTCGCCGGCCAGCAGCAGCGCCGCGCCGACCAGCGCCGAGGCGCTCATCACGTAGCGGTGACTCGCGGTCCCGCCGGCCAGCCGCACGAGGTGCGGGATGACGAGACCCAAGAACCCCAACAAGCCGACGAGCGCCGCCGCGGCCGAGGCCAGCAGCGCCGCCGCGACGACCGCGGCCAGCCGGATCATCCGCGGCCGCACACCGAGCGACTCGGCCACGTCGTCGCCCAGCGCCAGCCGGTCCAGCGGGCGCGTGAGCACCGCCGCCAGCGCGAACCCGATCGCGAAGTACGGCCACGCGACCGACAGCCCCGACCAGCCGTCCGACGACAGCCCGCCGGCCATCCACAGCACCGCGGACTGCACGCGATCGCTGAAGGCCACCATCAACGAGGTCGTCCCGGCGCCGAACAGCGCGCTGACGGCGATCCCGGCGAGGATCAGCCGGCCGATCGCGCCGCCGTTGGGTCCCGACCACGCGATCGCCAGCACCATCGCGCCGGCCAGCCCGCCGAAGGCCAGCGCGCCGAGCGGCAGCAGCGCGACCGCGCTGGGGAAGGCCAGCAGCACGAGGATCGCGCCGAAGCCCGCGCCGCCGGTCACGCCGATGATGTCCGGCGAGGCCAACGGGTTGCCGAGCGCGCCCTGCAGCAGGACGCCCGAGACGCCCAGCGCCGCGCCGACGGTCAGCGCCTCGACCGTCCGCGGGACGCGCAGCTGCAGCACGATCTCGCGCAGCGGCCCGGCGTCGGCGTGACCGGCCAGCGCGTCGAGCACGTCGGCCGGCGGCACGTGGACGGCGCCGAGGGTCAGCGACGCGACCCCGGCCACCAGCGCGGCGAGCGCGGCGACCAGGACCACGGAGGTCTGGCGCAGGGCCACGTCTCAGTTCCCCAGGAACCTGGTGCGCACGTCGCGGATCGTCCGCCCCGGATCGGTGTAGGCCTGCAGCAGCGAGTTGCCGGTGGCGACGTAGACGTGGTGCTCGCGCGCCGCCTTGGTCGTCCGCCATCCCGCCTTGTTGGACAAGTACGTCGCGAGCTTCGGCAGGTCCGACGGCGCGCCGTGCGGCACGGCGATGATCACGTCGGGGCTGCGCGCGACGACGGCCTCGTCGGAGATCTGCGCGTAGCCACCGCTGGCGCGTAGCCCACCGGTCAGCAGCCGCCCACCGGCCTGGCGCACGACGTCGCCGCCCCAGCTGTTCTCGAGCATCGCGTAGCTCGTGCGCCCGACGCCCATGATCAGCAGCACGCTGGGATGGCGGCGGATCCCCTTGCGGGCCTCGGCGATCTCGGCGCCCTCGCGGCGCGCGAGGCGATCGGCGGCCGCGCCGCGACCGACCAGCGAGCCGATGCGATGCGTCTCGGTCAGGACGCCGGCGACGCTCGCCGGATCGCTCTCGGCGACCTTCATCCCGAGCCGTCGCATGGCCGGCTCGCCCTTGCGCCAGACCGGCGCCGACAGCACGAGCTGCGGGTTGCGGACCGCGAGCTGCTCGACGTTCGGCCCGTTGGGGTGCGAGAGCGCGAGCGTCGGGACGCCCTTCAGCCGGGGGTCGAGCCGGTCGTGCCCGCCGAGCGTCTGGCCGATGGCGACGGGCCGCACGCCCAGCTCGGCGAGCGTGTTGGCGGTGAACGGGGTGAGCGCCGCGATGCGCGTCGGCGCGGCGCCGGCGGGGGCCGCGAGCGCGAGCGCCGGCAGCGCCACGAGGGCGGCGGAGATCAGGCAGCGGCGGAGCGAGAGGGTCATGGATGTCCTATTAGGTCGCCCTAACATCCGGGCGGTCAGTCAGCTATGTTTGGGCACCCTAACAGTTCGTAGGGTTACCTAACACCGCCGTCCGGCCCCGGGCGAGCGTCATCACCGGAAAGGACATCCCCTTGCCCCGATCCCCTCGCCCCCGCCGCTACGCCGGCCTGATCGCCGCCGCGTCGCTCACCGCCGTGGCCCTGCCCGTCGCGGCCTCCGCCGCGACCGTCACCGGCGGTCACCTGGACTGGAGCCAGACCGCCGTCTACGTCAGCGGGACGCCGCAGCGCACGTGGCTGGGCTACGTCACGGGCCCCGGCCCCGCGCTGGCCGCGGGCACCGCGACGCCGATCGCGCCCGCCACCGGGCCGACCGTCGACTCCGCCAGCACGCGGGGCGACGCCTACACCACGGTCTTCCCGGCCACCGACGGAACCTACGACCAGAACACCGGCATCGGCGCGATCGAGCTCGACGGCGGGCTGACGTACGCCTCGTCGGCCCACGGGTTTACGATCACCGTCGAGCAGCCCGAGGTCGTCCTCGACGGCGACACCGGCCAGGTCTTCGCCTCGGGCCTGGGCGGCGGCGACACCCCGACCTACGACCGCGCGCAGCCGCTCTTCGACCTCGACCTCAGCGCTGCCACGGTCACGCTCAAGGCCGACGGCTCGCGGGTGCTGAGCAACATCGTGCCCTCGCTCGCGGTGACCGACTACGCGTTCCCCGGCCCGTACGTCGCGGGCAACGGCCCCGACCGCGATCCCAACACCTTCGGCACGCTGAGCCTGACGCTCAAGCTCGCCGCCGGTGACGCGACCGAGGGCCCGGCCGGCCCCGCGGGCCCCGCCGGACCGGCCGGCCCCGCCGGACCCGCCGCCACGCCCGGCCTCGCCGGTCTCCCCGGCGCCCGCGGCCCGGCCGGCAAGACGACCACGATCCGCAGCGTCGTCGCCGTCCTGGCCAGGGCCCCCTTCCGCGGTGGCGCCACCCGCAAGGTCACCGTGCGCAACGCCAAGGGCACCGTGTTGGCGACCGGCACCGTGCGGCGTCGTACCCTCAAGGTCACCCTGGCCAAGTCCACCAGGTCGCTCGCGGGCAACGTCCGGCTGCGGCTGACCGGCGCGCCCAAGTCCATCGCCACCGTGAGGATCCCGTCGTGAGCGACATCACCACCTACGCGACCGGCGACCACGACGTCGCCGGCGACGGGCCGGGGCGGGCGGGTCCGATTCCCCCGCCGCTGACGCCGGTCCCGCCGGCCCGGCGCCGCACGGCCGGCGAGGAGGCCCGGACGCTCGTCGCCCAGGCCAACGTGGCGACGCTCGCGTCGCTGTCGGACGACGGCGGCCCATGGGCCTCGCTGGTCAGCTACGCGGCGCTGGAGGACGGCTCGCCGGTCCTCTTCGTCTCGACGCTCGCCGAGCACGGCCGCAACCTCGACCGCGACGGGCGCGCGAGCCTCGTCGTCGCCGACACCGTGCGCACCAGCGATCCGCTGGCCCACGGCCGCGTCACGCTGGCCGGCCGCGTCACCCGCCCGTCGGGCGACACCGAGCGCGTCGCCCGCGCCGCTTACCTGGCCTCGGTTCCGACCGCGGCGATGTACGCCGAGTTCGGCGACTTCTCGCTCTACGTGCTGGGCGTCGAGCGCGTGCGCTGGGTCGGCGGCTACGGCCGCATGGACTCGGCCGACGCCAAGGCCTACGCCAACGCCGAGGCCGATCCGGTCGGCGACGCGCGCGGCGCGATCGAGCACCTCAACAACGACCACGCCGACGCGCTGCTGGCGATGGCCCAGGCGCTCGGCGGCTACCCGGACGCCACGTCCGCGCGCTGCACGGCGGCCGACCGCTACGGCCTCGACCTCCAAGTCGGCACGCCGCGCGGGACCGCCCCGGCGCGCGTCGGCTTCGCCGAGCCGGTCACCGACCCGGCCGGCCTGCGCGGCGCGACGGTCGAGCTCACCCGCCGAGCGCGATCCTCCGGGCCGCCTCGCCGCGCCTGACGGTCGCTGACGCGCTTCACGTGCGGTCGACGCTGCCGCTGCGCCAGCGACGTCAGCCACGACGATGCGGGCCGCAGGATCGCCCTCGTAGGGGCGGCCTGCGGCCCGCGCGTCTCAGCCCGTGTACAGCTCGGCGATCGCGGCCTCGTACTTCTCGGCGATCGGCTTGCGCTTCAACTTCATCGTCGGCGTCAGCTCGTCGCCGCCGGGCAGCCAGTCGCCCTCGACCATGACGAACTTCTTGATCTGCTCGACCCGGGCGAGCTTGGCGTTGCCCGCGTCGACGCCGGCCTGCACCGCCGCGCGCACGCGCTCGTCGTGAGCCAGCGACTCCAGCGTCGCGCCCTCCAGGCCGTTCTGCGCGGCCCAGGCGGGCGCGAAGTCGGCGTCGAGGACGATCAGCGCCGTGTTGTAGGGCTTGGCGTCGCCGATGCAGACCGCGTTGCCGATCAGCGGCGAGGAC
>DASYBY010000405.1:0-4754 GCA_036500525.1 Baekduia sp. | reverse complement strand
GGCCGCGCTGGGCACGAAGGTCGCGATCGAGCATCCCGACGGCGAGGTCGAGGTCGACGTCCCCGCGGGCACCCAGCCGGGCGAGGTGCTGAGCGTCAAGGGCAAGGGCATGCCGGTGCTGCGCCGGCCGGGCCGCTTCGGCGACCTGCGCGTGGTCGCCAACGTCGTCATCCCGCGCCGGCTGACCGCCGAGCAGCGCGACCTGCTGGAGCAGGTGTCGGCCTCGATCGAGCCCGAGCAGCTGCGTGACGGCGACGAGTCGATGGTCGGCAAGCTGCGCCGGCTGTTTCACCGGTAGAGGATGCTGATCGGCGCGGCCGCGGTTGCGAGCCTCCAGGCGAGCAACCGCTGCGAAACGAGCCGCCTGGGCGAGGCTTCGCCTTGATTCGCCTCGCGATCCGCGTCCGGCGCGAGGATGCCGACGTCGTCCTGGCCGAGCTGCTGGAGCTGGCGCCCGGCGGGGTGGAGGAGGCCGACCTGGAGGGCGGCACCGTCGTCGAGTACGCCGTCTACGGCGCGCCCGGCGAGCTGCCAGAGCTGCCCGACCTGCGCGCCGCCGCGGGCGGCGCGCTGGTCGACATCGTCACGACCGAGGTCGCCGACGACTGGGCCGACCGCTGGCGCCAGTTCCACCGCCCGATCGCGATCGGCGACCGCCTCTACGTCCGCCCGCCGTGGGAGCCCGCGCACGCGACGCTGCTCGACCTCGTCATCGATCCCGGCCAGGCCTTCGGGACCGGCGCGCACCACACGACGCGCCTGTGCCTGGAGCTGCTGAGCGAGCTGCCGGTGCCGGCCGGCGCCGGGGCGTCGGCGACCATGGACCTCGGCTGCGGCTCCGGCGTGCTGGCGATCGCCGCGGCCAAGCTGGGCTGGGGCCCGGTGGCGGGCGTCGACCACGAGGTGGAGTCCGTGCGCGCGACGCTGGAGAACGCCGACGCCAACGGTGTGGAGGTCACGGCCTCGCGCTTCGACCTCATCCGCGGCGGCCCGGCGCCGACCGCGCCCCTCGTGCTCGCCAACCTCCTGCGCCCACTGCTGCTCTGCGTCGCCCGCGCCGGGTTCGACGGCGAGCCGCCCCGCACGCTGATCGCCTCGGGCCTGCTGACCCGCGAGGCCGACGAGATCGCCGCGGCCTTCGAGCGCCACGGGCTGCGCGAGGCCGACCGCCGCGAGAGCGCCGAGTGGGCCGCGCTGCTGCTGCAGCGGACCGCCTGAGACCCGGCGCGATCCGGGTCGCTGTGAGCTGCCACGGACAGCTCACAGCGACCCGGATTCGCCGAGGAGCGTCCGCAGCCGCCGCGCGCAGCGCTCGGGCTCCCGGGTCAGCTGCCGGAAGGTGAAGCGGACGACCCGCCACCCGGCGAGCACCAGCACCTGATCGCGGTTGCGATCGGACTCGAAGGCGGTCGGCATGTTGTGGTAGGTGAACCCGTCGACCTCGACGACGAGATCGCTGCCCGGCCAGTGGAAGTCCACCAGGAACCCGGCGATCTCGACGTTGGTCACCGGCGCCGGCAGGCGATGGTCGTCGCACAGCTGCGCCATGGCGACCTCGGCCGGACTGCGCAGGTCCGCCGGCCCGACGCCCTGGAGGCGATCCAACAGCGCGGCGAGCCTCCGCCGTCCGGGCTGGCGCGGGTGGACCGCGAGGGCTCGCCGGACCTCCGCGAGATCGAAGCGACCGAGCCGGTCGGCCTGCGCGATCAGGTCCTCGAGCGCGCGGTCGCGCACCCGCGGCGTGACGTCGACGAGGGTCCGCGCCACCGTCGTGATCGGGATCTCGTCGTGGACGGTGACCTCGTCGCGGCGCAGCGTCCCGACGCGGTGGAGGCGCACCGGGCGCTCGGGCGTCCGGCCCGACCGGGCGGGGGTCGACACGTCGATGCGCGATCCGTTGACCGGGGTCAGGCCCCACGCGGCGGCGGCGTCGCCGTGGCTCAGCACCGCACGCGGACCACCGGCGTGGACCGCGGCCAGCCACTTGCCCTCCACCCGCAGCTGGGCGTGACCCACCGCGTACACGCCGCGATACAGGACGATCAGCCGATGCCGCGCGACGCGGTGGGCGATCGTCTGGCGGTCGAGCCCGCACGCCTTCAGCTGCGTGTAGGACACCACGCCGTGTCGGCGGGCGGCCAGCTCGGCCACCGCTCGATCCGGGTCGCTGTGAGCTGCCATATACAGCTTAAGGCGACCCGCATCGAGAACTCGCCCCCGGGCGCTGCGGCCGCCGCGGTCGCTACAGCACCCGCCGCGCCCAGCTGAACTCGCGCGCCAGCCGCGAGTCGCCGGTCAGCGGCAGGACGAAGACGCCCTGGTCGGAGCTGTTGATCGCCCAGGTGTCCGACAGCGCGATGCCCTCGTGGACGATGCGCTTCTCGGTGGCCTTCTGCCAGAACTTGCCGGGGCCGAAGAAGAGGAGGTCGGCAGGGGCGACGGCGGTCAGCCGCACGCGGGCGGACGCCGGGATCTCGCCCGCCTGCTGCGCCGCGGTGCGCCCGCGGATTTGCGCGCCCCACGAGAAGCCCGACAGCTTGAAGACCCGCCAGACGAACCCCGAGCAGTCGTAGCCGCCGTGCTCCTGGCCGCCGTAGGCGCTGGAGCCGAGATCGGTCTCGCCGCCCCAGACGTAGGGCATGCCGATCTTCGCGATCGCCAGCGACAACACGCGCTTCTGGGCCGCCGAGTAGCGCGGCAGCTGGAAGGTCGCGAACGTGTCGCGCGCCCACTGCGCGCCGCCGCCGCCGAGCTGCAGCGCGACCGCGAACGAGTGTGCCGCCTCGGCCCGCGTGATCGCCTGGCTCGGGTACAGCTCCAGCTCCTCCTGCGGGAACGGGTGGTTGTCGCGCAGGCCGAGGAAGCGGGCGACGACCTCGGTCCCGAAGTAGGCCGGCGGCCGCAGCCCGGCGCGCCACGCCTCGTGCTGGACCGCGGCGGCGACGTCGCCGGCGCCGAGCTGGTCGACGAGCACGCGGTCGAAGGTCGTCACCGACACGGCGCTCGCGGGCGCGGCCACCCGCGCGACGCCCAGGCGCGCGGCCAGCGCCGTCAGCGCGTCGGGCAGCTGACGGCCGGCGACCGGGCGCTCGCCGTGGAACGCGCCGTCGTCGAGGTCGTGCATGACCGCCGCCTGGCGCACGTCGCGCTGCTCGCCGAGGTTCCAGGAGCCGAGCGTGGCCGCGGGCGCGGCCGGCGCGCAGACCGCCGCGACGGAGACGGCGAGGAGCGCGATCAGACAAGCGAGCGGGCGTGGGGGCATACGGAGCGGGGATCGGCGTCCGCGGGGCTCGTCTTGAGCGGGGCCGTCCGCCCCCGCAGCCTACAATCGAGGTCGATGAGCCTCGTCGACAGCGTCAAGCAGGACCTCACCACCGCCATGAAGGCGAGGGAGAAGGAGCGCGTCGGCGCGCTGCGCCTCGTGCTGAGCGAGCTGCAGAAGGCGGCCAAGGACGGCAGCGACGACGAGCTCACCGTGCTGCGCCGCGAGCGCAAGCGTCGCCTGGAGTCCGCCGAGGCCTTCCGCAAGGCCGGCCGCGTCGAGCTGGCCGAGGGCGAGGAGTCCGAGGCCGCCGTCATCCAGGCGTACCTCCCGGCGGAGCTGGGCGACGACGAGCTGCTGACGATCGTCAAGGCCGCGATCGCCGAGACGGGCGCGACGTCGCCGAAGGACCTGGGCGGCGTCATGAAGGTGGCGATGGAACGCACGGGTGGTCGGGCGGATGGCAAGCGGGTGTCCGCGGCCGCCCGAGAGGCGCTGAGCTGACCGTGCGCCGCCAGATCGAGCTGAGCAACGAGGTCGCCGCCGCGCTGAGCGGGACCCACGACGCGGTGCTGCGCCAGCTGGAGTCGCACGTCGAGTGCGAGCTCTACCTGCGGGGCAACGTCGTCACGCTGGAGGGCGAGGCCGAGGCCGTCGCCAACGCCGCGGTGATGGTCCACGAGCTGGCCGAGCTGATCGAGGGCGGGCACGAGATCGCGCCCGGCACGATCGACGCCGTGACCAACGCGCTGGACCAGCACGAGTCGCCGGCCAAGGTGCTCGAGGACGTCGTGTGGCGCCACCGCTCGGCGAAGGTCGCGCCGAAGTCGGTGAACCAGAAGCGCTACGTCGACTCGATCCGCAAGAACACCGTGACGTTCGGCATCGGGCCGGCCGGCACGGGCAAGACCTTCCTGGCCGTCGCGATGGCCGCCGCCGCGCTCTCGCGCCGCGAGGTCAACCGCATCATCTTGACCCGCCCGGCCGTCGAGGCCGGCGAGCGCCTCGGCTTCCTGCCGGGCGACCTGATGGCCAAGATCGACCCGTACCTGCGGCCGCTCTTCGACGCGCTCAACGACATGATGGACCCGGAGAAGGTCGCGACCTTCCTGGAGAAGGGCGTGATCGAGGTCGCGCCGCTGGCCTTCATGCGCGGGCGCACGCTCAACGACTCGTTCGTGATCCTCGACGAGGCGCAGAACACCACACCCGAGCAGATGAAGATGTTCCTCACCCGGCTCGGGTTCGGCTCCAAGATGGTCATCACCGGCGACATCACGCAGGTCGACCTGCCCAAGAACGAGCGGTCGGGCCTGATCGTCGTCGGCGACATCCTCGACGGGGTCGACGGCGTCGACTTCGTCCGCTTCAGCGGCGGCGACGTCGTCCGCCATCGCCTCGTGCAGCGCATCGTCGAGGCCTACGACTCGCACGACCAGGCCCAGGCGACCGAGATCCGCACCGCCGCCGAGCGCAAGCGCGCTTGATGGCC
>DASYBY010000404.1:0-5753 GCA_036500525.1 Baekduia sp. | reverse complement strand
CGCGCGGCTGCCGGCGAGCCTCGAGCTCGGCCTGTGGGCGTTCCTGTTCGCCTTCTTCTTCGCCGTGCTGCTCGCGCTGCTGACGACCTACCGGCGCCGCCCGTGGCTGGACGGCGGCACGCGCTTCGCCGCGTTCGTCGGGCTGGGCACGCCGCCGTTCTGGCTGGCGCTCGTGCTGTTGGTGGTGTTCTTCTCGTGGCTCGGGATCCTGCCCGGACCGGAGGGCCGCGTGAGCCCCAACACGGTGCTGCCGCCCAAGTACACCGGGATGCTCACGATCGACGCGTTGTTGTCGGGGAACTTCAAGGTGTTCTGGAACGCCTTCGAGCACATCCTGCTGCCGTCGATCGCGCTGGGCCTCAGCGGCTTCGCGTTCCTGGTGCGGCTGCTCCGCGCCAACCTCGCGGAGGTCTCGCGCGAGCCGTTCCTGCTCGTCGCCCGCAGCAAGGGCCTGTCGCGGTGGGCGACCTACGTGCGGCACGCGCTGCCCAACGCGTTCCTGCCGACGCTGACGGCGAGCGGCATCCTGCTCGCGCAGCTGGTGGCCGGCAGCGTGCTGATCGAGAAGGTGTTCAACTGGCCCGGCGTCGGCGCGCTGGTCGTCGACTCGATCCTGCGCCAGGACTACAGCGTCGTGCAGACCTTCATCCTGCTCAGCGCCTGCGCGTACGTCGTCGTCAACCTCGCGGTCGACCTGCTCTACGGCGTCCTCGACCCGCGGGCCCGGCAGGGGAGCACCCAGGCATGAGCGACGCACCGATCCTCGAGGTCAGCGGCCTGCGGACCGAGTTCACGACGCCCGGCGGCACGGTGCGCGCGGTGCGCGACGTCTCGTTCGACGTCGCGCCCGGCGAGCGCGTCGGGATCGTGGGGGAGTCCGGCTCGGGCAAGTCCGCGATGGCGCTCTCGATCCTCGGCCTGATCGACCCGCCCGGCCGCGTCGTCGGCGGCAGCGTCAAGCTGGCCGGCCGCGAGCTGGTCGGGCTCAGCGACCGCGAGCTGCAGTCGGTGCGCGGCAAGGAGATCTCGCTGATCTACCAGGACCCGACCGCTGCGCTGGACCCCGTGAAGTCGATCGGCCACCAGCTCGTCGAGTCGATCCGCCAGCACCACCGCTCGATGTCGCGCAAGGCCGCGCGGGCGCGGGCGATCGAGCTGCTGGCCGACGTCGAGGTGCCCCAGCCCGAGCGCCGGCTCGACGACTACCCCCATCAGTACTCGGGCGGCATGCGCCAGCGCGTGATGATCGCCAGCGCGCTGGCCAACGAGCCGTCGCTGATCATCGCCGACGAGCCGACCACGGCGCTGGACGTCACCACGCAGGCGCAGGTCCTCGAGCTGCTCAACCGCCTGGTCAGCGAGCGCAACACGGCGGTGATCCTCATCACCCATAACTTGGGGATCGTCGCCGAGTTCTGCGACACCGTGCGCGTCATGTACGCCGGGCGCCTGGTGGAGCAGGCCGAGACGCGCCCGCTGTTCCGCGCGCCGGCGCACCCGTACTCGCAGGCGCTGCTCTCCTCGGTGCCGCGCGCCGACCGGCTGCACAGCGGTCCGCTGCCGGCGATCGGCGGCGCGCCGCCGGACCTCGCGGCGCTGCCGACCGGGTGCGCGTTCGAGCCGCGCTGCCCGCTCGGCCACGGCCGCGAGCGCTGCGTCGCCGAGACGCCGCCCAACCAGCCGGTCGCCGAAGGCCGGACCTCGGAGTGCCACTACGCCGCCGAGCAGCTCGAGCGCGGCGCGCGGGAGGTGGGCGCGCGATGAGCGACGCACTGCTGCAGGTCAGCGAGATCACCAAGGAGTTCGGCTCCGGGCCGAGCCGCTTCCGCCGCTCGGCGCCGCCGCCGCTGCGCGCGGTCGACCAGGTGTCATTCGAGGTGCGCCGCGGCGAGACGTTCGGGATCGTCGGCGAGTCGGGCTGCGGCAAGTCGACGCTGACGCGGGCGATCCTGCGGCTGCTGGAGCCGACCAGCGGCAGCGTCGTCTTCGACGGCATCGACGTCGGCGGCCTCGGCACCGAGGAGCTGCGCCAGCTGCGCAAGCGCATGCAGCTGGTCTTCCAGGATCCGTTCGGGTCGCTGGACCCGCGGATGTCGGCGCTGGCGATCGTGGCCGAGGCGCTGGAGATCCACGGCGTCGGCGACGCCGTGGAGCGCAACGCGACCGCGTCGGAGATGCTGGAGCTGGTCGGCATCCCGGCCGCGCAGCACCAGCGCCGGCCGTTCGCGTTCTCCGGCGGGCAGCGCCAGCGCATCGGCGTCGCCCGCGCGCTCGTGCTGCGCCCCGACCTCGTCTTCCTCGACGAGCCGATCTCCGCGCTGGACGTCTCGATCCAGGCGCAGGTGCTGAACCTGCTCAAGCAGCTGCAGGCCGACCTCGGGTTGACCTACGTCTTCATCGTGCACGACCTCGCGGTGGCCGAGTACTTCTGCGACCGCGTGGCCGTGCTCTACCGCGGCGCGATCATGGAGATCGGCGACAGCCGCCAGCTCTTCAGCTCGCCGCTGCACCCGTACACCGCGTCGCTGCTGTCGGCCGTGCCGATCCCGGACCCCGAGGTCATCGGGCGCCGGGAGCGGATCGTCCTGCGCGGCGACGTCGGGCCGATGACCGCGCTCGACGGCGGCTGCCGCTTCCGCGCGCGCTGCCCGGTCGGGCGCGACCGTGAGATCTGCGCGGCGCAGGCCCCGCCGCTGACCGACCACGCGGCAGGCCATGCCGCCGCGTGCCACTTCCCTGGTGAGCTCGCAAAGGACGCCGCCGCATGACCTCTCCCACCCTCACCGCCCCTGCCGAACGCGCCGTCGACTGCCTCGGCGTCGCGGCCGGCGAGCGGATCGCCATCGTCCACAACCCGGCCCAGACGGCGATCGCCGCGGCGCTGGCCGAGGTGGTCGCCGCGCGCGGCGCGACGCCCGACGTCGTCGGCTTCGACGACTTGACGCACAACAACGAGGAGCCGCCGCCGGCCGTCGCCGCGGCGATCGCGGCCGCCACGGCGTCGTTCGGCGTGACCACGTTCTCGCTCAGCCACACGCAGGCGCGGCTGGCCTCGACCGGCGCCGGCGGGCGGTTCGCCTCGCTGCCGGGCATCACCGAGGAGCTGTTCGCCCGCGCGCTGATGGTCGACCACGCGGCGATGTCGGCCGACGGCGCGGCGCTGGCCGCACAGATCACGGCGGCCGACGTGTGCCGGATCACCTGCGCGCAGGGCTCCGACGCGACGCTCAGCGTCGCCGGCCGCGACGGCCGCAACGACGACGGCGCGCTCGGCGCCCCGGGCGCGTTCGGCAACCTGCCGGCCGGCGAGGCGTACGTCGCGCCGGTCGAGATCGCGGGCAGCGGCGTGCTGGTCTTCGACGCGTCGGTCGCCGACCACGGCCTGCTCGACGGGACGCTGCGCGTGCGGATCGAGGACGGCGCGATCGTCGAGGCCGACGGCGCCATCGGCGAGTGGCTGCTGAAGACGCTCGACGCCGGGGGACCGAACGGACGGCACGTCGCCGAGCTGGGCATCGGCACCAACCCCGCGGCGCAGATCACGGGGCTCGTGCTGGAGGACGAGAAGGTCCGCGGCACCGTGCACGTCGCGTTCGGCGCGAGCACGGGCGTCGGCGGCGTCAACGACGCCGGGGTCCACATCGACGCGATCATGCGCACGCCGACGCTGCAGATCGGCGACCGGATCGTCTGCGAAGGCGGCGCGGTCATCCCCGCCGGGCGCCCGGCGTGACCGACGGTGCCGAGCCCGGCACCGTCGTCCACCGCGCCGGCGCGGCCGGGCCCGCGGCGCCGGCGGCCGAGGCGGACCCGATCCTCACCGAGCTGGTGCGCCACGGGCTGGGCTCGGCCGCGCGGCAGATGAAGCAGGCGCTGGTCCGCACCGCGTTCTCGCCCGTCATCTACGAGGTCCTCGACTTCGCCGTCGCGCTGTATGACCCGCAGGTGCGCCTGCTGGCCCAGGCGCCGAGCCTGCCGATGTTCATGGGGCGGTTGAGCTTCTCGGTCGAGGCGGCGGTCGCGGCGGTCGGCGGGGTGGAGGCGCTGGAGCCCGGCGACGTCCTGCTCTACAACCATCCCTACGGGACCGGCTCGCACCCGCAGGACGCGGCGGTCATCGCGCCCGCGTTCGACGAGGACGGCCTGCTCGGCTACGCGGCGATCAAGGCCCACTGGTTGGACATCGGGGGCAAGGACCCGTACTCGACCGACACGGTGGACTTGTGGCAGGAGGGCACCATCTTCCCCGGCGTCAAGCTCTGCCGCCGCGGCGTGATCGACGACGACATCCTGCGCACCGCGATGGCCAACAGCCGTGTGCCCGCCGCCGTCGCCGGCGACATCAACGCCGAGCTGGTGGGCGTGCGCACCGGGCTCAAGGCGCTCGGCGCGCTGGTGGAGCGGTTCGGCCGGGCGCGGTACGAGGCCGCGGTCGAGCGCATGTTCGACCACGGCGAGGCGACGATCCGCGCGCGGCTGCGCGAGCTGCCCGACGGCGAGTACGTCGGCCACGGCACGCTCGACAGCGACGGGCTCGTCGACGAGGTGATCCCGTTCGAGATCGTCGTGCGGATCGACGGCTCCGACGTCACCGTCGACTTCTCGCGCGCGCCCGCGCAGCGCACCGGGCCGATCAACTGCACGCTGCCCAAGACGGTCGCCGTGGCGCGCGTCGCGGTCGGCATGATCGCCGGCGGCGACGACTCGCCCAACGAGGGCCACCAACGGCCGATCACCGTCGTGACGCGGCCGGGCACGCTCTTCCATCCGATCGCGCCCGCCCCGAGCTTCATCGGCGGATGGGCGTCGTTCCAGGCGCTGGAGACCGTCCAGCGCGCGATCGGCGCGGCGCTGCCCGCGGCGGTCCCGGCCTGCAGCGGCGGCGACATCTGCTCGCTGGTGTGGTGGGGCAAGCACGAGGACACCGGCCAGGCGTGGGCCGAGGGCTCGCCGCACCCGGTCGGCCAGGGCGCGCACATCGGCGGCGACGGGGCGTCGGCGCTCATGCACGCCTCGGAGTCGGCGACGCGCGTGACGGCCACCGAGATCTGGGAGACGCGCAACCCGTGGGTCGTCGAGGAGGTCGAGCTGATCCCCGACTCCGGCGGCGCGGGCCGCCTGCGCGGCGGGCTCGGCGTGTCCTACAAGTTCCGCGCGCGCGAGGACCAGTGGCTGACCGCGGTGATCGAGCGGACCAAGGAGCCGCCGTGGGCGCTGGAGGGCGGCGCGCCGGGCACCGTCAACGGCGCCTCGCTGCGCGCGCCCGACGGGACGGTCCGGCGCTTCGCGAAGGTGACCCGGCTGGCGGTGCCGCGCGACGCCGTCGTGGCGCTGCGCACCGGCGGCGGTGGCGGCTACGGGCCGCCGGCCGAGCGCGAGGCCGGCGCGGTGCATTCGGACGTGCGCGAGGGCTACGTGACCGACGGCGCCGCGCGCCGCGACTACCCGCACGCGTTCGCCCAGCGATGAGCGGCCCGACGTACGGGACGATGCAGCGCCTGGCGACGGTCAGCCTGCGCGAGCAGGCCGCGCAGGTGCTGCGGGCCAACGTCATGTCGGGGCAGCTCGTCCCCGGCGAGATCTACTCGGTGGCGACGCTGGCCGAGGGCCTCGGCGTCTCGGCCACGCCGGTGCGCGAGGCGCTGCTCGACCTCGCCAGCACCGGGCTGGTCGAGCCGATCCGCAACCGCGGCTTCCGCGTGCTGGTCGCCGACGAGGCCGACCTGGACGAGATCAGCGAGCTGCGCATCCTG
>DASYBY010000403.1:0-8999 GCA_036500525.1 Baekduia sp. | reverse complement strand
GCGGCTGGGCGTGCTGGGCGTCGCCGACGCGTTCATGCTCAGCGCGGTGGCGGTCGCGGCGATCCACGCGGTCCCGCATCGGCTCGCCGGCATGGCCGCCGCGGCGAACACCGTGCTGCGCCAGTACGGCGGCGCGCTCGGCCCGGCGGTGCTCGGCGTGATCCTGACGAGCCGGATCGCGGGCGGCGCCAGCATGGCGGGCGCGCTGCACACGGCGTTCGTGGTCAACGGCGTGCTGCTGCTGGTGGCGGCGGTGGGGTGCGGGGTGACGGCGCGGGTGGCGCGGGTGGCGCGGGTGGCGTCGGAGGCGCCGGAGGCCGCCGCCGCCGGGTAAGCGGCGGCGGCGGGCGGGCGGGCCTCCGGGCCAGGGATCCCGCCCTCAGCCGAGGGCGATCCCGGCGGGACGCCTCGCACGCCGGGTGCCACGACCGCTCGGGTTCGGCGAGCCGCCCGCGATCGGGCAGACTGGGCCCCGTGTCTTCACCTGGTCACCCCGGCGACGGCGCCGGCCCGCGCGCCGCCGCCGTCGCCTTCACCGCGCTCGGCGCGCTGCACCTCGTGTGGGCGACGGGGTCGAGCTGGCCGGTGTCCGACGCCGACCACCAGGACGGCGCGCTCAGCGGTCGGCCGCCCGGCCAGAGCCCGGGGCCGGTCGCGTGCGTCGCGGTCGCGGGCCTGCTGGGCACGGCCGCCGCGCTGGTCGCGGGCGATCCGCGCTCGCACCCGCGCCTCACCCGCCTCGGCAGCGCCGGCATCGTCGCCGCCTTCACCACCCGCGGCCTCCTCGGCCTCGCCGGCCGGACCGACCTCGTCGCACCCGGCGCGACCACCGAGCGCTTCCGCACGCTGGACCGTCGCTACTACGCGCCGCTGTGCCTCACGCTGGCCGCGCTGTCGGCGCCCGCCGCCCGCAGGAAACATTATTGTCTCTGAACGCCCGATTCGTTAGGGTCCTGACGCGCCAGAATCCTGAGCGTGCAACTGGGAAGAGGAGACACGGACGTGCACTTGAGAACCGGGCTCACCGCTGTGGTGGCGACCTGCTGGGCCGGCGCGGCGCTGACCGCCTGCGGCACGACGGACAGCAGCGACTCCTCCGCGGCCGCGTCGACGACGTCGTCGACCAGCAAGGCGAGCTCCTGCGGGGTGAAGGCCACCGACGACTGCACGCCGCACGTCTCCTCCACGGGCAGCGTCCGCGTCGACGCCATGGTCTGGCGCGTCAGGTCGTCCAAGACCGCTCGCACCATCGGCGATCAGACCTACGGGCTGGGCGCCAAGGCCAACGGCCGCTTCGTGATCGTCAAGCTCAAGGTCCACTCCGACAAGGACGAGTCGGCGCAGCTGAGCGACAACGTCATCAAGCTCGAGATCAACGGCAACACCTACGACCCCGACAACGACGGCACAGTCGCCGTGATGGGCACAGGCGGCGATCAGCCCTTCCTTCTCGACACCGTCGGTCCGGACTCCGATCGCAACGGCACCGTCGTCTTCGACGTCCCCAAGAGCAAGCTGCACAGCAAGATGGAGGTGCGTTTCGGGGAGCTCGGCTTCGGCGAGACGCACGGCTACATCCGGTTGCCGGCGCTGAGCGGCGCCTGAGGCACGCGGCCGGCGGCGGGGCTGCGGGTGCGACTACTCACGCACGAGCAGCACGCCGCCGGCCACGGCGACGGCCGACGACCCGAGGGCGAGGAACAGCCCGCCTTCGGGGTGGAACGCGTAGTCGCCGAACGGTCGCTGCACGACGTGGAAGAGGCAGAAGGCGACGCCGGCACCGGCGATCGCGACGATCGCCCAGCCCGTGGTCGCGTCGCTGAGGCGCACCGAGCCGAGCACGTCGGCGGCCGCCAGGGCCAGGAGGCCGACCGCGATCGCGCCCACGCAGAGCGCGAGGTCGCCGCTGTCCAGCATCGTCCAGCCCGACCGCCCCGCGCGAGGCACCCGGCCGAACGCCTTCACGTAGACCTTGGCGAGGGCCGCATCGGGGCCGATCGAGTACCACGGCAGCCAGAGCGACAGCAGCGCGCCGAGGGCGCCCAGGCATGCCGCGGCATCGGATCGTCTGATGACCGTGTTCATCGGCCTGAATGATCGGCCACGTGGCCTGAACGACGATGTCGATTGGACGGACGTCTGGCGCGGACCACCCTCACCGTAGGGCGGCGGTTCGGAGCGCGCCGGCGCGCTTCCATCCGATGCGGTCGGCGTCCAGCGCGCGCAGCGACCGGGCGTTGACGTCGGCGGCGTGGTCGAGGAGCTGCTCGTGGCCGGCCGCGTCGACGGAGCGGATCGTCACGGCGCCGTCGTCGCCGGCCGCCTCGGACCAGGCCATGGCGCCGGACGGCCGCACGAGGAGCGCGACCGCGGGGGTCGTGCCGGCGCAGGTGTTCGCTCCGCTGTCGAACGTGTTGCCCGTGAAGCTCCTCCGGGCGACGCGGCGGGCACGGACGTCGAAGAGCACGATCTCGTTGAAGGTGCACTTGGCGCTGTAGCCGATCTCGAGGGCGACGTACCTGCCTGCCGTGGCGACGACGTCGACGACGGTGGGGAAGAGGAACTCGTCGTCCTCGACCGCGACCCGGACGGGCCGGCCGGCGGGTCGGAGGCAGCCGTAGACGCCGAAGCCGAGGAGACGGAAGACGCGCACCTGGGGCGAGGTGGCCAGCGTCGGTCCGGTCCGGCACGTCGGGCTCGCGCGCAGCGCGAAGGACCCGGAGAGGCGTCGCCCTCGGGCCGACAGCGTCACGGTCCCGCTCGGTTTCGGCCCGTTCTCGGCCATGCGGTGCAGGCCGTCGGCGCGGAGGCGGAGGCTCAGCTGTCGCGCGTGCCCGGGCGCGAGCCGCACCCGCATCGGCGCGGTCAACGGGTCCACGTCGCTGATCGCGACCCGCAGGATCCCGGCACACCGCGCCTTCGACGCACGGCAGCGAACGGTCATGACGACCTCGCGCTGATCGGGGTGCAGCGTCGTGCGGACGATCTGGAGGCTCTGCGGCGGCGGGCCGCCGCCCCTGGCCACGGCCGTCGATGGCGCTGCGGCGAGGGCAAGGACGATGGTGGCGAGGAGCGCGAGACGCATGTGAGCCGCCAACGGGAGGCGGGTGGGGAAGTTGCGGAGAGCTCGTCGCTAGCTCTGCGTGCCGAACGCCGGCATCACCTCGGCGGCGAAGCGCTGCATGCTCTGCCGGGCTTCGCCGCCGCTGATCAGCACGTACCTGACGCCGACCGCCTGGAGCGCCTGCAGCCCCGCGATGATCTCCTCGGGCGGACCGAAGAGCGCGCTGGCCTCGGCCGCGCCGGTGCTGTCCGCGTAGGCCATGATGTGCGAGCGTCTGGACCCGCTCGGGCCGCGTGAACGCTGGATCATCCGGTCGTGGCTGCTCGCCTGACGGGCGAGCGTGGTCCTCGCGTCATCTGCATCGCGCGCCACGTAGAGATTGCGCGCGACCGCGACCTCCATCGGATCGAAGGTCCGGTCGCGAGCCTCGCACTCGGCCTTGAACAAGGCGATCCGCTCGCCGATCGCCTCGGTGGAGGCGAACTGGTCCAGCAACAGGTTGGCGCCGAGCGCGGCGACGCGGCGGATCGAGTCGGCCGCCGCGGCAGCGATCCACACCGGCGGATGTGGCTTCTGCGCGGTGGCCGGCTCGACCACGATCTCGTCGTACTGCCAGAACCGGCCTTCGTGAGAGAAGGGCTGATCCGAGGTCCACGCCTGCAAGATCACCGCCAACGACTCGGCAAAGCGCGGCTCCGCCTCGTCCACCGGCACGCGGAAGCCCGCGAACTCCGAGTGTCGGTAGCCCTTCCCGACGCCGAAGTCCAGACGCCCGCCGGAGAGCAGATCCAGCGTCGCCGCGCGCTCGGCCAGCAGCACCGGGTCATGCCAGGGCAGCACGAGAACCGCGGTCCCGAGCCGGATCGACCTCGTACGTGCCGCCACCCAGCTCAGAAGATCCAGTGGCGCCGAGACCTGCCCGGAGCCCGAGAAGTGGTGCTCGACCAAGAACGTCGAGAAGAACCCGAGCCGTTCGGCTTCGACGTTCATCTCGATGTACTCGCGAAAGCCGCGGCTCGGGTCGGAGTCTCCGGTGCGCGGTGCCTCGGCGCCGCCGAACAGCCCGAAGCGCATCGTGCTCGAGGTCAACACGCAGGCGACGGTAGTCGGGGTTCCGAGCCCTGACAAGCCGCGGCCTGGATCCGCTCGTGGACTGCCTCCAAAACGTAGCGGTATACATAACGCTGATTAGCGAGCATTGATGTACGCACTTACGAGCCGGGTTCGTCCAACTCCGGAAGACCGTACGTCCGGGCGTATTCAGCCCGCAGGTCCGCATACCACTCGTCGAGCGAGCCGAAGTGTCGCGTGACTTCGAGGGTGTTGGGTGCGACGGCGACAATCGATCCCGATGCGTCCACCGCCGTGATGTACAGACCGACATGGAACGCCAGGAGGTCGGCAGCCAGCCCGGCGTCGTGGAGCTCCGCGTTGCGCGACGCGAGATCCGACGTCGGATCGAGCAGCTCCTCGGTTTCGAACATGGTCCCGGCACCGAAGGTGGTCCACAGGTCTCGCAGCGCCTCGGGGATCACGTAGGTCAGCTCACCGACCGCCGCCGGTCTGCCGAAGGCGAACGCGGCTGGTACGACGCGGATGTCCTTCTCGAGTTGGCAGATCACGGACGCCCCGGCCCGTCCGGCGCAACGACGAGCCGGCCACGCTCGGCGAGCTCGAGGCAGATGCACCCGAGAAGGCGGACGCACGCCTCCTGCTCGCCATCGAAATCGACGCGGCCGGATCGCCCACCCCGTTCGCTCAAGAAGACGCACCATCCCGAACCATCGCGTGCGAGCACTCGAGGTGTGAGGCCGCGAAGTCCTGGGCCGCTCTCCCCGCCAACTCGGTCGGGCCGTATCGGTCACTGGACCGCGCTCGACGAGGGCGAACCAGCCGACATCTCCGACGCCGAGCGGTCCGGCGATGTCGGCGAAGCGCCGGCGGATGGCGGCCATGGCGGTCGCCGGACCGTCGGGTGACGCCACGAACTCGCCGGGGAAGACCAAGCCACCCACCCGCAACGCGCCCGCCAGGACCAGCCGTTCGACCGCCTCGAGCGCGACCGTGGGCGCATCGCCCGGGAGGTCGTCGCCGAACGTCGCGGTCAGCACGCGGGCGATCATCCAGAGGTCGAGGTAGTCGACCTGGGCGAGCGTCAGGACCTCATCGTCGATCTGCGTCATCGTGGGCTGCAGATCCCGGGGCATCGTCCGGGTGACTGTAGTCCGGCGTACCCTTGGCCCCCAGCCTGACCAACCGCAAGGAGCTGCTGCGATGACCGAAGTGGTCTTGTTCCATCACGCGCTCGGTCTGACGCCGGGCGTCAGCGCGTTCGCCGATGACCTCCGGGGCGCCGGGCACACCGTCCACACGCCCGACCTCTACGACGGCCAGACGTTCGGCGACCTGCCGTCCGGGATGGCCCACGCCGAGGAGATCGGGTTCATGAACATCATCGCGCGTGGTGCTGCGTCGGCCGATGCGCTGCCGAACGACGTGGTGTACGCCGGCTTCTCGCTCGGCGTGCTGCCGGCGCAGATGCTCGCGCAGACCCGGCCCGGAGCGCGCGGTGCGCTGTTGTTCTACTCCTGCGTCCCGCCCGAGGAGCTCGGCTCCGCGTGGCCCGACAGCGTGCCGGTCCAGGTACACGGCATGGACGCCGACCCGATCTTCGCCGGCGAGGGCGACCTCGATGCGGCCCGCGCGCTCGTCGCGTCCACACCCGACGCCGGGCTGTACCTCTACCCCGGCGATCAGCATTACTTCGCCGACGCCTCGCTCCCGTCCTACGACGCCGAGGCCGCGGCGCTGCTGCAGCAGCGCACCCTCGCCTTCCTGGACCGGACCGCTCAGCCCGCCGGCCGGTAGGTCGCGATCACCACGCCCGTCGGGCTGACCGTGCTGTCGACGAGCCGCAGCGACGCCGGCACGCCGCCGTCGGGGAACAGCCGCCGGCCCGCGCCGAGGACGAGCGGATGGACGAAGAGCAGGTACTCGTCGATCAGCCCATGGCGCATCAGCGTCCGGATCAGCTCGCCGCTGCCCATCACGTTGAGGTCCTTCCCCGGCTCTTGCTTCAGGTCCCCCACTGCACCGATGACGTCACCATTCAACACCGTAGTGTTCGGCCACGGCCACGGCGGCGGCTCGCGCAGCGTGGTCGAGACGACGTACTTGGGCGCGCGGTTGAGCATGTCCTTGAACGGGCTGTCCTGGGTGTTCCAGTGGCGCAACATGTCGTCGTAGCTGCGCCGCCCGAGCAGCATCTCGCGGCTCGCCGGGCTCCGCGCGCCCATCGCTCCGTTGACCACGTCATCGGCGTGCGCCCCGGCCCAGCCGCCCTGCGTGAACCCGTCGCGCGTGTCCTCGTCGGGACGCCCGGGCCCCTGCATCACCCCGTCGAGGGTCAGGTGGTTCATCACGACGACCCTGCTCATGCGGCACGACCTCCCGGCATCGGCTCCATACAAGCCGGACGAGCCTAGACACCGAAACTCATCGGGTTGTCGAGCACGACGCACCAGCTCCCGTCCGGCTGCCGGCGCGAGACGATCGTCCCCCGTCCCGACATCCCGACGTGCCGGCCGCCGTCGGTCCCGGCGAGGGTCCAGCGGGCGTGCGTGAGGGCCAGGCCGCCGGCCTCGAGCTTCGCGACCACCTCGATGTGCGCAGCCGGCCGCAGCGCGAACACCGGCGCCAGCGCCACGCGGAGCGCCGCTCTCCCGCGCACCTGCTCTCCGTCGGGCGGGACGACGTGCGCGGCGCGCTCCTCGTTGAGCTGTAAGAACGCGTCCAGGTCGCCGGCGGTGAAGGCCGCGGCGATCAGCGCGTGGATGTCCTCGGGGCTGTGTGCAGGCATGCCCCCACGGTGCGCCACGCGCCGCGCGCGGACCATCCCAGGATCCTGGGTTCTCCGCGGTGCCACAATCGAAGGCCATGGTCGGCGACCTCGTCCGGCTCCTGCACCGCGGCACCGACGTCCGCGACTTCTCGCTCGGCGCGGCGAGGATCCTCGGCCGCGCCATCCCCTTCGACGGCGTCTGCGTGCTGACGATGGATCCCGCCACGCTGCTGCCCACGGGCGAGGTGGTGGACAACGGATTGCCGCCGGCGACCACGCCGCGGATGACCGAGATCGAGTTCGGTGGCAAGGACTACAACACGTTCGCGGCGCTCGCCCGCTCCTCGGAGCACCGCGCCGCCAGCCTCAGCGCGGCGACCGGCGGCGACCTCGACCGCAGCGCCCGGCACCGCGAGCTCCGGCGACCCAACGGGTTCGGCGACGAGCTGCGCGCGGCGCTGGTCTGCGACGGCGCGACCTCCTGGGTGACGGCGCCGACGCACCGACCGCCGTCATCCTCGAGCCCGCCCGCCCGATCGCCGATGCCTACGGGTTGACCGAGCGGGAGCGGGCCGTGACGCAGCTCGTCGCCCAGGGCATTTCCACCACGGCGATCGCCGCGCGCCTGCACATCTCACCCTGGACCGTCCAAGACCATCTCAAGGCGATCTTCGAGAAGACCGGGGTCAACTCCCGCGGCGAGCTGACCGCCCGCGTCTTCTTCGCCCACGACGCACCACGGTTGACGGACTGAGCGGCGGCTAGCTGCGGTCCTCGGCCAGGAACGCCGCGAGCTCCGCGACCTGCTCCGGACGCAACTCCACCTGCGCCCGCCCGCTGCGCCGCGTGACCGTGGTGACGATCAACCGCCTGCCCGCGCCCGACCACACCGCGTTCAGTTCGCCACCTTCATCGTCATCGAGATGGATCACGTGGTACTCGCGGGCAGGCATGGCCGGAAACCAGCCGCTGTCGTCCCATGCGCGCCCGACCACAAATTTGACCGCCGCCCCATGCAGTCGTCGTACCCAAGCCTCCGTGGACCCCGCTGCCTACCGTCGGCGACGACCCATCCATCGCACGTCACGGAGGCGACATGTCCATCATCGACGAAACCGCCAAGGCCGCAGGTCAGGGCGACAAGCAGGGCCTGAAGGAGGTCCTCGACTTCCTCGTCACGGAGGAGGGGCTCGGCGTCACGCTGGTCACGGCGGCCATCGAGCGCGCGCCCGGCACGCCGTCGGAGGCGTTCCTGCCGGTGTTGCAGAACGCCGTCACGCAGGAGTACCACCATGTCGAGGCGCTCAAGGAGGCGGGCGGCAAGGCGCTGACCAAGTCCTACTGGTTGCCCGACTCCGCGTTCGATGACGGCAACGTCGGCCTGTTCTCCACGCTGGAGATCATCGAGACCGTCGAGATCAGCCTGTACCTGATCGGCGTCAGCGCCTACGCCAAGGCCGGCGAGGCGTTCGGCGCGCGGCTGTGCGCCGAGGCGATGGGCACCGAGGCGGTCCATCGCGCCCTCGTGCGCTTCGCCCAGGGCGAGCTGGGCAAGGACGTCGGCGTGCCCAACGACGTCGGCTTCGAGAACTTCGACTGGCCGACGGTCGCCAAGGTGCGCGACGCCCTCGGCGGGCTCGGCATCGGCTACGGCGAGCAGACCGACCAGCCCGGCCGGTTCTACGAGTACCCGGGCGACCCCATCGCCCGCGGCGTCGGCAAGCCGGTCACCCACACCGTCCCGATGTAGGCCAACGCGGCCGACCTATCCGTCGTTCGCGACGGCCGCCAGCTCGATCCGCGACGTGATCCCCAACTTGGGGAACATGCGGTAGAGGTGGCTGCCGACCGTGCGGTGCGACAGGAACAGCCGCTGGCCGATCTCGCGGTTGCTGAGCCCCTCGGCGACCAACCGGGCGATCTGCGCCTCCTGGGGCGACAGCTCGTCCCAGGCGAGATCGGCCCGCTGGCTGCTGGACTCGCCGGCGGCCCGCAGCTCGTCGCGGGCGCGGTCGCCGTAGGGCCGGTTGCCGAGCCGGTCGAAGGCGTCGCGCGCCGCGCGCAGCGGACCGCGCGCCTCGGTGATCCGCCGCT
>DASYBY010000402.1:0-7274 GCA_036500525.1 Baekduia sp. | reverse complement strand
CGCCGGCACCAGCGGCGAGGGCTGGGACGAGGACTACACGCGCCAGATGGAGACGTGGCTCAGCCAGGCCGACCTGCCCGAGCCCTTCTGCCTCGTGTGGTGCCTGGTCAACCCGCACGACGTGCTCGGCTACCCGTCGTCGCTGGAGACCGGCGGCTACACGCTCGCCGAGTTCGCCGACCTCCACGTTCCGCTGCCCGCGTCCATCGACGAGGACCTGCGCGAGAAGCCGACCGTCCACGCCATGATCAAGCTCGGCCAGGCCTCGTACCTCGGCGGTCTGTCCAGCCGCGCCGAGCAGCAGCGCTACGCCGACTTCTACGCGCACCTGCACCGCATCGTCGACCAGAAGCTCGGCCGGCTCATGGCGCTGCTGGGCGACCCCGGCGACGCCACCTCGCTCCGCGCCCGCACGGTCGTCGTCCGCACCTCCGACCACGGCGAGCTCGGCCTCTCCCACGGTGGCCTGCGCCAGAAGATGTTCAACACCTACGAGGAGGCGATCCGCGTGCCGCTGACCGTCTCCAGCCCCACGCTCTTCCCCACGCCCCGCACCAGCGACGCCCTCGTCTCGCTGGTCGACCTCGTCCCGACCCTGCTCGGGCTCAGCGGCCAGCCGGCCGACCCGCGGCAGTTCGACGGCGTCGACCTCGGCCCGCTCCTGCGCGGCGAGCGCGACAGCGTCCGCGACGCGATCCTCTTCACCTACGACGACCATCAGGCGGGGACGGCGCTGCAGGACGCGCCCGGCCAGCCCAACCGCATCCGGTGCGTCCGCGACCAGCGCTGGAAGTACGCCATCTACGTCGACCCGAGCGGCCGCACGCCGGCCGAGTACGAGCTCTACGACCTCGACGCCGACCCCGACGAGGTGCTCAACCTGGTGCACAAGCGCGGCGGCCTCGGCCGCAACGCGACCGCCATCCGGGAGGCCCACCGCCTGCATCGGGCGCTCGTGCAGGCCTGCGAGGCCGCCGGCCTCCGGGGCGCCGCGCTCCCGCCGCCGGGCGCCCCGGCACCGGCTTAGGCCTCGGGCAGCTCGGGCGCCGCGCCCGCTGCCGGCGCCGCCCGCTGCACCCGCTGCTCCAGCTCGGCCGCCTCCCGCGAGGCCAGCTCGTGCTTGCGGCGCGCCTCCTCCTCATCGATCCCGCCGCGCCCGTCGCCCCCGCCGCCGCCGAGCCGCTCGAGGATCGGGCTGAGCAGATCGATCGGCAGCGGGAACACGACCGTCGAGCGCTGGTCGCCGCCGCCCATCTCCAGCAGCGTCTGCAGGTAGCGCAGCTGGATCGTCACCGGGTTGCGGCTGATGACGTCGGCCGCATCGGCCAGCTTGGCCGACGCCTGGAACTCGCCCTCGGCGTTGATGATCTTCGCGCGCCGCTCGCGCTCGGCCTCCGCCTGGCGGGCGATCGCCCGCTGCATCCCGCCGGGGATCTCCACGTCCTTGATCTCGACGCTCGTGACCTTGATCCCCCACGGCTCGGTCTGCTCGTCGATGACCTTCTGCAGGTCCGCGTTGAGCCGCTCGCGCTCGGCCAGCAGGGTGTCGAGCTCGGCCTTGCCGAGGATCGAGCGGAGCGTCGTCTGCGCCAGCTGCGACGTCGCCGACTGGTAGTCCGCCACCTCGACGACCGACCGGTTGGCGTCGACGATCCGGAAGTACGTCACGGCGTTGACCCGCGCCGGGACGTTGTCGCGGGTGATGACGTCCTGCGGCGGGATGTTCAGCACCACGGTGCGCAGGCCCACGCGCACCATGCGGTCGACGATCGGGATCAACAGGATCAGCCCGGGGCCGCGCTCGTCCAGCAGCCGGCCGAGCCGGAACACGACGCCGCGCTCGTACTCGCGCAGCACCCGCACCGAGGCGGCGGCGGTCAGCAGCGCCAGCAGAACGAGCACGATCACGACGGTCAGGACGACGGTCACGAGGAGACCTCCCACGGTTCAGGGGTTCGGACGGCGAGGGTCAGGCCGTCGACCTGCTCGACGACGACGCGCTGACCCACCACGGGCAGCGCCTCCTCCGGCCAGGCGAGCTCGGCGCGCCACAGCTCGCCGTCGACGGCGACCTGACCCGTGGTGCCGTCCCACGCGCGGACCTCGGCCACCGCGCCGCTCATCCGCGCCTGCCCGGTCTTGGCCGGCCGGCGCCCGACGAGCCGCACCTTGCGCGCGACCAGCCCCAGCGCGAGCGTGCCCGCCAGCGCGATGACCAGCGCGACGGCGAGCCCGATCGCCACGCCGCCGCCGGCCGCGGCGATCAGCACCCAGCACCCGGCGGCCAGCGCGATCACGCCTCCCGCCCCGAGCAGCCCGGCCGTGGGGAGGTGCGCCTCGGCGATCAGGAGCGTGACTCCCGACAACGCCAGGATGAGGCCCAACGCGATCATGAGGACACCCCAAGGATGCCCGTCAGCGGTGCAAGAGATGCGGTCCGCCGCGGAGATGTTCACGCGGCCCGCAAAGGCTTGCGGCCCCTACATCCCGGGAGGGATGCAGAGGCCGGCAAGCGGATGGCGTTCTTGCCGGAAGGGCTACGGCTTCCGTTCCGGGCATCCGTGCCAGCCTTCTTCTGAGGTGTTCGACCGCTCAGCCCGGACCTTGATGGCCGATGTCTGCGCGCGGACTTATGGAGCCGCGGCTCAGCCCACCAGCCGGGTCCCCGCCGTGCGCATCGACGCGTCGCGCCGGCGCTCGCCGAGGGCGAAGCACGCCTCGGGCTCCTCGGCGCCGGTGAGCCAGGACTCCAGGCGCTCGGCCAGCGCGGGGCCGTGCTTGAAGGCGTGGCCCGAGCCGCCGCCGACCAGCCACACGCGCCCGCCGTGGGCCGGATGCGGCGCGACGACGAACCGCTCGTCGGACGTCATCTCGTACTGGCAGACGCGGTTGCCGACCAGCGGCGCGCCGGCCAGCGCCGGGAACCGGTGGGCGATGTAGGCGCGCGCGGCGGCGAGGCGCTCCGGACTCAGCTCGCGCTCGACCGCCGACGGATCGGCGACCACCGGACCCTCGTCGTCGAGGCCGATCTTGATGCCGCGGCCGTCGAGGTCGCCGAGCCCGTAGGCGGCGCCGTCGAAGTCGACCCAGCCCGGCACGCCGGGCGTCGCCCACGTGCCGTCGCCGCCGAAGTAGAAGACCTCGGCGCGCGTGATCCGCAGGTCGAGCACGTCGCCGAACAGCTGCGCCATCCACGCGCCGCACGCCCAGATCACGCGGTCGGCCTCCAGCACGCGGCCGTCGTCGAGCACGACGCGCGCGCCGTCGGGTCGCGCGGCCGCCGTGATGCGCTGCGCGCCCGCCTCCACGGCACGGTCGGCCAGCGCGCGCACGCCGTCGCGCGCCCAGAGGATCCCCGCCTCGGGCTCGTAGAGCGTGAAGGCCAGGTCGTCGGCGTGGACCGACGGGAAGAGGTCGGCCGGATCGACGCGCTCCACCGGGATGCCGAGCGACTGCAGCGTGCGCTCGCTCGCGGCCTCCCAGCCGTCGGCCTGCCGGGCGAACCACGCGACGCCCGACGGCACGACCAGCCCCGGATCCAGCTCGCGCCACAGCTCCAGCGCGCGCCGCGCCATCTTCGCGTGCAGCACGTCACCGCCGTGCGACGAGCGGATCAGCCGCGACTCGTCGCCGCTGCCCGACCGCACGTGGCCGGGCGCCAGGCGCTCGACGTGCGTGACGTCCCAGCCCGACCGGGCCAGGCGATCGGCGAGCGAGGAGCCGAGCACTCCGGCTCCCACGACGACGGCGGAGGACGACATGGCGGGGAAGCTACCGCGCCTCCCCGCGACCCCGCACTACTTGACCGTGAAGGTCACGTACTTCGACGTGGCCTTCTTGTACGGCGACTGGCCGGCGTAGGTGACGCGGACCCGCCACTTGCCCTTGTACTTCACCTTGGCCTTGAAGCTGAAGGCCTTGCTCGCGGGCTTGAGGCCGCCGACGAGCTTGCGCCACTTGCCCTTCTTGTTGCGGAACTGCCACTCGACGGCGACCTTGCCGCCGATCGACGGGCGCGCCTTCGCCGTCTTCGGGCTGGGGCTGCGCAGCAGCGAGCCCGAGAACGTGCAGGCGCGCTTCTTACAGGTGACCTTCTTGGACTTCAACTTGAAGGACGGCGTCAGCGTCGCGGCGAGCTTGCGGACCTTGATCACCGTGACGGACTTGGTGGTGGTGTTGCCGTTCTTGTCGAGCGCCGTGACCTCGATGGTGTGCGGGCCGTAGCTGAGCTTGCCCGAGCCCTGCCACGGCGAGAGGCCGACGGCCTTGTCGAGGCCCGCGGTGTAGTTGCGGATCTGCTGGCCCTTGTCGAACGTGAACGTGACGCGCGCCGCACCCACGCCACCGGCGCCGTCGGTGGCCGACGCGGAGATGTCGAGCTTGTCGACGAACTGCTCGTTGGGCGTCGGCGAGATGATCGTCACGTTCGGCGCGTCGAAGTCGCCGCAGCTCCCGGCCGCTCCGCCGTCGGCCTTGGCCACCGTCTTGAAGGCGTTGAGCGACGGCTTCCCCGAGCCGTCGGGGTGCACTAGGCCGTAGTGGTTGAGCTCATCGATCTCCGCGGTCGTGTCGCGCATCGTGAACCAGTCGGCCAGCGTCACGTACGGGTCGTTGGCCAGGCACGAGTAGGCCTTGGTCAGGTACGTGGCCTGGTCGGCGTCGGTGACGCCGGAGGCCTTCTGGCCGGTCCACATCCCGCGGCTGCAGGACTTGGGACCGCCGTTGGTCGACGACCAGCCCAGCTCGCTCATCCAGATCGGCTTGTTGCCGTCGCCGTGGGCGACCATCGTGTCGTGCACCGAGCGGTAGCCGAGGAACGTGAACTGCGCCAGCTTGCCGCCGTTCTCGCGGTAGAACGCGTCGGGGCCGCGGTCCAGGCAGGACGTGTCGGTGTGCACCGAGACGGCGTCGAACGAGCCGCCGGCGCCGGCCGCGTAGAGGTTCTCGATCCACTGGTAGTTGTTGCCCGTGGTCGGGCCGGTGGCGACGATCGCGTGCGGGTCGCCGGCCTTGATGCCCGCGTAGGCGGCCTTCAGCAGCGCGGTGTAGGCGACCGGATCGGGGCCCGGATGCCAGAAGGCGTCCGCGTCGGGCTCGTTCCACACCTCGTAGCCGGCGACGGGGCCGACCCGGGCGTTGTGCTCGACCCAGCGGCGCAGGAAGTCGCCGAAGTCGGCCGGGTTGGCCGGCGGCACGTTGGTGTCGGTCGAGCCGTTGGCCCACGACGGCGCCGAGGTCACGACGAAGAGCGGCTGCACGCCGGCGGCGTTGAGCTGGCGGATCGCGCCGTCGTAGACGCTGCTGAGGTTGGCGAGGTTGACGTCGTTCGACGGGAACTCGCCGCGCGCGTCGGGCTCGAAGTCCTTCCACAGCGCGAAGATGCGGACGGTCTTGGCGCCGGTGGCGATCGCCTCGCCGACGCGGTCCGGCGTCGGGGCGCCGGCGATGTTGACCCCGGGCGCCGCGGCCTGCGCGCCGGCGGGCACGAGCAGGGCGCCGAGCACGGCGAGCAGCGGCAGGGTCTTGAGCAGGTTCAGAAGAGAGCGGGACACAGGCATCAGAGGCCCTATCGGCCGGGCGATGGACCGTCTTAAGCAGATTTCCTGCAAACCGGCTGCGGGCGGACGCGTGCAGACGAACACCGGCGCTACGGGTTTCCCGGGCGCCGCCGATAGGCGGGATATGGACCTCCCCGCGCGCGATCTGGAAGGCATCACGGCGATCATCGCGGTGGATGCGACGCGCGCGGACCGGCCGATCTCCTACGTCAGCCCCGCCTTCGAGCTGCTCACCGGCTACGGCGCGGCCGAGCTGCTGGGCCGCAGCCCCGGCCTCCTGCAGGGTCCGGACACGGACCCGCGATCGATCGCCGTCTTCACCGCCGCGCTGGCCGAGGGCCACGACGCCCACGTCACGCTGCTGAACTACCGCGCTGACGGCACGCCGTTCTGGAACGAGGTGTCGATCGCCGCCGAGCGCGACGAGACCGGCACGATCGTGCGCTGGCTCGGCACGTCGCGCGACGTGACCGACCGGATGCGCGTCGACGCGCGGCTGGCCCAGCTCGCCCACTACGACTCGCTGACCGGCCTCGCCAACCGCTCCGCGCTGCACGACGAGCTGCGGTCGGCCATGCACCGCGCCCGCGTGCAGGAGACCGAGCTGGCGTTGCTGCAGATCGACCTCGACGACTTCCAGCGCGTCAACGAGCAGTGGGGCCCGGGCGCGGGCGACGCGCTGCTGCGCGTGGCGGCCGACCGCCTGCGCTCGGTCGTGCGCCCGCAGGACGTCCTGGCCCGCCACGGCGGTGACGAGTTCGCGCTGCTGCTCAAGGACCTGCCGGCGGGCGAGGCCGAGCGCGTGGCCAAGGAGCTGGCGGCCCGCATCCTGAGCGCGGTCCGCGCGGAGCCGCACGAGGTCGGCGACCTGCGACTCGAGGTGCGCGTCAGCATCGGCATCGGGCTCTTCGAGCAGGGGACGACCACCGCGGCCGACCTGCTCCAGCACGCCGGCGTCGCCGTCGCGGCGGTCAAGGCCGCGGGCAAGGACGGCCTGCGCGTGCACCGCCCGGCGGCCGGCGCGGCGCTGCTGGTCGCCGACGACGCGTTCGCGCCCGGTGCCTACGGCGCCGAGCTGGAGCGCGTGCTCACCGTCGAGGGCGCGCTCACCGCCGTCTACCAGCCGATCGTGGACCTGGCCTCGGGCGAGACGCTCGCCTACGAGGCGCTCGCGCGCGGCCCCGAGGGCTCGGCGCTGCAGCGCCCCGACCGCCTCTTCGCCGCGGCCGCCGCGGCGGGCCGCACCGCCGAGCTGGACTGGGCCTGCCGGATCGTCGCGGTGCGGGGCGCGCTCGACGCCGGCCTCGGGCACGCCGCGTCGCTCTTCCTCAACTGCGAGCCGACCGCGATCGACGCGCCGTGCCCGCCGGCGCACGCCCCGCTGTGGGAGCGCGCGCAGCGCGAGCTCGACCTCGTGCTGGAGCTGACCGAGCGCGCGCTGACCGACCGGCCCGCCGAGCTGTGGCAGCTGGTCACCGAGCATCGCGGGGCCGGCCATGGGATCGCGCTGGACGACCTCGGCGCCGACGTCCGCTCGCTCGCGCTCCTGCCGCTGGTCGAGCCCGACGTCGTCAAGCTCGACCTGCGCCTCGTCCAGGACCGTCCCTCGACCGACCAGGCCGCGATCGTCAGCGCGGTCGCCGCCGAGCGCGAGCGCACCGGCGCGGCCGTCCTCGCCGAGGGCGTCGAGACCGACGAGCACGTCGCGATCGCCCG
>DASYBY010000401.1:0-8199 GCA_036500525.1 Baekduia sp. | reverse complement strand
CGTCGTCCCGATCTCCCGGCCGTACAAGCTGGCCTCCAGCGAGCTGAGCGACAACGAGGCGTCGAGCTTCGAGATCGCCGGGCGCCGCGTGGGCGGGGGCAAGACCTTCACCTTGATCGCCGGGCCGTGCACGGTCGAGACCCGCGAGCAGACGCTCGGGGTCGCCCGCGCGGTCCAGGCCGGCGGCGCCGCGATGCTGCGCGGCGGCGCCTTCAAGCCGCGCACCTCGCCGTTCGCGTTCAAGGGCCTGGGCGTGCCCGCGCTGGAGATCCTCGCCGAGGCGCGCGCGGAGACCGGCCTGCCGATCGTCACCGAGCTGCTCGACAGCGCGCACGCCGACGTCATCGCCGAGTACGCCGACGTCGTGCAGATCGGCGCGCGCAACATGCAGAACTACGCGCTGCTGGAGGTGGCGGGCAAGCTCGGCAAGCCGGTGCTGCTCAAGCGCGGGCTGTCGTCGTCGCTCGACGAGCTGCTGATGGCCGCCGACTACGTCCTCAAGGAGGGCAACCCGTCGGTGATCCTGTGCGAGCGCGGGATCCGCACCTTCGAGACCGCGACGCGCTTCACGCTCGACCTCGGGGCGATCCCGTGGCTGAAGCTCCACACGCACCTGCCGGTGATCGTCGACCCGTCGCACGCGGCGGGCGACCGCCGGCTGGTCGAGCCGCTCTCGCGCGCGGCGGCGGCGGTCGGCGCCGACGGCATCATCGTCGAGGTCCACGAGGATCCCGAGCACGCGCTGTGCGACGGGCCGCAGTCGATGTTCGCGTCCACGTTCGCGACCTACGCGCGCGACGTGGCCGCTCATGCGCAGCTGCTCGGCAAGACGCTCGCGTAGCCTCTGCGGTTCGCCATGAGCGACCGCGAGCCGCTGACCAATCGCGTGGTCGAGGCCGTCGAGACGCGCCTGCGGGCCCGGGTCTCGACGCGCACGCTGCGCCGCGCCTACCGCGCCGGCTACCTCGTGCTGCGGCCGTGGTGGTTCGTCACCCGGCCGCGCACGCTCGGCGTCAAGGTCGTCGTCCGCTGCGGCGAGCAAGTGCTCCTCGTCCGCCACACCTACGCCCGGCGTGACCAGTGGGACCTGCCCGGCGGCTTCCTGCGGCCGGGCGAGGATCCCGAGCTCGCGCTGCGGCGGGAGCTCGGCGAGGAGCTCGGCGTCGTGCCGGCCGCGGTCCTGGCGATCGCGATCGTGCCGACCCGCCACGAGCACAAGCACGAGCGGCTGCTGGCCTACGTGGCCGACGTCGAGTCGATGGCGATCGTGCCGTCCGAGGCCGAGCTGGCCGACGCCCGCTGGGTCGCCCGTGACGCGCTGCCGCCCGGCGCCAACCGCCTCGCGCGCCGCCTGGTCGCGCGCGCGTACTGGGACCTCTGGGAGGACCCGGACGAGCGCGTGGTAGTAAACTGAACACCGAGGTTCGCTGTACTTGTTCGAAGGCCCCGTGGTGTGCGACCGCCGGGGGATAAACCTGCCCGTGGTGTGCGACCGCCGGGCTTCATCTCCGAGAGGACCATTTTCAATGCCCGAAGCCGTCATCGTCGACGCCGTCCGGACGCCCGTCGGCCGAGCCTTCAAGGGCTCGCTCGCCACGCTGCGCCCCGACGAGACCCTCGCGTTCGTGGTGGACCAGCTCCTGGAGCGCAACCCCGGCGTCGATCCCTCGACGATCGAGGAGCTCATCGCCGGCTGCGGCATGCAGCAGGGTCTGCAGGCCAACAACATCGCGCGCATCGCCGTGCTGCTGTCCGACAAGCTCGGGCAGACCACCAACGGCTCGACCATCTCGCGCTACTGCGCGTCCGGGCTCGACGCCATCCGCAACGCCGCCAACTCCGTCGCCGCGGGCCAGGGCGACATCTTCATCGCCGGCGGCGTGGAGTTCGTCTCGCGCTACAACGCGACCGCCGAGGCCGCGCACCCCGAGGACCAGAACGAGCACCTCCAGGGCATCGACGGCGCGCCCAACGCGTACATCGCGATGGGCCTGACGGCGGAGAACGTCGCCGAGCGCTACGGCGTCTCGCGCGAAGACCAGGACCGCTACGCCCAGCGCTCGCAGGAGCGCGCCGTGGCCGCCCAGGCCGCGGGCGTGTTCGATCGCGAGATCGTCCCGGTCACGCTGGCCGACGGCACGGTCGTGTCCAAGGACGACGGCCCGCGCGCCTCGTCGACGTACGAGAAGCTGTCGACGCTGGAGCCGGCCTTCAAGCCCGGCGGCACCGTGACGGCCGGCAACTCGTGCCCGCTCAACGACGGCGCGGCCGCCGCGCTGATCATGAGCGCCGAGAAGGCCAAGGAGCTCGGCCTCAAGCCGCGCGCCCGCATCATCACCGCGGCCACGTGGGGCAACGAGCCCGAGTACATGGGCGTCGCGCCGATCGGGGCCATCAAGAAGGCGCTGGACCGCGCCGGCATGACGGCGTCCGACATCGACATCACCGAGCTCAACGAGGCGTTCGCGGCGCAGGTGCTGCCGATCGCCTCCGAGGTCGGGATCGATCTCGACACGCTCAACCCGCACGGCGGGGCGATCGCCCTCGGCCACCCGTTCGGCATGACCGGCGTGCGCATCATGACCACGCTGCTCAACGACCTCGAGACGCTCGACAAGACGATCGGCCTCGAGACGATGTGCGTCGCCCAGGGCCAGGGCGAGGCGATGATCGTGGAGCGCCTCAGCTAGTCGCAGTTGTTGAACATGTAGGACCGGGGGCCCGCCTGGTGCGGGCCCCCGGCCGTTCTCTCGACCGGAGCCCCGCCATGACCTACACGTTGCCCGAGATCGACGACCGCTTCTTCGAGGACGCGCCGATCGTCATCCCCGCCGTCCTCGACCTGGCCGCGACGCCCGAGCAGGTGTGGGAGGCGCTGGGCAGCGATGCGATGTGGTCGTGGGCGCCGATCATCGACCAGCTGCGGTGGATCACGCCACGGCCGCAGACCGCGGGCGCGATCCGCCGGCTGCGGCTCCTGAAGGGCGTCACGATCGAGGAGGAGTTCTACCGCTGGGACGCGCCGCACCGCGCGACGTTCCGGGTGGTCGAGCAGAGCCGGCGGCTGTTCGACGGGTTGGCGGAGGACTTCTTGTTGGAGCCGGCGGTGGGCGGCGGGACGCGGCTGACGTGGACGATGGCGGTCGCGCCGCGCGGACTGCCGGGAGCGGCGGCGGTGGGTCGCCTGTCGCCGCTGCTGGCCAAGGGCAACGCGTTGGCGATCGGCGGACTTGTGAAGATCCTGCCGCACGGCTGAGGCGACGGGAAGGTTCCCGGTCCGATGGGGTCTGACCGGGCATGGGATCTTGGAGCGTCCGGGCCGTCGCCGCTGCCGTCGCAGCGTCCGCCGCCATCATCACGCCGGCGGTCGCGCAGGCGGCCGACCATCCGATCGGGTTCCCGACCGGCGCCGCGCCGGCGGCCTACACGCCGGCCACGGTCGACGCGGCGCCCGGCGACACCGTGACCTTCACCGGTGCGTTCGGGTTCCACCCGCTGGTGTGGGACGCGGGGACGTTCCCGACGGAGAGCAGCGGGTCGATTAAGACGTTCACGCTGAGCACGCCCGGGATCTACAGCTTCCACTGCCAGATCCACGCGTCGATGGTCGGCACCGTGCGCGTCGCGGGCGACCAGCTGGCGACGCCGGACTTCACGTGGGCGCCCGCCGCGCCGCAGGCCGGCCAGGCGGTGACGTTCCACGCAGGATCGTTCACCGATCCGGACGGGAGCATCGTCAGCTACCAGTGGGACCTCGACGGCAACGGGAGCTTCGAGAGCGGCGGCGCGCAGGTGACGCACACGTACGCGTCGGCCGGGAGCATCTCGGTGGCGCTGCGGTACGTCGACAACGGGCACGAGACCTCAGCGGCGACGACGCACGTGGTGACCGTGGCGGCGGCGCCCGGGGGCGGCGGCGGGACGGGCACCGGCGGCGGCGGTGGGACCGGGACGGGCACCGGCGGCACCGGCACCGGCACCGGCACCGGGACCGGGACCGGCACGGGCGGCGGCGGGACCACCGGCGGCGGTGGCACGACGGGCGGCGGCGGGACCACGGGCGGCGGCGGCTCCGTACCCTCCGGACCGGTGGTCGCCGGCGCGCCGGACGGCCGCCTCGCCACCAGCCCGCTCTCCTTCAAGCGTGGGACGACGACCGTGTCGCTCAGCGGTGTGACCGAGGCGGCCACGGCCCACTTCACCCTGCGCCGCAACGGCGTGACCCTCGCCACCGGCTCGGCGAGCGTGAAGGCGCACAAGACCGCGCGCATCCACCTGAAGCTGACGAAGGCCGGCACCAAGCAGCTCGCCCACACCCACACCCTCCACGCGACCCTCACCGTCGTCCTCAAGGATCACGCGGGGCGGAGCCGGACGGTGCGGCGCACGGTGACGGTGCGGCTGAAGGGGTGAGGGGCGCGCCGCCTACCCCGCGCCCGCGCGCGAGAGCGCGGCGGGTGGCGCCGACCGGTCGCGCTCCGACCGGCGCGGCGGGTGGCGCTGACCGGCGACGCTCCGCCCGGCGCGGCGGGTGGCACCGACCGGTGGCGCTCAGCCCGCGCGCTCGTCGCGGTGCGGTGCGTGGTTCGTCGGCGATGACGAGTGCGTTGTTGATGGCCTCGGCGCTGGACTGTCCTCCGCGCGCGCCGGGTGCTCCGGGCGGGCGTCCGTCGGATGGATGGCACTTTGGCGTTGTATCTCAACGTCCAGGTGCCATCCATCGGCGGCTGGCACTTAAGGGTCGCCGATCGACCCCCAGGTGCCAGGGAGCCCGCGCCCCGAGGCCGGCGGAGGACGCGAGGCGCTCGCGCCCCCGGATACGCACGCGTCATTGCCGACGAACCACGCTGGGCACCACGGCCCGCGCGCGGACTGAGCGCCCCAACGCGCGGCCCTACCGCGGCGCCATCCGGATCGCCCCGTCCAGCCGGATGGTCTCGCCGTTGAGCATCGGGTTCACGACGATCTGCTCCGCCAGCAGCGCGTACTCGGACGGGCGGCCCAGGCGCGGCGGGAAGGGGATGGTCTTGCCCAGCGACTCGCGGGCCTCCTCCGGCAGGGCCGCGAGGAGCTGCGTGTCGAAGAGGCCCGGCGCGATGGTGTTGACGCGGATGCCGTACTGCGCGAGGTCGCGGGCGACGGGCAGCGTCATCCCGACCACGCCGCCCTTCGAGGCCGAGTAGGCGACCTGGCCGATCTGCCCGTCGTAGGCGGCGACCGAGGCGGTGTTGACGAGCACGCCGCGCTCGCCGTCGGCGTTGGGCTCGTTGGCGATCATCTTCGCGCCGGCCAATCGCAGCACGTTGAACGTGCCGATCAGGTTGATGGCGATGATGACCTCGAAGGGCTGCAGCGGGTGCGGGCCCTTCGAGTTGGCGACCTTCTGCGCCCAGCCGGTGCCGGCGCAGGTGATCGCGATCCGCAGGCCGCCGTCGGCCTCCGCGGCGGCGTCGACCGCGGCCTGGACCTGCGCCTCCTCGCGGACGTCGACCGCCACGAACCGGGCGCCCAGCTCGGCGGCGATCGCCTCGCCCTTCTCGACGTTGACGTCGGCGATCGTCAGTACCGCGCCCTGCGCGGCCAACCGCCGCGCGGTCGCCTCGCCCAGGCCCGACGCCCCGCCGACGATCAGTGCACCACTTCCGGAGATCTCCATCGGCGGGACCCTAACCGCGACGAAGGCCTACGGCGCCGCCGGCGCCGGCGCCCGCACGACGCCGTCCTTGCCCGCCGCCTTGCTGCCGCGCAGCGCCTGGTCGGCGCGCTCCAGCAGCTCGGCGGGACCCTCGGGCTCGACCCACTCCGCGACGCCGCCGGAGACCGTGATCCCCTCGTAGCCGCCGTCGGGCCGCGCGATGTGGATCTCACGCAACACCCGCAACGCCCGCGACGCGGCGATGTCGGCCCGCGGCCCGCGCACGTTCGGGAGGATCACCACGAACTCGTCGCCGCCGTAGCGCGCGACCTGGTCGAAGCTCCGGTACTCGGCCCGCAGCGCCTCGGCCACGTGGCGCAGCAGCGCGTCGCCCGTCAGGTGCCCGTAGACGTCGTTGACGCGCTTGAAGTTGTCGAGATCCATGATCGTCACGGCCAGCGGCGTCCCCTGACGGCGCGCCCGGGCGATCTCCTCCGACAGCCGCTCGCGCATCGCGCCGTGGTTCAGGCAGCCGGTGAGCGGATCGATCGCGGCGGCCAGCCGCGCGTCGCGCAGGGCGATCGCGGTCCCGGCGAGATCGGCCAGCGCGCTCGCGCCGTGCAGCGCCTCCGGCGTCCAGGTGCGCGGCTCGCGCGAGCCGAGGACGACGATGGCCCGCACCGCGTCGCCGGCGCGCACCGGCAGGACGGCCGCGGTCGCCAGGCCGTAGGTGCGCACGAGCATCGGCGGGAGCGTGCCCGCGACCGCCGCGTCGGGGACGGTGACGGGATGACCGGACTCGGCGACCCAGTGCAGCGCGTCGGGCGCCTCGTCGCGCGGCAGGACGTACTCCGCGCAGCCGGCGCCGCGCTGGGCGACGACGCCGTAGGCCGGGCGCCCGGCCGCCACGACGACGACGTGCGCCTGGTCGACGCCCAGCACCGCCACGAGCTCCTCGCCGAGCACGCGCTGGACCGCGGGCAGGCCCGCGTCGCGCTGGGCCAGACGCGCCAGGCGCTCGACGCTCTGCAGGAGCCGCTGCATCCGAAGTACTCGTTGCCCTTTGATCGCCGGCGGCGGGACGTCCAGGTCATCCGTGCCTGGGTGCCGCCGGCCCGATGGAGAACCAAAGAGTCTAGAAGTAGAGCTTCGCTACGGGAAGGGGAGATTTGCGCACCATCAGCCTCGCCGTTGGGCCAGGTTCAGCGCGAACAGCCCCTCCGGGTCGGTGAGCTGATCGCTGAGCACCATGCCGGCCGCCGCGAGGTCGCCCTCGATGCGCTCGCGGGTGAACTTCGCGCTGATCTCGGTCCGCAGCTCCTCGCCCGCCGCGAACGTCAGCTGGAGGTCCAGCGCGCCCACGTAGACCCGCTGCGGCCGCTGGGCGCGCAGGCGCATCTCGATCCACTCGCGGTCGCGGTCGAAGAACGCGACGTGGTCGTAGGAGTCGGGGACGAAGTCGGCGTCCAGCTCGCGGTTGACGACGTGCAGCACGTTGCGGTTGAACGCCGCCGTGATCCCCGCGGCGTCGTCGTAGGCCGCCTCGAGCGTCGCGACGTCCTTGACCAGATCCGTGCCGATGAGCAGATAGCCGTCCTCACCGAGCAGGCGCGAGAGCGAGCGCAGGAACCGCCGCCGGCTGCCCGGCGTGAAGTTCCCGAGCGTCCCGCCCAGGAACGCGACGATGCGCGGCTTGCCGGGGATCGGCGGCGGCACGCGGTCCAGGTGACGCTCGAAGTCGCCGACGATCCCGTGCACGCGGAGGCCGTCGAACTCCTCCACCAGCTCCTCGGCGCACGCGCGGACCATGCCCTCGGTCACGTCGATCGGGACGTAGCGGTCCAGCGTCCCCGCCTCGTGCATCGCGGCCAGCAGCAGGCGCGTCTTGGCCGCGGTGCCCGAGCCGAGCTCCACCAGCTCCGCCGCACCGGTCTTCGCGACGATCTCCGCGCTGCGCGTCTCGAGGATCGTCCGTTCGCTGCGCGTGGGGTAGTACTCGGGCTGCTCGCAGATCTGGTCGAACAGGTCGGCGCCGCGCGCGTCGTAGAAGTGCTTGGGCGGCAGCTCCTTGAACGGCCGCGTGAGGCCGTCGAGGACGTCGTCGCCCAGCGTTCGGTGCTCGCCGCCGCCGAGGTGGGACTCGACGACGACGCGTTGGTCACGGGTGGTCAGCAGGGGTTCCATCAGGAGGACTCCGGGGAGAGAGGGTCGCGGGCCAGCCGCACGCCGGCGAAGATCTGCCGGCGCTCGGGGAGGTCCCAGTTGCGGAACGTCGTCGTGGCGATCCGGGGCGAGGTGGCCCACGAACCGCCGCGGAGGACGCGGTACTGCTGGTCGAAGAAGACTTCGGAGTACTCGCGGTACGGATGCGGGTGGAAGCCGGGGTAGCCGCCGAACAGGCCGGCGGTCCACTCCCAGACGCTTCCGACGCCGTCGAGGCGACTGGCGGCCTTCTCCCACTCGGGCTCGGTGGGGAGCCGTGCTCCGCACCACCGCGCCAAGGCCTCGGCCTCGAACCAGGACACGTGGCAGACCGGCGCGTCAGCGACGCCGTCCGCCACGGA
>DASYBY010000400.1:0-7004 GCA_036500525.1 Baekduia sp. | reverse complement strand
TCGCGGCCGCCGACCACCACGTCGAACATGTGGAGCTTGCGGTAGGTCGCGCGGTCGCGGCCGTCGGGGCCGACGTGGACCGAGGTGTTGCGCCCGCGGGTCTCGGCCGCCCCGGGCTCCGGCGCCTCGGCGATCGAGCCGGCCACGAGATCGATCTCCAGCTCCCGCGCGATCGCCCGCGCCCAGCTCAGCGCGGGGCCGTCGAGGGCCTCCGCACCGGCGCGCTGATCCTCGGGCGAGCCGTAGACCGACCACTTCTCGGGCAGCACGACGAGCGCCGCGCCGTCACGGACGGCGGCGCGGACGAGCCGGTCGGCCGTGTCCAGGTTGATGGCCTGGTCGGCGGTCGCGGTAAGTTGGACTGCAGCGGCGCGCACTGTTGGATTCCCCCGAATCTGGCGATTGACTGGTCAGTCAACCGACGTCCGTGGGAGCATACCCGGCGAATGTCAGCCCTGGATGCCCTACCGCTGCGGGACCGCCCGACCGGGCTGCCTGTCCCACCCGCCCGCATGGCGCTGATGCGCGCCGGGCGCCCGCTGAAGCACTGGCGCTACGTCGGGCTCTACGGCGAGGCCGTGATGCTCTGCGCCGCGCAGGTGCGGATCGCCGGGCTGCCGCAGGCCTTCTGGGCGGTGTGGGATCGCCGCGAGCTGCGCGAGCGCACGGTCTTCCGCCCCGGGACGCTCACGCTCGACGACGATCGCGTCCGCTTCGGCACGGTCGACCTGCGCCTGGAGCCCGACGGCGACCCGATGGCGGTGACCTCCCGCCACGGCCGCTCCTACATCTGGACGCGCAAGCAGCCGGTGCGCGCGGTCGGGACGGTCGACGGCAGACCCGTCGAGCTGCGCGGGCTGATCGACGACTCCGCCGGCTACCACGCCCGCCGCACCGACTGGCGCTGGTGCGCGGGCGTGGGCGAGACGCCCGACGGGCGCGCGCTGGCGTGGAACCTCGTGGACGGCGTGCACGACGCCGAGGCCGGCAGCGAGCGCACGGTCTGGGTCGACGGCCTCGCGCGCGAGGTGCCGCCCGGCGCCTTCGCGGAGGACCTCGGCGCGGTGACGTGGGCCGCAGACGACGCCGAGCTGCGCTTTGCCGAGGAGGCCCGCCGCGCCCGCGCCGACGACTTCAAGCTGCTGGCCAGCGAGTACGTCCAGCCGTTCGGGACCTTCGCGGGCACGCTGCCCGGCGGGCTGGAGGTCGCCCGCGGCTGGGGCGTGATGGAGCAGCACGCGGTCCGCTGGTGATCGGGGGCGCGCGGGCGACCATTACGCTGGGTCGATGCCGTCCGACTACTCCTCCCCGCTGGCGCAGGAGCTTGCGCCGGGCCTGCTGCAGCGCTTCGAGCGCTACGTCCGCATCGCGTCCACCGCGCAGCGCGACCGCACGCAGAGTCCCAGCACGCCGGGGCAGCTCGAGGTCGCCCGCCTGCTGCTGGCCGAGCTGCACGCCATCGGCGTCGAGGACGCGTTCCTCGACGAGAACGGCTACGTCGTCGCGACGCTCGCGGCCACGGTCGCCGATGCGCCGGTCATCGGCCTGATCGCCCACGTCGACACCAGCCCGGACGCGCCCGGCGACGGCGTCGAGCCGATCGTCCACCGCGACTACGACGGCACGCCGATCCGCCTGCCCAAGGGCGACACCGTGCTCGACCCCGCCGACATGCCCACGCTGGCCGCCAAGGTCGGCCACGACGTCGTGACCTCCAGCGGCGACACGCTGCTCGGCGCCGACGACAAGGCCGGCGTCGCGGAGATCATGACCGCGATCGCCCACCTCGCCGCCCACCCCGAGCTGCCCCGCCCCACGCTGCGCGTCTGCTTCACGCCCGACGAGGAGATCGGCGAGGGCGCCACGCTGTTCGACGTGGAGCGCTTCGGCGCCTACTGCGCCTACACGATGGACGGCAGCGAGGTCGGCGAGCTGCAGGACGAGACGTTCACCGCCTGCGAGGTGACGCTGACCGTCGACGGCGTCGACATCCACCCCGGCTTCGCCAAGGGCAAGCTCGTCAACGCGGCGCGGCTGGCGGCGCGCATCGTCGCGGCGCTGCCGCAGGACCGCCTGACGCCGGAGACGACCGACGGGCGCGACGGGTTCATCCATGTGTTCTCGGTCACCGGCGACGCGCAGCACACCACGATCTCCGCGATCGTGCGCGACTTCGACGACAACCTGCTCGCCCAGCACGTCGCGCTCCTGCGCTCGACGGCCGAGGAGATCGTCGGCGCCGAGCCGCGCGCCAGGCTCCTGGTCTCCGTCCATCCGCAGTACCCCAACATGCGCAGCCACCTCGCGCCGTTCCCCGAGGTCGTCGAGGCCGCCGAGCGGGCGATCAGCGCCGAGGGGCTCGTCGCGCAGCGCACGGTCATCCGCGGCGGCACCGACGGCTCGAAGCTCAGCGCGATGGGCCTGCCGACGCCGAACATCTTCACCGGCGGCCACGAGTTTCACTCGGTCCGCGAGTGGGCGTCGCTGCACGACATGGCCTCGGCCGCGGCGACGATCGTGCGGCTGGCGGCGGCGTGGACCGAGGACGACCTGCGCGCGGCAGGCACGCGGGCGGAGTCGGGCGCGACGGCGGGCTAAGACCGCCCGGGCGCCGCGGGCCGCGCCCGCTTGACCTCGTAGAGCCGCGCGTCGGCGATCGCCAGCGCATCGTCGAGCGACGCGCGCCGCGCCCAGCCGGCCACGCCCGCCGACCACGGCTGCGGGTGCGCCTCGTGGAGCCGCTGCACGGCGTAGGCGGCGCCGTTCTCCGAGGTCGCGGGCAGCAGCAGGGCGAACTCGTCGCCGCCGTGGCGCGCCAGCACGTCGGCCGGCCGCAGCGCGGCCTGCCACGCCGCGGCCAGCTCGGCGAGCAGGCGGTCGCCGGCGGCGTGGCCGTCGCGGTCGTTGACGGCCTTGAAGCCGTCGAGGTCGATGAGCACGACCGAGAGGTCGGCGCCGGTGCGCGCGGCCAGCTCGTGCTCGCGCTCGGCGGCGGCGACGAAGGCGCGGCGGTTCAGCAGCCCGGTGACGTGATCTGTCTCGGCGTCGCGGCGCCCGCGCTCGGCCAGCCGCGACAGCGCGTGGCCCGAGAACCAGACCGTCGCCGACACCAGCACCCACGCGGTGAGCGTCTGCGGCAGCCCGCTGGCCAGCAGCGCGACGCCGAAGCCGACGGTGATCATCGCCGCGTGGACCTGCATCGCCCGGCGCGAGAGGAACAGGCCGCTGTAGACGGTGATCCACACGTAGCCGTAGCCGACGAGCATCGCGCCGCCAGTCGTCGACGACGCGCCCACCAGGACGCTGGCGAGCACGATCACGAAGCCCACCGTCACGGCGAGCTGCGTCTGTGTCACGCGCGGCCCGAACGCCGCCAGCGCGAGCGCGAGCACCACGCCGACGCCCGTCAGGACCAGCAGCAGCGCGAGCGGCCGGCCCGGCGCCACGGGGAAGATCGCCGAGAACGCGCAGGCAGCCGCCGACGCGGCGGTCAGGATCGCCAGCGAGCGGACCTCGGGTGGAGCGCCGGCGACCCGGGGCAACCTCATCCCGGTATCCCTACCTCGCCGGTCAGGCGTCTCCTGCTTCAACCGGCGGCCGGTGCGCCCGATTTCGCCAGGTTTGCCCAGAGATGTATGACGACATAGCTACGCATAGGTCGCCATCTTTGCGCATCGTCGACGGTCAGCCCGAGCTCGCGCAGCGCCCGCACGACCGCCACGTCGCCGGGGAGGAACACATCGGGATCGCCGAGGCGCAGCGCCACGTAGCCCGCGGTCCACGGGCCGATCCCCCAGACGTCGAGCAGCGCCGCGGCATCGTGCGGCCCGTCCAGCACCAGGCCGGCGGCCGCCAGCTCGCGCAGCGCCCGGGCGCGGGAGCGCGGCATCGGGAACGTGGTGTCGGGCGCGGCGAGCACCGCCTCCGGCCGCGGGAAGCGGTGGGTCAGCCCGCCGTCGGGACGGGCGAGCGGCTCGCCGATCGCCGCGGTGATCCGGCCGGCCAGCACGCGCGCCGCGGCGACGCTGACCTGCTGGCCGAGCACGGCGCGCGCCGCGATCTCCCAGCCGTCGACCACGCCGGGCACGCGCAGCCCCGGCCGCCGGGCGACCAGCGGCCCGAGGTGCTCGTCGGCGCCGAGCACGCCGGCCACCGCGGCCGGGTCGGCGTCCAGGCCGAAGAGCGCGCGCGTCCGCGCCACGGCCGCCTCCTCGTCGCGCGGATCGTCCAGCGCGAAGGTCGCCTCCACCCCGCCGGCCTCCGGCGTCAGCGTGAGGATCGCCCCGCCGTGCGGCAGCGCCAGCGTGCGCCGGTAGGTCTGATCGTCGCCGACCTCCTCCACGCCCGCGATCGCCCGCGCGGCCAGGAACGCGACGACCGCCGCGCCGTCGAACGGCTCACGCGTGGGCAGGAACACGAGCCGGGCGGGCGCTCAGCGCTCGCCGGCCTGACGGCGCAGCTCGGCCAGCATCAGCTTGGAGTGCATCGCGCCGAGCAGCTCGCGCAGCGGCTCGGTGCCCGAGGCGATGATGTCGGCCGCGCGCTCGGCGTCGACCTCGCCGGCCAACCGCCCCAACATGGTGCCGATCTCGTCCTCGACCAGCGGCTGCAGCGCCTCGCGGTAGCGCAGCGTGTCGTAGACGGTGAAGCCGAGCGTCTCGTCGAAGCCGCCGGCGCGGAAGCGCACCATCGCCTCGATGATCGCCACGTCGTCGGCGTCGTAGCCGCGCTCGTTAGGCGTGAGCACCTGCAGCTCGGCGAGGCGCTCCAGCACGTTGTCGGGCAGGTCGTAGCGCTCGCGGATCTCGTCGGGGCTCACCCGCGCGGTCTCGCGCTGCTCCAGCGCGCGCTCGATGATCCGGTCCTCCAGCGCGACGAGCGCGAGCGCGCGATCGGGGTCCTCGTCGAGCATGCCCTTGATGACCTTCAAGGGCATGAAGCGGTCCTCCTGCAGCCGCTTGATGAGCGTGATGCGCTCGACGTAGGCCGGCGGGTAGTAGGCCATGTTGCGCGAGGTGCGCACCACGCCCTCGGCCTCGCCGTCGCCGAGGAGCCCCTCGCGCAGGTAGTGCTTGATCGTGCCCGCCGACACGCCGCTGCGCTGCGCCAGCTCGCTCATCTTGAGGAGGCCTTGCGAGTTCATCGCGCCATGAACGTCCTGTCACCGTCGGCGGAGGCCTCGCCGGCCGCGACCGCGACGGCCCCGGAGGCGACCAGCGTCGCGATCTCCTCGTCGCCGTAGCCCGCGGCGCGCAGCACCTCCTCGGTGTGCTCGCCGAGCGCCGGCCCGCCGCGGCGGACCTGGCCGGGCGTGCGCGACAGCTTCACCGGCATGCCGAGCCCCTGCACCTTGCCGGCGCCGGGCTGCTCGAACTCGATGACCATCTCGCGGGCGCGCACCAGCTCGGAGGCCAGCGCCTCCTCGACCTCGAGCACGGGCTCCAGGCAGCAGTCGTGCTCGTCGGCGAACGCGGCCCACTCGTCGCGCGTGCGGGTCAGGAAGACCTGCTCGATCTCGGCGTGCGTCGGGCTGCCGGGCTTCTCGAACTGGCGCTCGATCAGGTCCTCGCGCCCCACCCCGCGACACCACGCGGCGAAGAACTTCGGCTCCAGCGCGCCGAGCGTGACCCAGCCGTCGGCACACCGGTACGGGCGGTAGCAGACCAGCGAGCCGGTGAGCATCTCCTCGCCGCGGCGCGGGCGGTCGCCGGCGGCGAAGACGCGGGCGGCGACCATCGCCAGCCACGAGAGCGCGCCGTCGAACATCGAGACGTCGACGAGCTGGCCCTCGCCGCTGCGGTCGCGCTCGCGCAGCGCCGCGAGGATCCCGAAGGCGGCCATCAGCGCGCCGCCGCCGAGGTCGGCGATCTGGCCGCCGGCCTGCACCGGCGGGCCGTCCTCGTCGCCGGTGATCGCCAGGACGCCGTTGAGCCCCAGGTAGTTCATGTCGTGACCGGAGCGGTCCACGTTGGGGCCGGTCAGTCCGTAGCCGGTGATCGCGCAGTAGACGATGCGCGGGTTCTCCTCGCGCAGCCGCTCGTAGCCGACGCCGAGGCGCTCCATGACGCCGGGGCGGAAGGACTCCAGCACGACGTCGGCGTCGCGCACGAGGCGCAGCAGCACGTCGCGGCCGGCCTCGCTCTTGAGGTCGATCCGCACCGAGCGCTTGCCGCGGTTCAACGACAGGAACATCGCGCTCTTGGCCGTCTCGTCGGCGCCCTCGAAGGCCGGCGGCGCCCAGCGGATGTAGTCGCCCATGCCGGTGTCCTCGACCTTGACGACGTCGGCGCCGAAGTCGGCCAGCAGCAGCGAGCAGAACCCGCCGGGCAGCAGGCGGCTGAGGTCGAGGACCTTCAGGCCCTCGAAGGGCAGGGGAGCCATCACGACTGCGACTCGACGGCCGCAGGAGCGAGCCCCTGGGCGAGCTGCTGCCCGGAACCTCGCCCCCTGGGCGAGCGTTCCGCCAGGCCGAGCAGGCCGCGCGCCTCCTCGACGGTCGCGGGCCGGCGGCCGGCGTCGAAGGTCATGCGGCGGGCGCGGGCGATCAGCTCGCCGTTGGAGCGCGCCATCTCGCCGTCGGGCAGGTAGAGGTTGTCCTCCAGCCCGACGCGGATCGACCCGCCCAGCGACAGCCCGGCCGCGAGCATCGTCCACTGCACGCGCGAGATGCCGATGACGCCCCAGTGGCCGTCGAGGCCCTGGCTCGCCCACGCGAGGTTCTCGGCCATCGCCGCGAGGTTGCGGGCGGTCGGCGGGACGCCGCCGGTGACGCCCATGACGAAGTCGGCGTGCAGCGGTCCCTCCAACAACCCCATGTCGATCAGCGGCGCCAGCGAGCCGACGTGGCCGAGGTCGAAGCACTCGTGCTCGGGCTTGATGCCCAGCTCGCGCATGGCCTTCAACAACTCGATGATCTCGTCGAACGGGTTGGGGAAGATCGTCGAGAACACGAAGTCCTTGCGCCGCGCCGAGTACTTGGCGTAGTTCATGGACCCCATGTTGAG
>DASYBY010000399.1:0-7565 GCA_036500525.1 Baekduia sp. | reverse complement strand
CGCCGACCCGCACCGGGTCGCGATCGGCGGCATCTCGATGGGCGGCTTCGGCGCGTTCGACATCGCCCGCCTGCGGCCCTCGGCGTTCTGCGCCGTCGGCGGCCACTCCGCCGCGGTCTGGCAGCAGGGCGGCGACTCGGCGGCGGGCGCGTTCGACGACGCCGAGGACTTCGGGCGCCACGACGTCGTCGCCATCGCCCGCGCGCAGGGCCCCGCGGCCTGGGGCCACGCCCGGCTGTGGCTCGACGGCGGCACCGACGACCCGTTCCGGCCGGGCGACGAGGCGCTCGCCGCCGCGCTCAAGATCCCCATGCACCACTGGCCCGGCGCCCACGACAACGCCTACTGGCACGCCCACTACGACGCGTACCTCCGCTTCTACGCCGACGCGCTCGCGGCCTGTTGAAGAGCGGCCGCGGCACCCTTAGTTGTTTCATGCAACTCCATCCTGCTACGGTCCGTCGCATGAAGCCACTGACGACGGAGCTCGCATGAACATCGAAGGCACCACCGCGCTCGTGACCGGCGCCAACCGCGGCATCGGCCAGGAGCTGGCCCGGGTGCTCGTCGCCCAGGGCGCCACCGTGTACGGCGGCGCGCGCGACCCCGGGTCGATCACCGACGCCGGCGTCATCCCCGTCCAGCTCGACGTCACCGACGCCGACTCGGTCGCCGCCGCCGCGGCCCGCCTGACCGACGTCGACCTCGTCATCAACAACGCCGGCGTCGGCACCGGCGCCCCGCTGCTCAGCGAGGGCGCGGCCGACGCCGCCCGCCACGAGCTGGAGGTCAACTACTTCGGCACGATGGCCGTCTCCCGCGCCTTCGCCCCGATCCTCGCGGCCAACGGCGGCGGCACGCTCGTCAACATCCTGTCGGTCGTCTCGTGGGTCGCGGTCCCGGCGATCGCCACCTACTCGGCCTCCAAGGCCGCCGCGTGGTCGCTGACCAACGCGCTGCGCACGGTGCTGCGCGCCGACGGCACGCACGTCGTCGGCGTCCACTTCGGCTACGTCGACACCGACCTCACGGCCGGCTTCGACATCCCCAAGATGGATCGCGTCGACGTCGTCGCCGGCATCCTCGCCGGGCTCGTCGCCGACCAGGAGGAGATCATCGTCGACCCGTTCACCCAGTCGATCAAGGACGGGCTGTCGGACGACACGAACCTGATCTGGCCCGAGATCCAGCGCCAGCACGACGAGGCGAAGGCCGCCGCGTGAGCGCGCTGCCCGATCCGTCGCTGGAGGCCGCGAGCACGTTCGTCCGCGGCGCGGGCTTCGTGGCCGCGACCGTCTCGGGCACCGAGGTCACCGGCCACATCGCCGCCGGCCCCGACCACCACACCCCGTGGGGCATGGTCCACGGCGGCGTCCACGCGACCGCCGTGGAGAGCGCCTGCAGCATCGGCGCCTCGGCGGCGGTGGCCGAGCAGGGCATGTTCGCCGTCGGCCTCTCCAACCACACCGACTTCGTGCGCGCCCACCGCGACGGGCGCCTGGACGTCCGCGCGTGGCCGATCCACCAGGGCCGCACCGGTCAGCTGTGGCAATGCGACATCACGCGCGAGGACGGCAAGCTCGTCGCCCAGGGGCGCGTGCGGCTGCAGAACGTGCCGCTGCCGGACTGAGCGCGCGGCCCACGCGGCGCCTCAGCGCGCCGCGTGCACCGCCAGCCGCGCGGGCGTGTCGTCGTCGGCCGCCGCGAAGAACGCGCCGACCGCGTCCTCCAGGTGGTCGAAGGACTCCGCGCAGTAGAGGACCGGCTGGTACTTGGTGATGTCGTAGTCGACGGTCACCATCTCGGCGAAGTCGATCGGCCGGATCTCCATATGGCGGAACTCGTCGATCTCGCCGTAGGACGACAAGATGCCCGCCCCGCAGGCGCGCAGCTCGCCCGCCTCGCGCAGCACGCCGAACTCCATCGTGAACCAGAAGACGTCGGCGATCGACTGCAGCGCCGCGTCGGTCGTCACCCGCTGCGCCGCCCTCCCCGCCTCGCGCTTGAGCGCCGCCAGCCGCGGGGACGCGAGCATGTTCCCGTGCCCGATGACCTCGTGGATGATGTCGGGCTCCGGCGTGTAGAGCGGCTCGGACGGATGGCGTACATATTGGGTCGAGTGGAACACGGAGTCGGCCAAGGACCCGTAGAACTCGCGCAGCTCCACCAGCCCCGGCGCCGGGTGGTAGGCGAAGCCGGTCAGCGGCGCCAGCTCGGCGGTCACCTCGTCGAGCTGCGGCACGCGGTCCTCCGGCAGCGCCAGCGCCTCCTTGGCGTCCAGGTACTCCCGGCAGGCGAGGCGCTCGTGCTTGTCGTGCAGCTCGCGGCTGACCGTGCGCCAGATGGCGTTCTCGACGTCGGAGTAGGCGATCTGCGGCACCGGCTCGCCCGGCGTCCACGCCATCGCGGCGGCGGCGATCGCGTTGCGCCGCTCCCGGTAGACCGGGTCGTTGAACCCGGGGTGGTCGCGGCCGAGATGGACCTCGACGCTGCCGTCGGCGCCCTGCGTCACCGGCGAGTAGAGCTGGGCTTCCTCGAACATGGACCCAGGAGACCACCGCGCGCCGCGCGAGGCAAGGGCGGCGTCCTGCGCCGGATACATTCGAGGGCGACCCGCTCACCACCAGCTCGACGAGGAGGCCCTCGTGGCCAGCAGCAAGCTTGAAGGACGCGCCAAAGAGATCGTGGCGGACAAGAACTACGCCCACCTGTCGGTGGTCCGCCGGGACGGGTCGATCCAGAGCGTCGTGGTCTGGGTGGACGCCGACGACCAGGGCCGCGTGGTCGTCAACTCCGCCGAGGGCCGCGCGTGGCCGGCCAACCTGCGCCGTGCCGGCCAGGCGACGATCAGCGTGGCCAACGCCGCCAACCCGCTCGAGTTCGTCGCGATCACCGCGACGATCGACGAGGACACGCACGAGGGCGCCGACGACGTCATCGACGCGCTGGCCAAGAAGTACCTCGACGCCGACAGCTACCCGGGCCGCACGCCCGAGGAGCAGCGCGTCACCTTCCGGCTCACGCCCCAGCGCGTGGTCCACAAGGGCGCCTGAGCGGGCCCGCTAGCTGATCAGCGCGCGCAGCTCGGCGGCCAGCGCCGGCGGCGCCGCGAGGATCCCCCACGGCAGCGCGCCGACCGGATCCAGGCGCTCGACGTGCAGCCCGGCGCGCGCGCAGATCAGCTCACCGGCGGCGATGTCCCACGGGTTGATGCCGCGCTCGTAGTAGGCGTCCAGGCGGCCGGCGGCGACCCACGCGAGGTCGAGCGCCGCCGCCCCGGCGCGGCGGATGTCGCGGGCCAGCGGCAGCACGCGGGAGACGACCTCGGCCTGCAGCACGCGGCGCGCCGGGTCGTAGCCGAAGCCGGTGGCGACCAGCGCCTGGCTGAGCGACTCCACGCCGCCCGGCCCGGACTCACCCTCGCTGCGCAGCGCGCGCCCGTTCAGCGTCGCGGGACCGTCCGCGGTGGCGGTGAACAGCTCGTCGCGCACCGGGTCGAAGACGACGCCGGCGAGCCCCTCGCAGGCGACGCTGACCGCCCACATGGGCAACCCGTACAAGAAGTTCACGGTGCCGTCGAGCGGGTCGACGATCCAGCGGCGCCCGCTCGTGCCGCCGACGTCCTCGCCTTCCTCCCCCATGACCGCGTCGTCGGGCGCGCGGCGCGCGAGGATGTCGCGGATCGCGCGCTCGGCGGCGAGGTCGGCCTCGCTGACGACGTCGGTCGGCGTCGACTTCGTCGCCAGCACGCGCTCGGTCCCGAAGCGCTCCAGCAGCAGCGCGCCCGCGGTCCGGGCGGCCTCGACGGCGATGTCGAGCAGCTCGTCGTTGTTGGTGGTCATGCGGCTGACCGCATGACAGTGGTACCTGCCGTGCGTCCTCGTAGCGTCATGCGGCCACCGGCGGGCGGCGCCCGGCCCACGGCCGGACGGCCTCGATCTGCGCCGAGAGCGACAGCAGCAGCGCGTCGGCGCCGTGGCGGCCGATCAGCTGGACGCCGAGCGGCAGGCCGTCGTCGTCGAAGCCGCTGGGCACCGAGACGCCCGGCTGGCCGGTGACGTTCCAGACCGGCATGAACGGCAGGCGCTCGGAGGCGCGCAGCAGGTAGCCGGCGGTCCCCCGCGCGCCCATCGTGCCGGCCACGTACGGCCCGTCGACCGCGCACGGCGTCATCAGCACGTCGACGTCGTTGAACAGCGCACCGATGCGCCGGTTCTGCTCCGCCTCGGCGCCGCGCGCCCAGCGCACCGCGCCCGCGGGGATCGCCCGGCCCAGCGCGGCCACGTGGCGCGTGCGGCGCTCCAGCAGCTCGGGGTGCGGCATGGCGTCGCGCACGTCATCGGCGACGCCGCGCAGCAGCCGGGCGTAGGTGGCGGCCCAGAGCGACAGCGGGTAGTCGGGGTCGCGCTCGACGACCTCGTGGCCGAGCCCGCGCAGCAGCTCGGCGGTCGCCTCGACCGCGCGCCGCTCCTCGGCGCCGATGAACGGCAGCGCGCCCGGCGGGAGCTTGGTGCTCACCGCGATGCGCAGGCGCCCGGGCGCGCGCGCCGCGGCGGCGAGGAAGCCGCCCTCGGGCACGCCGTCGTCGGCGATCGTCGCGTCGAGGAAGAGCGCCGCGTCGGCGACGGTGCGCGCGAGCGGGCCGTTGACCGACAGCCCCTGCCACGCGTCGGCGTGCGGCGCGACCGGCACGCGGTCACGCGTCGGCTTGATCCCGAACAGCCCGGTCCAGGCCGACGGGTTGCGGATCGAGCCCGCGCCGTCGGAGCCGAGCGCGACGCCGCACAGGCCCGCTGCGGTCGCCGCCGCGCTGCCGCCGCTGGAGCCGCCGGGCGTGCGCGTGAGGTCCCACGGGTTGCGGGCCGAGCCGAAGGTGGTGGTGTCGGTCGCCGGCAGCATCGTCATCTCCGGCACCATCGTCTTGCCGACGATCACCGCGCCGGCGGCGCGCAGGCGGGCGACGGCCTCGGCGTCGCGGGCGACCGGTCCGGCGTGCGCGGCGGTGCCCCAGGCGGTGGCCTCGCCGGCGACGTCGCAGTCGTCCTTGATCGCCACCGGCACGCCGAGCAGCGGGCGATCGTGGGTGGGTGGGCCCGCATTCCGGCGCGCGTCGGCCTGGTCAGCCTCGGCCAGCGCCCGCTCGTGCAGGACGATCCGGTAGGCGTTGAGGACCGGATCGAGGCGGTCGATGCGCTCCAGCGTCGTCTCCACGAGCTCGCGCGAGGACACCTCCCCGGCGCGGATCAGGCGTGCCTGCTCGGCGGCGCCGGCGAAGGCGAGCGTCGTGGGATCCATGGCGCGCACGCTATCGACCGGCCGTCGCGCCGGGCTCGGCGCCTGTGACAGAGTGCACCGGCGATGGAGAGCGCCGAGCCGAAGGTCCTGTGGACGCCCACCGACGAGCGGATCGAACGGGCCGCGATCACGCGGTTCGCGCGGTGGGTCGCGGGCGAGCGGCGCGCGGACGTGACCGGCTCGTACGCGGATCTGTGGCAGTGGTCGGTCGACGACGTCGAGGGCTTCTGGTCGGCGGTCTGGGAGTTCTTCGAGGTGCGCGCCGAGACGCCGTACGAACGGGTGCTGGGCTCGCACGCGATGCTGGGCGCGGCGTGGTTCGAGGGCGCGACGCTGAGCTACGCCGAGCACGTCTTCCGCGGCAAGCAGGACGCCGACCTCGCGCTGCAGCACGCGTCCGAGACCCGGGCGCTGGACTGGATGACGTGGGGCGAGCTGCGCGACCTGACCGCGCGGATCGCCACAGGGCTGCGGCTGCGGGGCGTCGGTCCGGGCGATCGCGTCGTCGCGTACATGCCGAACATCCCCGAGACGATGGCGGCGTTCCTGGCCTGTGCGTCGCTGGGCGCCACGTGGTCGTCGTGCTCGCCGGACTTCGGTACGCGGTCGGTCGTCGACCGCTTCTCGCAGATCGAGCCCAAGGTGCTGCTGGCCGTCGACGGCTACCGCTACGGCGGCAAGGACTTCGACCGGCGCGACGTCGTGGCCGAGCTGCGGGAGCAGATCCCGTCGCTGGAGCATGTGGTCGTCCTGGACTACCTCGGCAGCGGTGAGGTCCCCGGAGCGGCGTCGTGGGCGGAGCTGATCCAGCAGCAGGAGCCGCTGATCTTCGCCCAGCTGCCGTTCGACCACCCGTTGTGGGTGCTCTACTCGTCGGGCACGACCGGGCTGCCCAAGCCGATCGTCCACGGCCAGGGCGGCGTGCTGCTGGAACACCTGAAGTTGATGCACTTGCATCTGGACGCCCAGGCGGGCGACCGCGTCTTCTGGTTCACCACCACCGGCTGGATGATGTGGAACTTCCTGGCCGGCGTGCTGCTGACGCCCGCGTCGATCGTCTTGTACGACGGCAACCCCGCGACGCCGTCGCTCGACGCGCTGTGGAGCCTGGCCGCCGAGAGCGGCACCACCTGCTTCGGCACGAGCGCGAGCTTCCTGGCGACCTGCCAGAAGGAGGGCGTCGAGCCGGGCGCCGGGCGGGACCTCAGCAAGCTGACGGCCGTCGGCTCGACCGGCTCGCCGCTGTCGCCCGAGGGGTTCGAGTGGGTCTACGAGCACGTCGGCGCCGACACGTGGCTGTTCTCGACGAGCGGCGGGACCGACGTCGTCTCGGCCTTCGTCGGCGGCGTCCCGACGCTCCCCGTCCACCTCGGCGAGCTGCAGGCGCGCGCGCTGGGCGCGAAGGTCGAGTCCTGGGACCCCGACGGCGTCGCGCACATCGGCGAGGTCGGCGAGCTGGTCCTCACCGAGCCGATGCCGTCGATGCCGATCCGGCTGTGGGGCGATCCCGACGGCGCGCGGCTGCGCGAGTCCTACTTCGAGACCTACCCGGGCGTCTGGCGCCACGGCGACTGGATCGAGATCACCGAGCGCGGCACGGCCATCATCTACGGCCGCAGCGACTCCACCATCAACCGCGGCGGGATCCGGATGGGCACCAGCGAGATCTACCGCGCGGTGCTCGCCGACGACGCGGTGGTCGACGCGCTGGTGGTCGACATCCCGCGGGCGGGCACCGAGGGCTGGATGCCGCTGTTCGTCGTCCTGCGCGAGGGCGAGGAGCTGACCGACGAGCTCGTCGCGCGCGTCAAGAAGCGGATCCGGACCGAGTGCTCGCCGCGCCACGTCCCCAACGAGGTCCGCCAGATCGCCGAGATCCCGCGCACGCTGAGCGGCAAGGTCCTCGAGGTCCCGGTCAAGCGGATCCTCATGGGCACGCCGGCCGATCAGGCCGCCAGCCGCGACAGCCTCGCCAACCCGGCGTCGCTGGACGTGTTCGTCGAAATGGCAACGGGCGGTTAACCGGCTGGCATCTGGCCGATCGGCGGGTTAGGGTCGTCACATCGTGACCGATCAGCCGATCTTCGAAGCCGAGTACGTCGAGAAGCGCTCGCGCTTGACGACGTTCTTCCGCCTCCTCCTCGCCATCCCGCACTTCATCGTCCTGTACTTCTGGGGCCTGATCGCCGGGATCGCCGTCATCATCGCGTGGTTCGCGCTGCTGTTCACCGGGCGCTACCCGCAGGGCCTGTACGACTTCGTCGCCGGGT
>DASYBY010000398.1:0-2061 GCA_036500525.1 Baekduia sp. | reverse complement strand
CTCAGCGACGCGGAGTTCACCGCGCAGAAGACGGCGGTGCTGGCCAACGGCAGCGGCGCGGTCGCCCCGAAGGGCTGATGCCCGCGCGTGTGGGCGGTCCCCGCGCCCGCTACGTCCTCGCCATCGTCGCCCTCGCGCTGGTCTACGACGGCGCGGCGCGGATCGGGGACGCCCTCGACGTCACCGGCCCCGTGGCGTCGATCATGTGGCTGCCGGTCGGCGTCGGGATCGCCGCGCTGTACCTCGGCGACTGGCGCTGGTGGCCCGGCGTCCTGATCGGCGATCTCCTCGCCAACGGCTACGACACGCTGCCGCTCGGCTCCGCGCTCGGCCAGACCGCCGGCAACCTGTTGGAGGTGCTCACCGCCGTCTGGCTGCTGCACGCGCTGATCGGCGACCGGCCGCCGCTGGGCACGGTCGACGACTTCGGGCGCCTGCTCCTGGCGATCGGGACCGGCGTGGCGATCAGCGCGACGATCGGCGCGCTGTCGCTGCGGCTGGGCGGCGTGGTCGACGGCGGCGGCGTCCCGACGCTGTGGCGGACGTGGTGGCTCGGCGACTTCTGCGGTGCCATGGTCGTCGTGCCGCTGGCGGTGGCGTGGCGACGGCGGCCGGCGGCGGGCTGGTGGCGCGGCCGCGGCGTCGAGCTCGGGCTCGTCGTCGCCGCGGTGGCGGTGCTCAGCGAGGTCGCGCTGCGCAGCGACAGCCCGATCACGTACGTCGTCTTCCCGGCGCTGGCCTGGGCGGCGCTGCGGCTCGGGCCGCGCGGCGCCACGCTGGCCATCGCGGTGGCCGTCGGCTTCACGGCGTGGAACACCTCGCACCTGCTCGGCCCGTTCGTGTTCGCCTCGATCGATCGCACGGTCCTCGACACGCAGCTCTTCATCGTCATCACCACGCTCTCGACGCTCTGCCTCGCGGTCGTCGTCGCCGAGCGCGAGCACCTCGCCGAGCTGCTGCGCGCCTCGCGCGCCCGGCTGGTCGAGGCCGGCGACACCGACCGCCGCCGGATCGAGCGCGACCTCCACGACGGCGCGCAGCAGCGCCTCGTCGCGCTCACCGCGCACCTCGGCCTCGCGGCGCGCCGGGCGCGCGACGCCCCCGAGCAGGCGCCCGCGCTGTTCGAGCAGGCCGACGCGGTGCTGACGGTGGCGATCGACGAGCTGCGCACGATCGCTCACGGGATCCATCCCGCGGTCGTCTCCGACCTCGGCCTGGCGCGGGCGGTGCGCAGCGTCGCGTCACGCTCCACGGTCCCGGTCACCGTGCTCGACATGCCGTCCGATCGCTTCGACCGCACCGCGGAGGCGACCGCCTACTACGTGGTCGCCGAGGCGATCACCAACGCCCAGCGGCACGCGTGCGCGACGTCGATCCTCGTGCGCGCCGTCGCCCACCCGGCGCACCTGCGGGTCGAGGTCTTCGACGACGGCGTGGGCGGCGCGCAGGAGCGCGTCGGCTCCGGGCTGCAGAGCCTCCGCGATCGTGTGGAGGCCGTCGGCGGCACCCTGCACGTCGAGAGCGCCGACGGCGCCGGGACCCGGATCGCCGCCGCGATCCCCGCGGTCACCCCGAACGGGTGATGCCGGCGCCGTGGCGCGGGTGTTGGATGAAGGGGTGACCTCCACCGTGGACGAGGAGGCGGCGACCAGCACCCGCCGCAACGGGCGCACGACGCCCTACCGCACCGCCGCCGAGCGGGCCGACCGCGGCCGGGCGGTCCGCGCGCAGGTGCCGCGCTCGCGCCTGGGCGACTGGGAGCCGTCGCCGAACCGGCGCAGCCCCGCCGACCTGCTGGAGCAGCAGGCCAAGACGCGGGTGTCGGAGCTCGTCCCGATCCGCCACGGCCGGATGCTCGTCTCGCCGTTCACGTTCTTCCGCGGCGGCGCGTTCCTCATGGCGGCCGACCTCGCCGACTCACCGCGGACCGGCCTGCAGGTGCAGCTCTGCGGCGACGCGCACCTGTCGAACTTCGGCGGCTTCGCGGCGCCCGACCGCCGGCTGGTCTTCAGCGTCAACGACTTCGACGAGACGCTGCCCGGCCCGTTCGAGTGGGACGTC
>DASYBY010000397.1:0-1889 GCA_036500525.1 Baekduia sp. | reverse complement strand
GGCAGTCTGCGGGCGCTCGCCGCCGCCTGACGGCCGCCGCTGACCTCGATGAACGGGGGTTCACCTTCGGTCATCGGCGACCGTCAGCCGGGGCCGAGCATCCCGCATACTGCACCCGAATTAACGACTCACGACACTAGGCCGCGGCGCCGACGGGGACCGCCGACCGCTCGCCCGCGTGGCCGCGCACGCTGGCCGCGAGCGCGCGCAGGAAGGCCAGCGTCGCGATCTTGTCGGTGTGCGGCCGGGTGACGATCGCGGTCTGGAACGCCGGCACCGCGGTCTCGATCGGCACGAACCGCACGCCCGGGAGCGAGTTGCGCTCGGTCGCCGACTCGGGCAGCACCGCCAGCCCGGCGCCCGCCGTGACCGCGAGCAGGACCTCCGCGACGTGGGGCGCCTGCGTCTCGACCAGCGTCGGCGAGAGCCCGGCGTTGCGGGCGATCGCCACGACGGCGTCGAAGAACGCCGGGTTGGCGTCGCGGGGAAGGACGACAAGTCGCTCGGGCGCCAGCCGCGAGATCGCGATCATCGGATCGCGCGCGTGGCGGTGGCCGGCGGGCACGACGGCCATCGCGCGCTGATGGCCGAGCGGCATCGCGCGCAGCCCCGCCGTGGGCGCGGGCAGGCCGATGATGGCGGCGTCGAGCCGCTGGCTGCGGACGGCCTCGATCAGGCGCAGGGCCGGGCCGGCCTCGAGGTCGACGCGGATCCGCGGCGCGACCGCGGCGAGGTGGCGCAGCGCGCGCGGCGCGGCGGCGGGCAGCGAGTCGGGCAGGTAGCCGAGCCGCACCCGCAGGTTCGCCCGGTCGCTGGCCGTCCGCGCGGCCTGTTGGGCGATCTCGGCCTGGCGCAGCACGTGGCGCGCCTCGTCGAGCAGCGCGGCGCCGGCCGGCGTGAGCGAGACCCGGCGCTGGTTGCGGTCCAGCAGCCGGACGCCGAGCTCCTGCTCGAGCTTGCGCACCTGCTCGCTGACCGCCGGCTGCGCGACGTGCAGCCGCTCCCCGGCACGACGGAAGTGCAACTCCTCGGCGACGGCGACGAAGTACCTGAGATGCCTGAGTTCCATCGTGAGCGACTCCTTGGTCCACTGAGGGATGCAGCACTTCGAGGAGTGTCGACACCCTCGGCCGGGGTCGCATCCGTGACTCCCCAGCACGCTCCCTAGTCCCCGGCCCGCCCCGTAGGCGGCGCCACCGGGCTGAAGATGGCGCCGCCTGGGTGGAGGAGAAGGCGGGAACGGGTCCCGCGACATCGATGGTCCCGCGCGCCGGCGCGGCGGTGAGCGCAAGCGCCGATGTCGTCAGCGCTGCGAGGCATCGGTCGGCGCGAGGCGCAACCGGCGGGCCGCGTCAGGCCGCGCGCGATGTCGTCGCGAACCGGTCCCGGTACGCCGCCGGCGTCGTGCCAAGGTGGCGGGCGAACACGCGGCGCAGGGTCTCGGCGGAGCCCAGGCCCGAGCGGGCGGCGATGGTGTCGAGGGACGCGGCGCCGTCCTCCAGGAGCGCGCGGGCCGCCTCGACGCGGACGATCTCGACGTAGTCGGCGGGCGTCATCCCGACGTCGCGGGTGAAGAGCCGGCTGAGGTGGCGCGGGCTGAAGCGCGCGCGGGCGGCGAGCGCCTCGAGGCGGTGGTCGGCGGCGGGATCGGCGGCGATCGCGTCGAGGACGGCGCGCAGCGGCTCGTCGACGGTCGGGCGCGTCTGCAGCCGGATGCTGAACTGCGCCTGGCCGCCGGGGCGCTGCATGAACACCACCAACTGCCGGGCGACGGCGCGGGCCAGGTCGGGTCCGTGGTCCTCCTCGACCAGCGCGAGGCAGGCGTCCATGCCGGCGGTGACGCCCGCCGAGGTCCACGTGCGCCCGTCGGCGACGAAGATCGGGTCGCG
>DASYBY010000396.1:0-1842 GCA_036500525.1 Baekduia sp. | reverse complement strand
GGCAGTCTGCGGGCGCTCGCCGCCGCCTGACGGCCGCCGCTGACCTCGATGAACGGGGGTTCACCTTCGGTCATCGGCGACCGTCAGCCGGGGCCGAGCATCCCGCATACTGCACCCGAATTAACGACTCACGACACTAGGTCGCCCCGGGCGGATCCGAGGTGATGTTCATCACCTTGTGACCGCGGCGCGCAGCCGCGCCTCGTACTCCTCGCGCGTGATCTGCACCGCCCCGAGGCGCAGCGTGTGCGGCGTCCCGGTCTGGATGTCGCACAGCTCGCAGCCGCCGCCGGCCAGGGCGTCCAGGGTGAGGGCGACGAGCGCGTTGCCGGCGTGCGGCACCCGGTGGAACATCGACTCGAGCATCGCCGCGCGGCCGATCGTCACCGAGATCAGCCCGGCGGCCAGCGCGCCGTCGACCCAGATCTCGAAGGTGTGGGCGTGGCCGGCGGCGCGCAGGACGCGGTAGAGCGCGACCATCCGCTCGGTCAGCCAGACGCCGTCGCCGGGCGAGCGCGGCCGGGCGCAGTGCTCGACGACCTCCTCGAACGCACCGTCGACGCGCAGCTCCCAGTCGTCGCGGGCGCGCAGCGAGCGCCGTACGCGCCGGCTGACCGCGGCCCGCGACGGGGCGTCCAGCTCGAACACCGTCCGCGGATCGGCGACCCACCACGGCAGCTCCGCGGGCACCGCCGGGCCCGGCTCGTCCATCGGGAACAGGCCGTGCGCGTAGAGCCCGAGGATGGTGTCGACGTCCACGCGCACACCGTACGCGCCACAATGTCGTCAGATGTTCGGCAGCGGTGGAGGATCGGTACAGCTCGCGCGGGTGTTCGGCATCCGCATCGGGGCCAGCCCCAGCTGGTTCCTCGTGCTGTTCCTGATGATCTACTCGCTGTCGGGCTACTTCTCCGACGTGCTGGACGTGTCGAGCACGACGGCCTACCTCGTCGCGGTCGCCGGCGCCCTGCTGTTCTTCGTCTCGCTGGCGCTGCACGAGCTGGGGCACGCGGTCGTCGCGCAGCGCAACGGCATCGAGGTGCTCGGCATCGACCTGTGGCTCTTCGGCGGCCTGGCCAAGCTGTCGCGCGACACGACCTCGCCCGGCGAGGAGTTCCGCGTCGCCGCCGCCGGGCCCGCGGTCACCGCCGCGATCGTCGTCCTGTGCCTGATCGGCGTCACGGTCACCTCGCACACCGGCCAGGCGTTCGACGTCTTCGACGGCGACGAGTCCACCCCGCTGCTGGCGCTGACCGCGTGGCTGGGCCTGGTCAACCTGTTCCTGCTGGCGTTCAACCTGGTGCCTGGCTTCCCGCTGGACGGCGGGCGCATCGCCCGGGCGATCGTGTGGCGGGTCACCGGCGACCGTCATCGCGCCACGCGCGTCGCGGGCCGCCTCGGCCTGGGCGTGGCCTACATCCTGATCGGCGGCGGCCTCTTCCTCGCCGTCGCGAGCGACCCGTTCAGCGGCATCTGGCTCATCGTCCTCGGCTGGTTCCTCAGCCAGGGCGCACGCGGCGCCGTCGTCGCCGGGCAGTTCTCGGAGCGGATCGAGGGCGTGACCGCCGCCGACCTGATGGACGCCGAGCCGGTCAGCGTGCCGATGGCGACCACCGCGCTCGCCGCCCAGGACGAGTTCTTCCTGCGCTACCGCCTGCCGTGGTTCCCGGTGGTCGACGCCGCCGGGCGCCTGCTCGGCCTGCTGCGCCAGGAGCGGGTCGACACCGCGGTCGCCGCCGGCCAGCCCGCGCTGACCGCCGACGAGCTGCTCGACGGCGAGCCCGAGCGCGACGCGCGCGTCGACCGCGACACGCCGCTGGAGAGCCTGCTGGCCTCCGAGCC
>DASYBY010000395.1:0-5134 GCA_036500525.1 Baekduia sp. | reverse complement strand
GTCGTCGACGAAGTCGACGTAGGCCGTGCGCCACGCGCGCACCTGCAGCGCGGTGATCGCATGGACGTCGCCTGCGGCGACCGGGCGGATCATCCGCGCAGCCTAAGGCGGTAGCGCATCCCCGGGAGGCCGGCCCAGTCGCCGGTCGCGCCGTCGGACGCCCAGCCCCGCCGCTCGTAGAAGGCGCGGGCGTGGCCGTTGGCGGCGAAGACGTCGAGGGTGACGTCGGCGTACCCGGCCGCGCTCAGCTCGGCGACTGCATGGTCGTGCAGGGCGCCGCCGAGGCCGCCGCCCTGGGCCGCGGGCTCGACGTAGAGGCCGCGCAGCCAGGCGGTCGCGCCCGCCGCGACGTCCGCGTCAGATCCCACCCGCACCACGCCCACGACCCGCCCCTCGACCTCGGCCACGAACGCGCCCTCCAGCGGCTCGGTGCGCCACCGCGCCTCGCGGTCGTCGACGGCCGGCATGTCCTCGTCCGGCACGAAGTCCACGTACGCCCACCGCCACGCGCGGACCTCCAACTCGGCGATCGCGCGCGCGTCGCCGAGCGCCGCGGCGCGGATCACGCCGCGGGCGGGAAGAGCAGCTGCTCGAGCCCCACGACCAGCGGCTCGCCCTGGTCGGCGACGCGCCGCACGGCCAGCAGCACGCCGGGCACGAACGACGTCCGGTCGGTCGAGTCGTGGCGGATCGTCAGCGTCTGGCCGACGTCGCCGAGGATGACCTCCTGGTGGGCGACCAGGCCGGGCAGCCGCAGGGAGTGGATCGGCACGTCGCCGTCCATCAGCTCGGCCGTGCGCTTGGCCGTCCCCGAGGGCTTGTCGAGCTTGCCGTCGTGGTGCAGCTCGACGATCTCGGCCTTGGCCATCAACTTGGACGCCTCGACCGCGAATCGCATCATCAACACCGCGCCGATGGCGAAGTTCGGCGCCAGGAACGCGTTGCCCGGGCCGCGGCGCTCGCGCAGCGGCGCCGGGTCGAAGCCCGTCGTCCCGATGACGACGTGCACCCCGGCCTCGACGCACGCGAGCGCGTTCGCCAAGGCCGTGTCGGGGCGCGTGAAGTCGACGACGACGTCGCAGTCGCCGAGGATGTCGGCCAGCGGCGTGTCGAGCGCGGGATCGGCGCGGCCGGCGAGGACGAGATCGCTCGCATCCTCCACCCCCGCGCAGATCGCCTGCCCGACCTTGCCCGCCGCCCCGGCGACGCCGACGCGCAGCGGCGCCGCCCCGGCGTCGCTCATGCCGCGGCGAGCTCCGCCAGCGACGCGCTGATCGGCACCAGCGCGCTGCGGAACACGGACTCGTCGCCACCGATGCCTGCGGCGCTGAGCTTCTCCGGCGCGTACAGCTCGCGCGCCAGCGCCACGACGTCCTCGACCGTGACCGCGTCGATGCGCTCGACGACCTCGTCGACCGTCAGCACGGGCATGTCGGCCAGCACGGACGAGCCAAGCCGGTTCATCCGCGCGGTCGTGGACTCCAGCGCCAGCACGACGCGCCCCTTGACGTTCTCCTTGGAGCGCTTGAGCTCCTCGGCGGTGATGCCGTCCTGCAGCAGCCGCTCGAGCTCCTCGGCGACGACCTTCATCGCCTTCTGCACGTTGTCGGGCCGCGTGCCGAGGTACAGGCCGACCTGGCCCGTGCCGGCGTAGGACCCGGAGAACGAGTAGACGGAGTAGGCCAGGCCGCGCTTCTCGCGCACCTCCTGGAACAGGCGCGACGACGAGGTGCCGCCGAGCACACCGTCGAGCACGCGGAGCACGAAGCGGCGCTCGTCGTCGCGGGCGACGCCGGGCGCGCCGAGCGCCACGTGGTACTGCTCGGTCTCCTTGGCGAAGAACCGGCGGCGGGCCACCGCGCCGGCCGGCAGCGGCAGTGGCGCGGGCGGCGCGCCGAGCCGGACGGGCTCGCCCAGCGTCTGCTGGACGAGCTCGACGATGCGGTCGTGGTCGAGCGACCCGGCCGCGGCCACCACGACGTTCTGCGCCGTGTAGCGGCCGGCGTGGAACGCGCTGACCTCGGCGGCCGGCGTGTTGGCCACCACCTCGCGCGTGCCGATGATCGCCCGGCCGAGCGGGTGGTCGCCGAAGACGGCCTCGCCGAGCACGTCGAAGACGCGGTCCTGCGGGTCGTCCTCGTACATCGCGATCTCCTCGAGGACGATCTCGCGCTCCTGCGCCAAGTCCTCGTCGGCGATGCGGGGACGCCAGACCATGTCGGCCATGACGTCGAAGGCCTGCTCGAGATGGATGTCGAGCACGCGGCTGTAGACCGACGTGGTCTCCTTGCCCGTGCCGGCGTTGATCTCGGCGCCCATGCCGTCGAACAGCTGGTCGATCTCCACCGACTCGTAGCGGTCCGTCCCCCGGAAGAGCATGTGCTCCAGCAGGTGGGACAGGCCCGCACGGTCGGCGGTCTCGAATCCGGAGCCCGTGCCGATCCAGAACCCGAGGGCCGCGGATCGCACGGAGTCCATGGACTCCGTGACGACCCGCACGCCCGAGGGCAGCTCGGTCAGGCGATGCTCTTCACGCAGGGCGTCTAGTCCCGGTCGGGGTCGCGGTCGGAGCGGTGCCGCGGGCGGCCGGAGCCACGCGGGCGGTCTCCGCCCTCGCCGTCGCCGCCGCCACGGGGGCCGCGGTCGCTGCCGCCTCCGCCGCCGCGCGGGCCGCGGTCGCCGCCGCGCTCACGGCGCGGGCCGCCGCCGTTGCCGCCGCCTCCGCCGCCACCGGCGCCCACCGTGGCGAGCTCCTCGACGGACTTGCCGGCGATGTCCGGGTCCGCGGCGAGGCGCAGGCCGATGCGGCCGCGCTCGCGGTCGACCTCGACCACGCGGACGTCGATCTCGTCGCCCTTGTTGAGGACCTGCTCGACCGTGTCGACGCGCTCGCCGGGCGAGACGTTCGAGATGTGCAGCAGGCCGTCGGTGCCCTTGGCCAGCTCGACGAAGGCGCCGAAGGTGGTGGTCTTGACGACCTTGCCCTTGAAGGCGTCGCCGACCTCGACCTCCTTGGTCATCGTCCGGATCCGCTCGGCCAGCTTCTCGCCGAGCTCACCGTTGGCGGAGTACACGAGGACCTGACCGTCGTCGTTGACGTCGATCTGGGACTCGAACTCCTCGGAGAGGCCGCGGATCGTCTCGCCGCCCTTGCCGATCAGGAGACCGATCTTGGACGGGTCGATCTGCACCGTGATGATGCGCGGCGCGTACTGCGAGAGCTGCTCGCGCGGCGCGTCGATGACCTGCGCCATCTGCCCCAGGATGTCCAGGCGCGCTTCCTTGGCCTGGGCCAGGGCGTCGCGGAGGATGTCGAACGTGACGCCCGTGATCTTGATGTCCATCTGGAGGGCGGTGATGCCCTCCGCGGTGCCGGCGACCTTGAAGTCCATGTCGCCGAGGTGATCCTCGACGCCGGCGATGTCGGTGAGGACGGTGTAGTCGTCGCCCTCCTTGATCAGGCCCATCGCGATGCCCGCGACCGGCGCCTTGATCGGCACGCCCGCGTCCATCAGCGACAGCGAGGAGCCACAGACCGAGGCCATCGACGACGAGCCGTTGGACTCGAGGATGTCGGAGACGACGCGCACCGTGTACGGGAAGTCCTCGATCGACGGGACCACCGGGACGAGCGCGCGCTCGGCCAGGGCACCGTGGCCGATGTCACGGCGCTTGGGGCCGCGCATGAAGCCGGTCTCCCCGACCGAGAAGGACGGGAAGTTGTAGTGGTGCCAGTAGTACTTCTTGGTCTCGAGCCCGAGGGTGTCGAGGCGCATCTCCTCCTTCAGCGTGCCGAGGGCGGCGACGCTGAGGGCCTGCGTCTGACCACGCGTGAACAGCGCGGAGCCGTGCGTGCGCGGGGCGACGGAGGTCTCGATGGAGATCGGCCGGATCTCGCGCTCGCCACGGCCGTCAGGCCGCTTCTTCTCCTTGGCGATGCGCTCGCGGATGATCTGCTTCTCGAGCTTGGCGAAGGCCGCCTTGGCCTTGGAGCTGTACTCGCCGTAGGTGTCGGCGTCGGGATCGCCGGAGTACTTCTCGATCACGGCCGTCTCGACGGCCTTGGTCGCGTCCTGGCGCTCCAGCTTGTCGAACACCTGCGTCGCGTCACGGAGAGCAGCGCCGTGGCTGGCGTCGATCTCGCCGAGCAGGCCCGGGTCGACACCCGGGAAGTCGACGACCAGCTTCTCCTTGCCGGCCTTCTCGCGCAGCTCGTGCTGGGCGGCGCACAGCTTCTTGATGGCGTCGTGCGCGATGTCGAGCGCATCGAGGATCTCGGCCTCGGACACGACGTTGGCGCCGGCCTCGACCATCAGGATGGCCTCTTCGGTGCCGGCCACGATCAGGTCGAGGTCGGTGTTCTCGAGGAGGTCCTCCTCCGGCGGGTTGACGACGAAGTTGCCGTCGATCTTGCCGATGCGGACCGCGCCCACGGGATGGGGCAGCGGGACCGGGCTGAGCATGAGGGCCGCCGAGGCGCCGTTCATGGCCAGGATGTCGTACGGGTGCACGTGGTCGATCGAGAGCGGGATCGCGACGATCTGCGTCTCGTAGCGCCAGCCCTTGGGGAAGAGCGGGCGGATCGGCCGGTCGATCATGCGCGCGGTGAGCGTGCCCTTCTCACCGGAACGACCCTCGCGCTTGAAGAAGGAGCCGGGGATCTTGCCCGCGGCGTACATGCGCTCCTCGACGTCCACGCTCAGCGGCAGGAAGTCGATGTCGCGAAGGTTGCCGATGGTGGCGGTGTTGAGCACCATCGTGTCGCCCTGACGGACGACGACGGCGCCAGAGGCCTGCTTGGCCATCTTGCCCGTCTCGAATGAGATCTCCGAGCCGGCGATCTCGACGGTGACCGTGGTCACAGCGTCATTTGACATATGTCAATCCTCCTGGGGCCCGCGCGTCGGACTCGGCGGGCCGGGTGTCTCTTGTCTCACGATCCGAAAGTTCCGCTTCAGTCTACCGAGGCGGGCCGCAGCAGGGCCGGTGTGGAGGTGACGCCCGCACGCATGCCCTCGCGCAGGTCGCGCTGGACGCGGGCGGCGACCTCGGGGCGGCGCCGGTCGACCTCGAAGCGCGCCACGTCGAGCCCGAGCCGCTCGCAGCGATCCCAGAGATGCGGGTCGTCGAGGCG
>DASYBY010000394.1:0-34259 GCA_036500525.1 Baekduia sp. | reverse complement strand
GACCTGGGGCTATAGCTCAGCTGGGAGAGCGCCTGCATGGCATGCAGGAGGTCGTCGGTTCGAGCCCGACTAGCTCCACTCCTACGAAGCCCCCGCTAACGCGGGGGTTTCGTCGTTCCGGAGGCGGATAGAGGTCCCCCGGATCGCGCACGGGTTTCAGGCATTAGTGCCTGAACCCGCCCAGATACCCGTGGATGGCCGCCGATCGCTGCCGATCAGCCGTCCTTTTGGTGTTGCCGGCAGCAGCGCCGCGCGCCTGGATCGCACCCGGGAGGTCGGGGGTTCGAGTCCCCGTGTCCCGCTCGAGGAAAACGGCCGCGCCCTGAAGCGCTCGGCGAACGACGCCGGCGGCCTGACGGCCCCGGCACCAAGCGGAAGCCCGCCGTGCCTGTACCTCGTTGGCGGCCGCGCTTGGCGGCAGGTCTAGCCGTTCGACCTGCGGGACGCGCAGCCGAGCTTGCGGACAGAGGGAGCCGCGAATGAGTCGTCGATGCCGTCGACATGTCTGACGGCAACGTTCGCGGTTGTCAGATCGACGTGATGACGCCGAACCGCGACAACGACGTGGGTGCCGTCCTTGACCTTGCGAAGCGGTGATCCAGGGAGCGGCATATCGCTGCTGATCGTCGCCAGGTAGCAGTGCGGATGGCTGGAAGCGGCGAACGGCGCACCAGGCGTGTCGTCGAGTTGCAGCAGAGACCGGCTGCCGTTCACCGCGCGCGGGAGCGCTCTGTCGAGACGGACCAGAACCGTGAACTGAAGGTTGTGCGCCGGATCTGGGTTCGCATTGGCAAGCAGGACGATCGGCTTCCCGACGAACCGGTAGGCAGCCCTCTTCGGGGCATGTGCGACGAGGCCGGGGGCCGTGCTTCCGGCGACCGCCGTGTCGGCCGAGCTCGCCGTCTGAGACCCGCAACTCGCCAAGAGCGCGACCCCGCACAGCATCGGGATGATGCTCAGTGAGGTCACGAGCTCACTTGCGATCCTTGGTGAAAGAGCACCGGGCGGGCATGTCGCCGTGGTGGCCGCCGAGCGGGGCCGATTGGTACTGATCGAACGTCGGGGCGAAGGCCACTACGCGTCGGGCTCGTCGCCCTCGTCGGGTGGGCAGGAGTGGGCTGGGGTTGCCAGTCGGGAGTACTGGAACGAGTAGCGGCCGCGGGTGTAGGTGCTGGTCATGCCGCTGGGGACCTTGGTCGTCGCCCTGATGTGCCAGCCCATGATCGTGCGGGTGCGGTGGCAGGCCATGGGCACGACGGAGTGCCGGCCTTTGAGGCGGAGCAGGATGCTCTTGGCCGCCGCGCACGTCAGGTACGGATGGTGCGGGAAGGAGATCTCGCTCTCGCGGTCGATCTGGCATGTCTTCTCCGCCCACGCCGGCTCGGCTCGCGCCGCGCCACCCGCCTCGACGAGGACGACGAGCAGCGCGAACGCGAGGACACATCCACGGGCGCGGCGCGACATCAGTGCTTGAAGAGGCATGAGGCCTGAACGAACCCCAGGGCTCGCTGTCACGGTCGTGGAGGTGGAACATCACGAACCACGCGAGGTCACCCAACTCGGTCCGCACACGGAACCGCGCGACGTACCGGATCCACACCGGGACCAGGACTGGAGGTGAGCGAGGGTCGGGACCGAGCCCTGTCCGCAGTTATTGGGCGGCGGATGGCCACCGGCGTGATGCGCTTGGCGACATCGAGCCGGCCGCACGCCGAGATGCTGCGCATCTCGGCCGACTCCGTCCACGAGGTGGACGGAGGCTGGCTGGACCCGATCCCGCCCACCCCTTGAGGAACGCCGGCCCCTCGTCGGCCCCGCGAGCGGCTAGGTTCGGACGCGCATTGCGCATCCTGCATCTGTCACCCCGGGCGGACGATGAGAGCGGTATCGCGGCCTACGCCGTCCGGTTTCGCCGGGCGGTCGGGACCCAGGCGGGTGTGGAGATCCAGCCGCTGGATCGGGTCTCGATCGCCGCCGACACGATCGGGGACGTGCGGCGACACGCGGTGGCGGCGGTCGCCGCGGCGGGCGACTTCGATGTCGTCCACGCCGAGCTGGGCGGCAGCGCGCTGCGCGAGCTGTACGCCGCGCGAGCGGTGGTGCGCGCGGGTGGGCCGCCGGTCGTCCTGACCGCGCACGACCCGCCGCGACTGGCGTGGCGGCCGTTCCACACCGCGGCGGTGCGCGAGCACCGCAGCCTGCGCGCGGTCGCGGCCCTCGCGGGCGACCGGCCGGCGCGACGACTGGAGCGGGAGGTGGCTCGTGGCGCCACGGTGATCTTCGTGCTGTCGCGCCGCGGCACGGAGCGGGCGGCCGCCGCGCTCGGGGGCGGCGCGCGGTTCGTGACGCTCCCCTATCCGTGCGACCCGTACCCGGCCCGCCCGGCCTCCGACTACGGGATGGGCGATCCGGAGCCGGGCGGCTCGCTCCTGCTCGGCTTCTACGGGTACTGGTACGGCGGCAAGGGCATCGAGCTACTGCTCGAGGCGCTGGCGCTCCTCAGCGGCGATGACGGGCGCCCGCCCGTCCGGCTGGCGCTCTGGGGCGGCCCGCCGGCCGGCGGTGGCGCACGGGCCGGTGAGCGCTATCGCGCGAAGATCCTCGCGACGGTCGACCGCCTCGGCCTCGCCGGCCACGTCGATCCGCTCGGGCCGCTGCCGGCGGCCGACGTCCGGGCGAGGCTGGGCGCGTGCGACGCGATCGTGCTGCCCTACACCGAGCGCCGCACGGCGGCCGGGCTGGTCTCGATCAGCAGCGTCGTCTTCGACGCGCTGGCCGCCGGAACGCCGGTCGTGGCCTCGGATGCCCGCGCCATCGCGGAGACGATCGACGCCGGCGTCGACGGGCTGACGGTGCCGCCGGGGGACGTGGACGCGCTGGCGGCGGCGCTGCGACGGCTGCGGGACGAGCCGGTCCTCCGCGCGCGCCTGCGCGCGGGCGCCGCCGCACGCGCGAGAACGCTCGGCCTGGCCGAGACCGGCCGCTGCGCCGCGGGCGTGTACGAGGACGTGGCTCGCCCGCGAGGCTGACCGAAGGCTATGGTCGGCCGGTGGAAACCAACGCCGACTCCTCGGCCACGCTCACGGTGGTCGTGCCCGTCTGGGACGACTACGCCTTCGCCCTGCTCGACGAAGCCATCTTCAGCCTCCAGGCCCAGCGTCCCCGCCCCGCGATCCTGGTGGTGGACAACGCCTCCAACCCGCCGATCGCCTCCCGTGACGGGGTACGCGTGGTGCGCACGGAGCGCCGGCTGACCGTCGGCATGGCCCGCAACCGCGGCCTCGCGCAGGTGACCACGCCGTGGGCGATGCTGTGGGATGCCGACGACGTGATGCTCCCGGGCACGGTGGCCGAGCTGCTGGAGACGGCCCGCGCGACGCCCTCCGCGGTGGTCGTGGCGACCGGCATCATCGACGGCACCACGGGCCGGCGGCACCACTGGCCCCGGCTGTGGACGAACGGGCTCACGCGCGCGCCGCGCGCGTACGCGCTGGTGCACGCGGTCACGTCGCTGTTCCCGACGACCGGCGCCCTGCTGCGGACCGACGTCGTGCTCGACGGCGGCGGCTGCGCGGACACCGACGGCGGCGACGACTGGGTGCTCGGCGTCTCGCTCGCCCTGCGCGGCCGCGTGGTCGTCCACCCGCGGCTGGGTCGCGTCTACCGGCGCCATCACGGCTCGATCTCCTCCGGCTGGTCCGGCGGCAGGGACATCGTGCGCCACGCCGAGCTCGTGCGCGAGCGGCTGGCCGGCGATCCCGCCACGCCCGACTACGCGCGCGCCGCGTTGCCCGCCATCCGGCTCGCCCAGCTCGCGGTCATCCGCGTGCTGCGCCCGGTCTCGCGCCGGCTCCCGGGGCGGCGCCGCGAGCTGGTCGCGGTCCCGGACTTCCCTGTCGTCGCGCCGGCACCGGCGTCCCCGAACGGGGTGCCGGTCGCGCCCGAGCCGGAGATTCCCCGTCGCTGACCGGGGAGCGGCGGCGTGGGGCCCTCGGACCCTCGTCGTCGCCGCCCTCGCCGGCCCGCTGTGGCCGACCTCCGTCGGCAGTCCGCAGCTCACGGTCGGGCGCGTCCTGCTCGTGCTCCTGGCGGTCGCGATCGCCGCGGACCTCTGGCGCGTCCGCGGGCGCCCACCGCGCGCCGCGTGGGCCGTCGTCGCGCTGATCACGGCACTCGCCGCCCTCGCGACCTGGACCGCCGTCAACGCGGCGCTGTGGGGCGACTTCGGCGGCGGGGTGTTCCAGGGGTTCGCCGAGCTCGTCGCGCTGATCGCGCTGGCCGGCGTCATCGGCCTGTACACGTCGCCGGGATGGGCGCTCGCCGCCCTCGCGGCGGCGTCCGCGGGCGTGCTCGTCGCGGGTGGGCTCGCGGTCGTGCACGTGCGGGATCTGCACGCCTCCGTGTACTCGCCCTCGGCCAGCGTGGGACGTCTGGAGGGCGTCTACGGCAACCCGAACTCCCTGGGCTTCGCGCTGGCGCTCGCGCTGCCGGCGGCGGTCGTGCTCGCGCTGCGGCTGCGTGGCGGTTGGCGCTGGGTGTCGCTGGTCGCGGCCCTCGGGTTGTCGGCGATGCTGTTCGCCACCTTCTCCCGTGGCTCGCTGCTCGCCGCCGCGTTCGGCGTGACACCCGCCGCGTGGCTCGCGCTGCGGCACCGGCCGGCCTGGCGAACGGCGATCGCGATCGCCGTGCCGTTGCTCGTCGTCGGGATGACCGTCTCGCCGCTCTACCGGTCGGCGCGCGTGAAGGCCGACTTCGGGACGACCGGCGGGCAGCAGGGCGCGGTGAACTGGGTCTCCCCCGTCGGCGGCGCGTATCCCCCGCCGGGCGCCGCGCTGTCCAACCCGCCGTCACGTCCCGCGGACCTGCTGGTCGTCGCCTCGCGCGGCGGCCAGGGGGCGGCGCACAACCTCGGCAAGGAGCTCGGTGCCGGCCGGGGCGGCTGGCGGTTCGACGTGCGTTCGACGGACGGCGCGACGGTCGGCTGGCAGGTCTTCGAGGTCGGCCACGGGCGCGTCGCGCGGGGCGCGGTCCGGGCCGGGCCGGCCCCGCGGACGGTCGACGCCGTGTTCCCCACCCACACGGGTCGCGAGTACGTGGTGTTCGCCTGGGCGACGCGGCCCGGATCGTTCGTGCTCTCCGCCATGCGCGCGTCGGCGCGACGGCCGGGCGCGGCCGCGGTCGTCACACCGGTGTCGACGGCGCTCCACGCTCCGGGCGCGCCGGCGCTCGACGACCGCGAGGCCGACTACGTGCGGTCGCGCCGCAGCGGCCTGCGGATGGCGCTGTCGGCCTTCGGGACCCAGCCCCTGCGCGGCCTCGGGCTCAACCGGTTCCCGGCCTACGCGCAGGCGCACGACCGCTTCGGCCCCCTGCCCACGCACAACACGTACGCGCAGATCCTCGCCGAGCTCGGGGTGATCGGCGCGCTGCTGCTCGCCGCGGTGATCGCCCTCGTCGCGATCGCCCTCGTCCGGGGCCGGCCGCCGGCCGCGCTGCGCGCCACCCTGGCCGGGACCATCGCCGCCGGCGCGATCAACCTGCTCTTCATCAACGGCCTCTCGGCGCCGGGCATGGCCATGCCGTTGGCGCTCACGCTCGGCCTCGCCGCCGCGTGGGCCGGAGCGCCGCCCGCCGTGGCACACCGGCCGCGACGGCGTCCGTTGCGATAATCGCCGCGGTGTCCGTGCCGATCTACGACTCCGCGGCACCCTCACCCTCGGTCCTGCGCGACGCGCGGGCGACCTGGCGGAAGCGCAGCCTGCTCCGCGTGCTCGTCGCCCGCGACCTCGCGGTGCGCTACAAGCGGTCGGTCCTCGGCGTGTGGTGGACGCTGCTCAATCCCCTGCTCGAGACGGCCGTGCTGTGGATGGTCTTCTCGCAGGTGTTCCGGTTCGCGGTGCCCGGCGTGCCGTACGTCGTCTTCGTGCTCTCCGGCGTCCTGCTGTTCAACTGCTTCCGCCAGACGCTCCTCGGCGTGGCCGCGTCGATGTTCCTGCACGCCGACCTGCTGAGCAAGGTGCGGGTGGCCCCCGCCGTCTTCTCGGTGTCCACCGTGGGGGCGAACCTGATCACGTTCGGCTTCACGCTCGTCCCGCTGGCGCTGGTCATGGCGATCAGCGGCGTCGCGCCGAGCCCGGCGGCGCCGTTGGTGATCGTCGTCGTGCTGCTGCTCGCGGCGTTCGCGTTCGGGCTCGGGCTCGCGCTCGCGCCGATCGTCGTGCGGTTCCCCGACACGCTCGACCTGCTCGCGATCTGCGTGACGATGATCGGGTACCTGGCGCCGGTCTTCTACCCGCCGGACATCGTGCCCCAGCGGTTCCAGTGGATCGTCCACCTCAACCCGATCTACCACGCCGTCACGCTGTTCCGCGAGCTGCTGTACGGCCACGGCCTCGGCGATCCGCTCTCGTGGCTGGCGCTCGTCGTCTCGGCCGCCGTCGCGCTGCTGGTCGGCCACGCCGTCCACAACGCGCTGCGGCGAGGGGCGTTCACGGTCCTGTGAGCGACGAGCCCGCCATCCGCCTGACCGGCGTCGGCGTCGGCTACCGTCTGGCCCGCCACGGGCCGAGCAGCCTGAAGGCGTTCGCGGTGGAGCTCACGCGGCGCCACGTCCGCTACGAGCGGCTGCAAGCGCTGACGGACGTCACGCTGGAGGTGCGCGCCGGCGAGATCCTCGGCGTCGTCGGCGGCAACGGCGCGGGCAAGAGCACGCTCATGAAGGCCATCGCCGGCATCCTGCCGCCGACGCAGGGCCGGGTCGTGACGCACGGCCACGTGGCGGCGATGATCGAGCTGGGCGCGGGGTTCAGCCCCGACCTGACGGGGCGTGAGAACATCGTGCTGTACGGCGCGCTGCTCGGGCGCCCGCCGGCGCTCATGCGCGCCCGGCTGGAGGAGATCGCCGCGTGGGCGGAGCTGACCGAGTTCCTCGACGTCCCGATCCGGACGTACTCCTCCGGCATGCTCGCCCGGCTGGCGTTCGCGATCAGCATCGACGATTCCCCCGATGTGCTGATCGTTGACGAGATCCTCGCGATCGGCGACGCCGAGTTCAGCGTCCGGTCCGGCGAGCGGATGGACGCGCTCATGCGCGGCGGCGCGGCCGTGGTGCTCGTGTCCCACGACCTGCCGGCGCTGGCCGAGCGGGCGACGCGGGCGATCTGGCTGCAGCGCGGCCACGTGATGCTGGAGGGCGATCCGGTCGCGGTCACGGAGGCCTACGCGGCCGCGCGCCACGTCGCGCCGGGCGGCGAGGTGAACGCGTCGTGACCGCGCCCGTGCTGACGATCTGCATCCCGACGCACGAGGGGCGCGCGCGCACGATCGGCGCCACGCTCGCGTCCGTCGCCGAGCAGCTGCGCCCGGACCAGCCCGTGACCGTCGCGGTGCGCGACAACGCCTCCCGCGACGGCACCGACGAGGTCGTCGCGGCGGCGGTCGCCGCGGGCCTGCCGGTGTCCTACGTGCGCAACGAGCAGAACGTCGGCTACGCCCGGAACCTCGACGGCGTGATCGAGCAGGCCGACGGCGAGTGGTGCTGGTTCGTCTCCTCCGACGACCGGATCCAGCCCGGCGCGCTGGACCGCGTGCTGGCGCTGCTGGCCGCGCACCCGGACGTCGGCGGCATGACGATCAACCAGCTCGTGCTCGACAGCGACCTGCGCGCGGCGCCGTGGCAGCAGACGACGCCGGCCGTCCCGCCCGACCTGCAGGAGGCGACCGTGCTGCGCGACGTGGGCGACGTCGTCGCCGAGATCGGCTGGATGATGTCCGGCGTCTCCTCGCTGCTGGTGCGGCGCAGCGCCTGGATCGCGGACGGCGCCCCGCTGCGCGCGCGGCCTGAGCACGCCGGCTCGTGGTTCCCGCACGTGGCGATCCCGCTGGCGATCGCCGCGACCGGGACGGGCTGGCTGTGGTGTCCGGACAAGCTCGTGGCGGTGCGCTCGGGGAACGTCGACAAGACGGTCAGCGACAGCGGCCCGCGCGTGCAGGGCGACCTGCTGCGCCACCTCGACGACACGTGGACGGCCGCGTTGGGGGGCCGCGCCGGCGGCCGGGCCCGCGCGCGGCGGCGCTACCGGCGCGGGCTGGAGCGGCTCGGCAACTTCGACGAGATCCGCGCCGACCGGACGCGGCGGCCGCGCGACAGCGCGTGGATGCTGTGGGTGTTCGCCCGCCGCTTCGGTCGCGAGCCGGCGTTCTGGCGCGACGACGCGTGGCGCCTGGTGGCACCGCCGGGTCTGCGGCGCCCGCGCCTGCTGCGGCGTCGGGGCGCGGCGGAAGTCGACGCGTCCGTGCGGCGCGACGTCGCGGCGGGCCCGCCACCCGGCGCGACGCTCGCCGGCGACCTCCCCCGCCGCGCGCGCCCCGCCGACATGCTCGACATCGCGTGCCGCGTCACCAACGACGGTGCGGCCCCGCTCTCCGCCGCGCTCGCGCTGCACGGCCGCTGGACCTCGCCGGACGGCGCGGTCGTCGAGACGACGCCCGTGCCGCTCGGGCGCCCCCTCGCACCCGGCGCCACGCGCACGCTGCGCTGCGCGACCAACGCCCCGCTCACCCTCGGCGAGTGGGAGCTGCGGCTCGCGCTCCGCGCCGGGGACGGCTGGGCCGCCGGACCCGGCGACGTCGCCGCGACCGTCAGCGTCCGTCGGTGATCCCGAGCGCTCGTCCAGCCGCGGTGCGCAACGCGCCGCCGAGCCCCGGGTGCCGGGCGCTGAGCGCGGTGAGCGCGCGGTCGCCCGCCGGGCGGATCCCGTCCACGGCGGCCAGCGCGGCGAGCAGCCGGTCGCGGGCCGCCGCCGGCGAGCGCACCATGGCCGGCACGCCTTCGAGCGCCCGGACCCGCGCGCGGGATCCGCGGACGCGAGCGGCGACGTCGAGCTGCGGAGGCATGTGCGGATCGTAGTCGCCACCACGTTCGTGCCCTTCCGGCCGGCCGCCGCCGACGGCCCGGCGGACGCGCTCGCCGCCGCCTGCCGCGTCGACGGCGCCGAGGCCGACCGCGTGCGGCTCCCGCGCGGTGCGGACTTCGCCCTCGCGGCCCGCCTCACCGACGTGGGCGCCGACCGCCTCGTCTGCCTCGACGGGCCCGCCGCCCTGCTCCCGCACCCGGCGCGGCGCGTGTGGCTCATCGACGGGACCGGCCTCGACGCGACGGCGGTGCGCGCCGCCGTCGCCGCCGCCGCCCCCGCCGTGCACGTCGCCGGCGAGGACGTCCGCGGACGCCTCGCCGCCGCGGGTGTCGCGGCCGGCCTGCTGCCCGTACCGGCCGACGGCGCCGCCTGGGCGCGGGTCGTGCGTGCCCTCGTGCGATGAGGGTCGCGATCGCCACGGCCCAGGTGCCGTTTGTGCGCGGGGGCGCAGAGATCCTCACCGAACGGCTGCTCGGCGCGCTGCGCGAGCACGGCGCCGAGGCGGAGATCGTCGCGCTCCCCTTCCGCTGGCACCCGCCGCAGAAGCTGCTCGACCACGTGCTCGCCGCCCGCCTGTGGCGGCTCGACGAGGCCGACCGGGTCATCGGCATGAAGTTCCCCGCCTACCTCGTCCCGCACCCCGACAAGGTGCTGTGGCTCATGCACCAGCACCGCTCCGCCTACGACCTGTTCGGCGACCGCGCGGGCGGCCTGCCCGACACCGCGGACGGCCGCGCGGTGCGCGATGCCGTCCGGCGGGCCGACGACGCGTGGCTGCCGGAGGCGCGCCGCATCCACACGCTCTCACCGGTGGTCTCGGAGCGGCTGCGGCGCGACAACGGCCTCGCCTCCACCCCGCTGCTCCCGCCGCTCGCAGACGCCGCGGTCTTCCGCGCCGGCCCCTACGGCGACTACGTCTTCGCGCCCAGCCGACTCTCGGCCACTAAACGGCAGGGCCTGCTGGTCGAGGCGATGCGCCACGTGCGCTCGGGCGCGCGGCTCGTCCTGGCGGGCGCCGCGGCGACCCCCGCGGAGCTGGAGACCCTGCGCGCCGCCGTGCGCCGGCACGGGCTCGGCGACCGCGTGACGATCCTGGGCCACTGGATCCCGGAGCGCGAGAAGGTGGAGTTGCTGGCCGGGGCGCTGGCGGTGGCCTTCGTCCCCCGCGACGAGGACTACGGCTACGTGACGCTGGAGGCGGCGGCCTCCGCCCGCGCCACGATCACGTGCACCGACTCCGGCGGACCGACGCTGTTCGTGCGCGACGGCGAGACGGGCCTGGTGCGTCCGCCTGAGCCGCGGGCGCTCGCGGAGGCCATCGACACGCTGATGGCCGACCGCGCCACGGCGGCGCGGCTCGGCGTCAACGCCCGCGACCACCTCGCGGCGCTCGACCTGCGCTGGGAGCACATCGTCGAGGAGCTGCTGCGGTGAGGATCGCCTGGTTCACCACCTACGGCGGGCGCAGCGCCATCGCCGACTACTCGCGCCACGTCGTCGAGGCGCTCGCCACCGAGCACGACGTCGAGCTGTGGGTCCCCGAGGCGCGCGGGCCGTTGCGGGCGCCGGTCGCGCCGATCGTGCGCTTCACGCGCAACCCGCTCGCGCTCGCGCGGCTCCACCGCGCCGACGCAATCGTCTACAACGTCGGCAACGACATCGCCTCGCACCGGGCGGTGCTGGCGGTCGCCGGCGCCCGGCCCGGCGTCGTCGTGCTCCACGACGCCGTGATGCGCCACTACTACGGCGGCCTCGTCGCCGACCGCACGTGGTCGCCGGAGCGATACCTGCGCGCGGTGTCGCTGCACCACGGGCCTGCGGCGGCGGAGGCCGTCGCCGCCGCCCGGATCCCCGGCGGCGATCTGTGGAGCGCCGCGGACACGTGGGAGCAGGCGCCGCTGTTCGCCGAGGCCATCGCGGGCGCCGCCGGCGTCGTCGTGCACGGCGCCGCGCTGGAGGCGCGGGTGCGCGCCGCGTGGGCCGGGCCGGTGGCGCGGCTGGACCTGCCCGCCCACCCCCGCGCCCCGCTGCCGCCGCCGCCCGCGGACGAGCCCGTCGTGCTCGCCGGGCTCGGCGGCGTGACCGCCAACCGCCGGATCGAGGACGTCGTCGGCGTCCTCGCCGCGCGGCCCGACCTGGCCCGCCGGGTCCGCTACGTGGTCGCCGGCACCCTGGCCGATGATCGTTACACGCGCGCGCTGCGCGAAGAGATCGGGCGGGCGGGGCTCGGCGACGTCGTGCGCCTCGCGGGCTACGTGCCCGAGGCCGAGCTCGACGAGCTGCTGGCGTCCGCGCACGTCTTCGTGAACCTGCGCCACCCGTCGACCGAGGGCGCGTCGGCCTCGCTGCTCGCGCAGGCGCAGTCCGGACGGCCCGTCATCGTCACCGACGGCGGGTCGTTCGCCGACGTGCCGGACGACGTCGTCCTCAAGGTGCCGCCGGGCGACCTCGACGCGCTCGCCGGCGCGCTGGAGCGGCTCGTCGCGGATCCCGGCGAGCGCGCCGGCCTGGGAGCGGCCGGCCGGCGCTGGGCCGCCGCGCGCACGCCGCGGGCCTACGCCGACGGGATCGCCGCCTTCCTCACGCGGACCGCCGAGCTGGCGCCGCTGCTCGCGCTGTGCGATCGCGTCGGCCGCACGCTCGCACAGGACGACGACGAGGACGCCGAGCGGTCGCTGGCGGCGGCCGCGGCGGCCATCGCCACGCTCGCGGGGAGCGTCTGTAGCCGAGGCTGAGCGACCCGGATCGTGGATGCCATGGTCGATGCGCGCGGTGAGTCGTGCTGGTGGCCCGGCGATCCGCGCGCATCGGGCAGGGCGCCGCGAGACGGCTCGCTCAGCCCGGCTACGGCCGGGCGTGCACGACGAGCCGGTAGTGCACCGGTCGCCAGGCGCGCCGCCGGTAGGCGGGCGGACCGACCACGATGCGCACGTCGGTGAAGCCGGCGGCGAGGCACAGCTCGCGCACCCCGTCCGCGCTCGGCGACCACAGGGCCGGCGCCGCCGCGACGATCTCGATCAGCCCGAGCTCCTCGTGCCGCGGCCACTCGGTCGCGGGGCACTCGATCACGGCGAGCACCCGCGTGCGCTCGCGGAGGCCGAAGACGGCGCCCGCCGGATCGGCGGCGCGATGCAGGTCGCGCAGGACGACGACGTCGGCCGTCGCCGCGCCGTCGGGCGCGTCGAGCACCGTGAGCCCTGACAAATCGAGTCCGTCCAGCCCCAGCTCGGCGGAGGCGACGAACGGCCGGCCCGGCGCGGCGCCGCGCGCGACGAGCCGGTGCAGCCGCGTGCGCACGCGCGTCATGGCCGCCGTGCGGTGCAGCCGGGAGGCCGCCCGGACCGCGAAGCTGGACCTCAGCGCCATGCGTGCACCGTCACCCGGCACGGCGTCGTCGTCCCCGCGCGCGGCGCGGGCGGCTTCACACCCACGCGCTCCACCCGCGAGAACCCGGCCTCGAGACACCATCGCTCGAGACCGGCCACGGTCGGCGCCCACCAGTTCGTCGGGTCGTGCTGCCGCTTGCGGGTGCCCATGAACTGGGCGGCCGCGGCGTCCGGGTGCCCTCCGATGGCGATCGCCTCGGTCTCGATGATCGCCAGGTCGCCGCACCGCGCGTGGAGCCGGCGCAGCGCGTCGAGCGGGTTGCGCAGGTGGTACAGGACGCCGAGGAACAGCACGACGTCGAAGCGCCCGAGCTCGGCCAGGTCGTCGTGCGCGATGTCGCCCACGACCGGCTCGACCGCGCTGCCGAGCGTGCGGCGCGCGAGGTCGAAGCCCGCGCGGCCCGGCAGCCCGACCGGGTCCCACAGCTCGGAGGCCTGGAGGACGTCGACGGCGTCGGGCGGGACGCGCCCCGGCGGCAGGTCCTCCAGGACCGCCGACCAGAGGCGCGTGAACCGCAGCAGCTCGGCCGACCAGACGAGGTGGTCGAGCGCGACGACGCGCGCCGCGCCGGCTCGTTCGGCCGCGAACGCGTAGTACCCGTCCCATGCGCCGACGTCGAGCACGGTGAGCCCGCGCAGGTCGGGCATCGACAGCCCCGCCAGCTCCGCGGCGAGGATCTCCGGCGTCTTGACCCCCGGCGTGACGATGCCGCCGAGGTCGATCGAGTGCCACCAATGAGGAATGCTTTCCACCTCGGCGCGCAGCGCCGCCCGCCGTGCCCGCCCGGCGTCCGCAGCGCCGCCGGGCGACCCGTCGTCGCCCGGCTGCGCGACGACGCGCACGGTGCGCACGGCGGCGCTCGCGGGATCGACCGCGTCCAGCCGGCCCACGCCGTCCTGCCACAGCCCGATGGTGAGCGAATGGTCGCCCGGTGTCCAAGGCGCCGACGTGCCCACGTCCATGACCGTGGGTCGCCCGGGACGCGCCGTCGCCGGCAGCGCGAGCCGCTGTGACGCCGGCCGCCCCTGCGTCGGTCCGCCCCAGTCGACGGCGAGGTAGACCGGGTGCGGGTACGCGGTGCGCAGCCGCGGCGTACCGAACGCCTCCACGGTGCACCGCAGGCGGATCGACGCGCCGGCCTCGGCGGAGGGCGGCAGCTCGGCCGTCACCCGCGCGACCCCGAGCGTCTTGGGCAGGCGCCGCATGCGCAGGACGCGCAGCCGGGCGGACCGCGCGCCCTGCGCCAGCCCGCGCGGCACGGCGAGCCGCGGCGCGGACTCGGTCCAGAATCGCGGCAGCCGCCAGAGGGGCGGCACGAGGCCGAGCAGGCGCACGTCGGACCCGGTGCCGGCGAGCGGCCCGAGCTTCACGTACTCGATCCATCCGGGCGACGCCCACAGCGCCTGCATCCGCGCGCGCAGCGCGCGCAGCGCCGGGTCCCGGGGATCGAGCAGCGCCCGCCACGTGCGCGTCAGCTCCCTCGCCATGAAGACGGCCGCGCCGACCGCGTCCCCGCCGAGCGCCTCGAACACCTCGTTGCCGGTCCGGGTGAGCACGAGCTTGCGCGGCTCCCACCCCCACGCGCCGGCCCCGTCGAGCAGCGCCCGGCCGATGATGTAGGTGTGGGGGAAGTACGGCGTGCTGCGCAGCGGCGCGCCGGGGTCGCGCGCGAGCACCGCCTGCCACACGGAGCGCCGGACGATCGTCGACGTCAGGTAGGACTGCATGATCCCCGTCTGCGCGAGCGCCTCCCGCGCGTCGGCGTAGACGTGGGGCCGGGCCGGGTCCTCGGGGAGCACGGCGGCCGGCTCGGGCGGGAGCGCATGGCGCATGTCGCGATCCAGCCGCGCGCGGCCGACCGACAGCCCGGCCAGGTCGGACGCGTCCTCCAGGCGCCGGAGCACCGCGGCGATCGCGCCCGGCACGAGCACGTCGTCGGACGAGTGCAGCCACACCCAGTCGCCGGTGGCCAGCGCGGCCGCGGCGAGGACGTTCGCCCCCGGCCCGATGTCGCGGTCGTGCCGCCGGTAGACGACGGGATGCTCGCGCGCGAGCGCCTCCATCGCGCCCGCCGTGCCATCGGTCGACGCGTTGTCGGTGATGCAGACTTCGACGCGCCCGGCGTGCTCGGGCCCCAGCTGCGCCACGATCGCCTCCAACGCCTCGACCAGCTCGACGCGGCGGCCGTCGTGCGTGGGGATGCAGACGGAGAGGAGCACGCGCGAGGACCCTACCCCGGCCATCCGCGCCGTGGCGAACGGCGCGGGCCGGCGTCCTTGCGCCGCAGGAACGGCAGCTCCAGGAAGCGGTAGCTGACGGTCGCCACCGCGACCGACAGCACGAAGGTGCCGACGAGCAGGGTCACGTCGGGGTCCCGGTGGGACGCGAGGCCGGGGCCGCGCGCCAGCGCCGGGTCGGTGCCGGCCAGCCACGAGAGCAGCACGTAGTGCCACAGGTAGACGCCGTAGGAGATCAGGCCGAGCAGGGCGAGCGGGCGCCACAGCGTGATCCGGTCGATCGCGGAGCCTGGTGCGACGAACACGACCGGCGCGACGAGCAGCACGCCCGCCAGCGTCTCGCACAGGTGCCACGGGAACAGCACCGCCAGGCCGTCGCCGGCCAGCCACGGGAGCCGCGCGAACAGCAACCACATCACCAACGCCCCCGCCCAGAGCGCGACGCCGTGGCCGCGGATCCACTCCGCGACGCGCCGGGCCCGCCCGTCGCCCCGGGCGGCGGCGACGCTCACCACGGCGAGGAGCATCCCGGCCGCGAACCAGTCCGTCACGCCGATGAGGGTCCCGACGAGGAAGCCCGGGAAGAGGGTGTGGCCCAGCGCCTGCGAGAGCGGCAGGACGATGTACACGAGCGGCGACACGAGCCCGAACGCGACGATGACGACCAGCTCGCCGCGCCACCACCGCTCGGCCGCCCGGCCGCGCGCCAGCCGGGCCGCGCCCCAGGCGAGCAGCGGAAGCAGCGCGTAGAACGCCACCTCCGCGACCAGGCTCCAGGCCACGCCGCCCAAGCCGCCGGCCGTCGACGCCCGCCAGTACCCCTGCGTGAACGTGTAGTAGCGATACCAGTCGCCGCTGAACGTGCCGTGCGTCCCCGGCCACACCGACAGCACGGTCAGCGCGACCCAGTACGCCGGCAGGATGCGCAGCGCCCGGCGCCGCGCGAAGCGGGCCGCCGTGGGACCGTGCCCGCGGTCGGCGTGCGCCGCGGCGAACGGCCGGTAGAGCAGGAAGCCCGAGAGGACGAGGAACACGGTGACGCCGGCCTGGGCGTAGTACGAGATCCAGCCCCACGACGTCTCCTCCCACGCGCCCGTGCTGCCGATCGCGTGGCAGAACACGACGGCGGCGATCGCGAACCCGCGCAGGGCGTCCAGGCCCGGGAACCGTGGCTGCCCCGGCGGCGGGGCGACGGCGGGCGAGACCGAATCGCCAGGCCGCGCGGCGACAGCGCGCCGGTCGGCGACCACGTCCATCGCGACAGCATTCCACGCGCGGGCTAGCCTGCGCCCGGTGAGCGAGCGTTCCCTCCGCGCGGCGGCGACCACGAGGGCCCGGGGCGTGGCCTCCGCCGCGGCGCGGTCCGCGCGGCTGGCGCGCCTGGAGGCGCGGGTGGCGCGCGCGACCCGCTCCGGCCGCCCGATCGCCCTCGTCATCGGCAACTGCCAGGCGCGCCCGGTCCACGACCTGCTCGCCGCCTCCCCCACGTTCGCCGCCGCCTTCGCACTGGTCCCGGTGCCGGCGATCCACGAGATCACGCCGGCGGAGGTGCGCACGCTGCGCCGCGTCCTCGCGCGGGCGGAGCTGATCGTCGGCCAGCCGATCGGCGCCGGGTACCGCGGGCTGGGGCTGGGCATCGACGAGCTGGTCGCGCGGGCGCCGGCCGGCTGCCGCACGATCCGCTGGCCGTCGCTCTTCTGGGACCGGCTGTTCCCCTTCAGCGTCTACGTCCACACGGCGCCGCGCGCGAGCGTGGAGGCGCCGGTCGTCCATTACCACGACGTCCGCTTCCTGGCCTGCGCGGCGGCGGGGATGGACGGCGCCGCGGCGCGCGGGCTGCTCCGCGAGCACGTCGCGCCGGCCGCCGGCCTGGCCGCGCTGCACGAGGACATGTGGCGGCTGCACGGCGCGATCGACGACTACTGCGACGTGAAGGTGCACGACTGGATCGGCGCGCCGGAGCGCGAGGCGGCCGCCTTCTGGACGATCAACCACCCGGCACGGTGCGTGCTCGAGGAGATCGTGGCGCAGATCCACGCCCGGCTGGGCCTGGGCTACGTGCCCGTCCCCGGCCCCGAGCCGCTGGCCCACATCGTCGCTCCCATCGAGGCGGCGGTGCTCGGCGACCTTCCGGGGACGCCCAGGACCGACTGGATCGCCTACGGCCGCACGATCACCCGGGACACGCTGCTCGACGCGCATCTCGCCTGGTACGCCGCGCACCCCGAGGTGGTGACGGCCGGCGCCGCCGAGCACGCGCGCCGCCGCGAGCTCCTCGAGCTGCCCTAGCGTCGTCGCCGGCGCAGCACGGTCTCAGTCGGCTCCACGCAGCGGGATCGGCGTGGCCAGCGGCTCCATCTCGGTGATCGGGTGACCGAACGCGAGCTTCGGGTAGGCGTTCGCGTCCCCGTCGATCACCACGCGCAGCAGGTGCGGACGAGCGGGGTCGCGCCACAGCTCCGCGAGCCCCGCCTCCAGCTCGCTCGGCCGCGTGACGGTGGACGCCGGGATGTCGAACGCGGCGGCCACGCGCGCGAAGTCCGGGGCGGAGTAGCCCCAGCGCGTGGACGGGTAGCGCCCCTCGAAGTAGGTCTCCTGGAACTGGCGGACCATGCCGTGGCAGCCGTTGTCGACGACCACCAGCTTCAGCGGGAGACCGAGGTCGGCGACCGTCTGGAGCTCCTGCAGGTTGAGCTGGAAGCCACCGTCGCCGGCGACGAGGACGACCGGCGCCCGGCACGCCAGGGCCGCCCCGATCGCGGCCGGCAGCCCGAAGCCCATCGCCCCCATCCCGCCCGAGGTGACGAACCGCTGCTCCGGGCCGAGCTCCAGCGACTGGGCCGCCCACATCTGGTGCTGGCCCACGTCGGTGACGTAGGCGGCGGCGCCGGTGCTGACCCGCCCCAGCTCGTGCATCAGCGCGTTGGGGTTGATGCCGGGCACGCCGGCGAGCTCGGCGACGTCGGGCCACCGCGTCCGCAGCGCGTCGATCTCCGCCCGCCAGGCGGCGGTCGGCAGCGGCTCGCCCAGGCGGTCGGCGGCGGCGCGCAGGAACGCGGCGAGATCGCACGGGATGGCGTGGCAGCCGGACACCCGGCGGTTGACCTCGGCGGGATCGCAGTCGGCGTGGTGGATCGTCCGCGCGCCGAACGCCGCGACGTCCGCGCCGGTCTGGCGGATGTCCAGCCGGCTGCCCAGGACGAGCAGGACGTCGGCGGTCCCGAGCGCCGTGTTGGCCCAGCGGTTGCCGTAGGTGCCGATCATCCCGACCCGGAGCGGATCGTCGAAGGGCAGCGCGTCGACGCCCATGAGCGAGTGGACGACCGGCACGCCGAGCGCCGCGACGACGCGGCGCAGGTCGGCGATCGCGCCCGCCGTGCGCACGCCGCCGCCGACGAGGATCAGCGGGCGCCGCGCGGCGCACAGGTCGGCCAGCGCGCGTTCGAGCATCTCCGGGTCGGGCGGCCCCGCGGCGTCGCGACCGTCCGGGACGGCGGCGGGCGGTCCGACGTCGGCGCCCTGGACGTCCATCGGCAGATCGAGGAGCACCGGCCCGGGCCGGCCGGCGCGGGCCAGCGCGAACGCCGCCGCGAGACGCTCGGGCAGCTCGGCGGCGCGCCCGACGCGCCAGGCCGCCTTGGTGACCGGCGTGGCCATCGCGACCACGTCGGTCTCCTGGAAGCTCTGCTGGCGGACCGACCGCGTCCCGCACAGCTCGGCGGTCGCGACCTGGCCGGTCACGAACACGGCCGGCACGGAGTCGAAGTGACAGGACGCCACGCCGGTCAGCAGGTTCGTCGCGCCCGGGCCGCTGGTCGCGAGCGCGACCCCGGGCACGCCCCGCATCCGCGCCGTGCCCTCCGCCGCGAACGCCGCGGCCTGCTCGTGACGCATGCTCACGAGGCGGGGCGACCCGCGCCGGTGGATGGCGTCCAGCAGCGGCGCGATCGTGCCGCCGGCGACCTCGAAGACGTGCTCCACGCCCTGGGCCTCCAGCGCGTGCGCGACGTGGTCGGACGCTTTCACGACCGGCCCGCGGCGACGGCGGCCTCGATCGCGGCCTCGATCGCCGCGCGGTGCTCCGGCTCGAGGCCCACGCCGGCGGCGCCGGACCAGGCCTCGACCTGCCCGGGGCGGCGCGCGCCGACCGGCACCCCCGCGACGCCGGGCACGGCGAGCGCCCAGGCGACGGCGAGCTCGGGCAGCGAGCACGGCACGTCGTGGGCCACGGACTCCAGCGCCGCGAGGAGCGCCGCGAGGCGGTCGGCGTCGCCGAACAGCGGGCTGCGGCGCCGGCGGTCGTGCGCGGACGGCTCGGCGTGCGCGGCGTCGTCGGCACCGCGGAGCAGCCCGGTCTCCAGCGCGCCGTGCGCCAGGACGGGCACGTCCAGCGCGCGTGCGCCGGCGATGGCGCCCGTGTCCGGGCGTGCGAGGGAGAGCGGCGCCTGGAACACGTCGACGCGCCGGATCGCGTGGCAGCGCTCGAGCGCGTCGAGGTCGCCGCCCGCGAGGCCGACGCGAGCCGCGACGCCCTCGTCGGCCAGCGCGGCCAGCGTGCTCCACGCCGCCTCCAGCTCGGTGCCGTCCTCCGGCGGACGGTGCAGGAACAGGAGGTCGAGCCGCTCGACGCCCAAGCGCTCGCACGAGTCCCGGGCCTGCGCCCGGAGCGTCGCGGCGTCGCCGACCGCCACCGCCCGCCCGGCGCGCGCATCCCAGCGCAGCCCGCACTTCGTGGCGACGGCGGGACGGTCGCCCTCGGCCAGCCCGGCCAGCGCCGCGCCGACCGTCTCCTCGACGTCGCCGAAGCCGTAGATCCCTGCAGTGTCGATCCAGTGGACGCCGCGCTCGTGGGCGTGCTCGACCGTCGCCCGCAGCTGCGCGCACCCCTCCGGCGACCGGTCGGCACCGGCGGTGGGCGCCGTTCCCAGGCCGACGCCGGTGAACGGCGGCGCGGCGTCCGGCAGCCACTGCACCCACATGTGCCACTGGTCGGGCGGCGCGTCGTCACCGGGCGCGCGCGGGAGGTATTCGCGCCGGTCGCCCGTCACGTGCAGACGGGTCGGGGTGCGGATGCCGTCCACGAAGCCGACGCTGCGCATCATCCGGATCGGCCGCAGGTTGTCGGTGAAGACCGGCGCCCAGACGCGGTTCGGCTCCAGCGCCTGCCGCGCCCAGTCGAGCATCCCCGCCAGGCAGGCGCGCATCGTGCCGTAGGGCATCCGCGACCGCTCGCCGACCACCACGTTGCTCAACCGCAGCCCGCCCTCGCCGATGTCCGCGCAGTCGAAGCCGAGGTGGCCGACGACGAGGCCGTCGGTGTCGACGACCAGCAGCATCAGGCGCCCCGGGTTGCCCAGGATGACGTCGCGCAGCCACGCGCGGGTGCCGTCGGCGGTGACCGTGAACTGCGTCGGATAGGACGCCATGTGCTGGGCGCGCCAGGCCCCGAGGCGCTCGACCAGCGTGTCGTCGGCGACGTCGCGCGCGGTCACCGAGCGCATCCGCAACCCCGCCGCCGTGTAGAGCCACACGCCGGGTTCCGCGCGCTGCAACGCCGCGATCGTCCGGACCATCGTGGCCGCGTGTTCGCGGCTGTCGCTCACCGGTCGCACACTATAAGAACGTGCGATGCTCCCGGCGATGGATCGCGCCACCGAGCTCCGCGCCCGCATCCTCGAGCTCGTCGGTGAGTACCACGAGGCGATGAGCACGCCCGAGGCATTCGTGGCCGGCACGTCGCACATCCCCTACGGCGGACGCGTGGTGGGTCGCGGCGAGCTGACGAACCTGGTGGACGCCTCGCTCGACCTCTGGCTGACCGCCGGCCGGTTCGCGCGCCGCTTCGAGGCGGAGTTCGCCGCGCAGGTGGGCGTGCGGCACGCGCTGCTCGTGAACTCCGGGTCCTCGGCGAACCTGCTCGCCGTGTCGGCGCTCTGCTCGCCCAAGCTCGGCGACCGGCGGCTGCGGCCGGGCGACGAGGTCATCACCGTCGCCTGCGGATTTCCGACGACGATCGCCCCGATCGTGCAGAACGGCCTCGTGCCCGTCTTCGTCGACATCGACGTGCCGACCTACAACATCGACGTGACCCAGCTCGAGGCGGCGCTCTCACCGCGCACCCGGGCGGTCGTGCTCGCCCACACGCTGGGCAACCCGTTCGACCTGGATGCCGTCACGGCGTTCGTCCGCGCACACGACCTCTGGCTCGTGGAGGACTGCTGCGACGCGCTCGGCGCGACGTGGCACGGCCGTCAGGTCGGCACGTTCGGCGACCTGGCGACCGCGAGCTTCTACGCCGCCCACCACATGACGATGGGCGAGGGCGGGACCACGCTGACCGACGACGACGGCTTGCGCGCCATCGTCCGCTCGCTGCGCGACTGGGGTCGCGACTGCTGGTGCGACACCGGGGAGGACGACCGCTGCGGCTGCCGCTTCGCGCAGCAGCACGGCGAGCTGCCGTTCGGGTTCGACCACAAGTACGTCTACACGCACCTCGGCTACAACCTCAAGGTCACCGACATGCAGGCGGCCGTCGGGCTCGCCCAGCTGGAGAAGCTGCCGGGATTCAACCGGGCGCGGGCGCGCGCGTTCGACCGGCTGTCTGCCGCGCTGACCGGCGTCGACGAGCTGATCCTGCCGCGAGCGACGCCGGGCAGCGAGCCGAGCTGGTTCTGCTTCCCGCTCGCCGTCGCACCGGACGCCGGCTTCACCCGCGACGCCGCGGTGGCCCACCTCGAGGCCGCCGGGATCGCGACGCGCATGCTGCTCGCCGGCAACCTCGTGCGCCAGCCGGCGATGCGCGACGTGGTCCACCGCAGCGTCGGCGACCTGCCACAGACCGACGTCGCGATGAACGACGTGTTCATCGTCGGCCTCTACCCCGGCCTGTCCGACGAGCAGCTCGACTTCATCGCCGACACCCTGCGCGCCATGCCGTCCCGCCTGCGCGCAGCGACGCGCTGAGCCGGCGCGCCGCGGCGTCGTCCCCGGCGACCCGTGACGCTCACGCAACCAACCAGTTGCGTAAGCTCTGGTCCATGCGCGTTCTCTTCCTCGGTGGTACCGGGCCGGTCGGGCAGGCCGGCGTCCCGCATCTCCTCGCCGCCGGCCACGAAGTCGCGGTCGCGCACAGCGGTGCGCACGAGCCCGAGGCGCTCGCCGCGCTCCACCACCTCCACGGCTCCCGGGACGAGCTGCTCGCGCCCGCCGGCCCCGCCGAGCTCTGGCGACCGGACGCGATCGTCGACACCTTCGCGGGCGGGGCCACCGCCGCGAAGGCCCGCACGACGGCGGCGCTCGCCGCGCGGGCGGGCGCGAGCCATGTCGTGGTGGTCAGCTCGGTCGACGTCTATCGCCACAGCGCCGACGCCGGCGTGGATGGCAACCCGCCCACCGCGCTCGCTCGCGATCGGCTTCCGCTCCGCGAGGACGCGCCGCGGCGCAGCGGGCCGTCGCCCGGCAGCGGGACCGCACACGACAACGTGGCGATGGAGGACGCGATCGGCGGCGCGCCGCATGTGACCATCCTGCGGCCCGGCGCCATCTACGGGCCACACCTGCACCGCCACCTGCTCCGCGAGTGGTACCTCGTCGGGCGCATGGCCCGTGGCGAGCGCCGGCTACCGCTCCCGGCAGGCGGCACCCAGCTCTTCCACCGGGTCGCGCTCGACACCGTCGGCCGCGCGATCGCCGCCGCACTGGCGCGCGGGCCGCGCGGCGTCTGGGCGGCCAACGTCGGTGACCCCCAGGACTTCACCTTCGGCGGTCTGGCGTCGCTCGTCGCCGCGCGCCTGGACTGGCGCTGGGAGCCGGAGGACGTCGCCTGGGACGCCGGCGACCATCCTTGGAACGTCCGCCATCCCGTCCTCATGGACACCTCGCGCCTGCGGGACGTGCTGGGCGTCGTCGCGCCGGACGGTCAGTCCGCGACCCAGGCACAGATCGACTGGCTCTGGGAGCACCGCCGGGCCGTCGCAGACTTCACGGCCGCGTGAGGCGGCGAGCGCCGATCACCCTCGCCGGAACGCCTCGAACCCCGGCTTGCGCACGCCGGCCAGCGTGATGAGACCGCTGTCGACCTGGTCGTTGGCCGGCCGGTGGGGGAAGTCGTAGAGGCCCTCGTAGCCGAACGTCACCAGCCGCGGCCAGGTCTTGGTCACCCGCAACGCCATCGTGATCCAGCGGGCCTGGGCCGCGCGGGTCAGGTGGATGTTGAACTCCCAGTTCGGATGATCGGTCGGGAAGCATTCCTCGCTGATGAAGATCGGTAACCGCTTTCCGTCGGGCCGCCGCCCCAGGTAGCGATCGATCGTGTCCGCCAGCGTGTCGAGGTCGCCGAAGTCGGCGTAGTCGTGGCCCAGGGGTGGCTGGCTGAGGCGGGGCTCGCGGCCGGTGAACGGGTTGTGCCCGTAGTAGTCCATGCGCGGCGGTTTGCCGTCGGGCAGGCGCAGCCAGCGGATCCACTGCAGCGGACGCACGTCGCCGACGGTGTAGGAGTTGCCGCCGATCACGAGGTTGCTGCGCGAGATCCCCTTGAGGGAGACGTAGGCCTCGTCGAGCATCTCCGCGTAGCGCTGGGCGCCGGCCCGGTGCGTCGGCTGGAAGTCGGCGGCCTTGCTCGGCTCACCCCAGATGAGCCATCGCTTGACCGCCGGGTAGCGCCGCGACGCGGCCGCCATGAAGTGCCCGAACGCCGCGGGCGACCGGGGCGCGTATTGCACCGCGCGGTCGCCGTTGGCCCACGACGGCGTCTCGCTGACCGAGATCAGCACGGTGATGCCGTAGCGCGCCGCGTCGGCGATGTCCTGGTCGAGCCAGCTCGGCCAGGTGTAGGCGGGGTCGCTCGGATCGCGCGGGTGCTGCGGCTGGTGCTGGGCGACGTCGGCCCACGAGAGGGTCGTCTCCCAGATCCCGACGCCGAGCTCGGCGTACACGGGGAACTGGCTCACCCCGTCGACCTCGGCCGGACCCCACATCGCCTTGCGCGTCGTGACCCCGGCCTGCCCGCTCGGGGCCGCGGCCAGACCGACCAGGACGCCGACGAGCGCCAGAAGGAGACGGGGCCTCATCAGGGCCAGGCTAGTGCGCCCACCACCGCGCGGCGCCGCCGGTCTCGCCCCCGGACCCCTGGGTTACGCTGTCGCGATGCCCCGGGTCGACCCGCTCGTGTCCGCATGAGCCCTCGCCCTGGGACCGGACCGGCGGCCGAGCGCGCGCTGGTCGCCAACCTCAACGTCTTCACCGCGCCGGGCTTCGACCCGCGGACCGAACGGGTGCGCTCGTGGGCGTGGAGCGACGGGCCTGCGCCGGCCGACCTGGAGCGCGACGCCGCCCGGGCACTGCGCGTGTTCCCGGACGGCGGCGCGATCGCCGCCGCGTACGTCGCCGGCAAGCGCATGCTCGACGGCGACGGGCGCCGATCGGTGCCCCGCGCGCTCCCGTGGCTGATCCGCGAGGTGCGAGCCGCCCGCCGCGTCCTCGTCGGGGCGGCCCGCCCGTCGGGGGGCCGCGATCAAGCGCTGTGGGCGCTGCTCATCGCCGCCGCCTGCCTCACGCGCACGCCGCTGCACGTCTACTCGGAGACGTGGCTCGCGCCGGCCGGGCGCCGCAACGCGCCGCGCCGCGCGCTGGACCGGGCGCTCGCGGCGGTCGCGACCGCCATCCTCGTGCCGGGGCGAGCGCAGGCCGCGCACTACCGGCGGCTGGGACACGGCGCGAAGGTCCACGTGATCCCCGCGCCGTACGCACCGGCACCGGCGCCCGCGCCCGCGGACGGCACCACCCGCCGCCGCGCGAGCACCGTGCCCGAGCTGCTGTTCGTCGGCCGCGTCATGCCGTTGAAGGGGCTCGACCGCCTCATCGACCTCGTCGACCGGCTCGACGCCGAGGGCCGCCGCCTGCGGCTGGTCGCGCTGCTCGCCGACCCCGGCCTCCAGCACCGCGGCGGTCCGCCGGGCTACGCGGAGGCGTGCCTCAGCCGTCTCCGGGCGCGCGATCCGGCGCTCACCGAGATCCATGTCACGGACGTCGACGTCGACGCCTTCTTCCGGCGCGCCTCGCTCCTCGTGATGCCCAACCGGCTGATCGCGCGCGATCGGGTGCCCGGCGAGTCGTGGGGGCGCGTGGTGCCCGAGGCGCTCTTCGCCGGTCTGCCGATCGTGAGCACCGACGCGGTGCCCAGCGCGGTCGAGCACGTCGTCAGCGGCGTCAACGGCACGCTGGTCCCGTGGGCCGACGATGCCGCGCTGGCCGCGGCCGTCCGCGACTGGCTCGGCTGGTGACCTCCACCGACGGCCGCCGGATGGCCCAGGACGCGACGGCGACGTTCGCGGTCCAGGTCATGAGCTACGGGACGGGGCTGCTCGCGAGCATCATCCTGGCCCGCGCGCTCGGACCGTCGGAGCGCGGGATCTACGCCGTCGCCGTCTCCGCCGCCGCGATCGCGGTCGTGATGTTCCAGGCGGGGACCGAGCTCGCGGCCGCCTACTTCTTCGCCGAGCGCGGGACGTCGCTGAAGGCGCTGACCCGCGTCAGCGCCTTCGCGATCCTGGTCCTCGGCCCGCTGGCCATGCTGGCGATGCTCGTCCTGTTCGTCGTCGGCGACGACGCGGTGCTGCACGGCCTCGCCCTGCCGCTCTATCTCTGCGCGGTCGCCGCCGTGCCGCTGCAGATGCACCAGATGTGGCTGACGACGCTGCTCCTGCTCGGCGACCGCCTGCGGATCTACCAGCGCGTGTCCGCCGTCGTCGCGATCGGCCAGCTCGTGGCGGTCTGCGTCCTGTTCGCGACGGGCTCGCTCGGGCTGACCGCCGCGCTCACGATCTACCTGGGCGTGTCGGTCTGCGCCTGGGCGCTGTGCGTTCACGGAACCGGAGGGATCCGCTCGATCGCCCCGCCCTACGACGCGACGCTGTTCCGGTCGATCCTCCGCTACGGGGTGCGGCTGCACGCCGGGCACATCGGACAGCTGGTCCTGCTGCGCGTCGACCTGTTCCTCGTCGCCTGGTGGCTCACGCCGCGCGACGCCGGCGTCTACGCGATCGCCGTCGTCTTCGCCGAGCTCGCCTGGCAGCTCACGACGCCGCTCGTCCTCGCGGGCACCCGCCCGCAGATGGCGTTGCCGACCGGCGACGCCGCCGTGGTCTCCTTCCGCGTGGCCCGGTTCAACCTCCTGCTCGCCTCCGCCCTGGCCGTCGCGTTCGCCGCGACGCTGTGGCTCGCCATCCCGCTCCTCTACGGCCACGCCTTCGCCGGCGCCTACGTCGCCACCGTGCTGCTGCTCCCCGGCGTCGCGGGGCTGGCGATGTTCCGGCCGCTCTACAACTGGCTGGTGCGCGTCGCCTCGCCGCTGCGCCTCAGCAGCCTGTGCGTGCTCGCCGCGGTGGTCAACGTCGCGATCAACGCGGCGCTGCTGCGCCCGATGGGCATCGCCGGCGCCGCGCTGGCCTCGACCGCCTCCTACGGCCTCCTCACCGGCGCGACGGCCTGCTGGGCTTCGCGGCGCAGCGGGGTCCCGATGCGCGAGCTGGCCCCGACCGTGCGCGATGCGCGCAGCGTGACGCGGAACCTCGGCCTCATCTCGATCAGCGTGTGGACCCGCGTCCGCGGCGGACGCGCGCGCGTCTGATGCGCGGCCGTGCGCGGGACCCGAGGCTCCGGAAAACGCCGCGAAGTCGTACGGTGCGCGGATGCGCGCGGGAGAGACCGTCGGGGTCGTCGGGCTCGGCTACGTGGGGCTGCCGCTCGCGGTGGCCTTCGCGGAGGCCGGCCTCGACGTCGTAGGCGTCGACCACTCGAGCTCCCTCGTCGGCGAGCTGACGGCCGGCCGGTCGCACGTCGAGGACATCGGCGACGACCGCCTCGCCGGCGTGTCCGCCGCGCTGCGCTACACGACCTCGCCGGAGGCGCTCCGCGAGGTCGACGCGATCCTCATCTGCGTCCCGACGCCGTTGAACGCCAACCGCGAGCCGGACCTGACGGCGCTGGTCGCGGCGTCGGGCGCCATCGGCCGCGTGGTCCGCGCGGGTCAGGTCGTGGTGTTGGAGTCGACGACGTACCCGGGGACCACCCGTGAGCGGCTGGTGCCGCTGCTGGAGGAGGCGTCGGGGCTGCGCGCCGGCGTGGACTTCCACGTCGCCTACTCCCCCGAGCGCATCGACCCGGGCCGCACCGACTACACGCTGGCCAACACGCCGAAGACCGTCGGCGGCCTGACCCCGGCCTGCGGCGACGCGGCGGCGGCCATCTACGAGCACGTCTGCGACGACGTCCGGCAGGTGTCCAGCCCGGACGTCGCCGAGTTCTCCAAGCTCCTGGAGAACATCTTCCGGTCGGTCAACATCGCGCTCGTCAACGAGCTGGCGATGCTGGCCGAGCGCATGGACCTCGACATCCGCGAGATCGTGGATGCCGCGGCGAGCAAGCCCTACGGGTTCATGCGCTTCGACCCGGGGCCCGGCATGGGCGGGCACTGCCTGCCGATCGACCCCTTCTACCTGACCTGGCGCGCGCGGGAGTACGACTTCGTCACCGAGTTCGTCGAGCTGGCGGGGAAGATCAACCAGCAGATGCCGTACCACTGCGTCCAGCGCGCCGAGCGGATCCTCAACGAGGAGGGCAAGCCGGTCAACGGCAGCCGCGTCGTGGTGCTGGGCGTCGCCTACAAGCCGGGGGTCGGCGACACCCGCGAGTCGCCGGCGCTCAAGATCATCATCTTGCTCCAGGCGCTGGGCGCCGACGTCCGCTACCACGACCCGCACGTGCCGCACCTGCCGCAGCACGGGCTGGACAGCGAGTCGGTCGACGACGCCCTGGACGGCGCGGACCTCGCCATCCTCGCCACGTCGCACCCCCACCTGGACTACGACGAGATCGCGTCGCGCGGGCCGCTGCTGCTCGACCTGCGCGGGATCGTCGACCGTCGCCTCGCCGGCGTGCGGTCGATGTAGCGCCCGATCAGCCCGCGGCGCCGGCCGGTCGCCTGCGCAGCCACACGCCGGCCGCGCCACCGACGACCAGGACGATCGCCGCGCCGCCGCCGAGGGCCAGCGCGGGCGACGTGCCGCCCGTGTCACCGGACCCGGCGACCGGCGGCACCACGCTCGCGGCCGCCTTCCGTGCCGGTGCGCCGGCGGCCGGCGTCGCGGTCGTGCTCGCCGCCGCGGGCGCCTTCCGACCCGTCGTGGGCGAGCGCTTCGCCGTGTGGTGGCGCTTGGGCGCCTTGGTCGTCTGCGAGGACGACGACGGTGCGGGCGCGGGTGGCGGCGGGGTGCTCTGCTCCGTGGTGATGCCCTGCCCGAACCGCTGCGGGGCGGCCGACGAGGACGATGACGACGACGTCCCGGACGCGGCCTGGCGGGCGCTGTCGAGCGGGACGGAGTACTCCTTGGCCGACGGCGAGCCGGGGTCGACCGTCACGCCGTCGTCGGCGAGGGCCGCCGGGACACCCACCGACGCCGGGAGGGCCAGCAGCACGAGCACGGCGGCGAGGGGTGAGCGGGCCACGTCGCCGGACCATAGCGAGAGATCGCCTACCCGAGCTCCCCCCGAGGGTCGGCCACCAGACGGGCCAGCCCCGCGTCGCGCGGGTTCAGGCGGTGAGCCCGGCCGTACTCGTCGGCGGCCTGCCGCCGGTGCCCGAGCCGGACGTCGAGGTCGCCGAGCAGCGCCCACGTCACGAAGTCGTGCGGCTCCCGCGCCGCCGCCTGCACCATGACCGCGCGGGCGTCCTGTCCGCGACCGAACCGGGCCAGCGCCGACGCCTTGGTGTAGTAGGAGCTGACGTCGTCGGGATCCAGCCGCAGCGCCTGGTCGGCCTCCCGCAGGGCCCGCGCCGCGTCCCCGCCCGACAGCGCCGCCTGCGCGCGGCCGCGATCGTGCTCGGCCAGCCCCTGCCGCGCCAGGCTCGCGCCGGTGAGGACGATGCAGGCGGCGACACCGACCCCGAGGGCCACGCCCGCGCGCCGGCGGGCCGGCACCGGACGGGCGACCACGACCGCGGGCGCCTCGCCACTCCAGGGCGCGCGCAGCACGACCGCCAGGAGGCAGAGCGCCATCGCGGTCACCCCCGGGATCAGGTGCATCCAGTCGACGCTGGTGTGCGCCAGCCAGGCCGTGGCCCCACCGGTCCCGGCGACGACGAGCGCCCGTCCGGTCTCGGACCGCCCGGCCGTGCGCGCCGCGCGTGCGACCCCGACGACCGCGCCGCCGAGCACCGCCAGCAGCAGCAGGATGCCGACGATCCCGGTCTCGCTGAGCACCTGCAGCTCGAGCGAGTGCGGCTGGCGGATGTCCTCGGTCGTCCGGCGATCGCGGAAGTACGGGACGTCGAAGCCACCGGCGCCGATGCCGCGCAGCGGGTGCGTCCCCGAGACGTCCACCGCGACCCTCCAGTAGTCATAGCGGTTGCCCGCACCGGAGAGCAGGCGGGTCTGCCCCACGTCGCCCTGGGCCGACGGTGCCGGCGCGGAGAGGTCGACGAACGCGTGGTACTGGTCGCTCGCGAACCCGCCGATCCGCCCCGCCGAGACGAGCGCGGCGGCCACCGCGACGCAGGCGACGACCGCCAGCCCGGCGGTGACCGCGCGGCGCACGGTCGCCGCGGCCGCCGGATCGCGCGCCGCGACGCGCTCCGCCGCGAACGACAGCGCCGCCCACGCCAGCCCCGCGCAGACGGCGGCGGCCAGCAGCGCACGGCCCGCCGGCGCCACCGTCCCCGGGTCGATGGCGAGCCCGTGCAAGGACCCGTAGATGGCCCGCGACGGACCGGAGAACGCGGCCACCACGGCGGCCAGCAGCAGGAGCAGGACGAGCCGGCGCCGGCGGCCCGGGAGCGCGACGACGACCACCGCGGTCGAGGCCGCGAGCGCCAGCGCGGCACCGCGGCTCTGGGAGAGCAGGATCAGCGTCCCGGCGGCCGCGGCCAGGGCGGCGCCGGCCGCCGCGGGCAGCGGCCGGCGACGCTCGGCGAGCGCGACGGCCAGCCAGAACCCGATGACGAAGATCGTGCCCTCGGCGTTGACGTAGCCGAGCGGCTCGTTGAGCCGGCCGCCCTGGAACAGCGCGGTGCTCCCGTCCAGGAGCCGGATCACGACCGAGCCGCCCACCCCCGCGATGCCGGCCCCGAGCGCCACCACCATGGCCACGGCGCGACGCCGGGTCCCGACGAGCGTCAGCGCCAGCGCCAGCACCGCCGCCAGCACCAGCGCGCGATTGCCGGAGAGCACCGCCTGCTGGGCCGACTCCGCCCAGCGCGACGACGCCAGCGTCCACAGCGCGAGCAGCAGCGCCGCCGCCGCCACGACCGCCGCGGGCCGGGCGAGGCGCGGCGGCCGGGCGATCAGCGCCGCCGCGGTGGCGCTGATGACCGCCATGCCGACCGGCACCCACACGCTCGAGTCATAGAAGCCGAACCAGAACGGGCTGAGCCCGACGCCGCCGCCGAGCACCGCGATCGCCGCGAGCGCCGGCGCGTCCGTGCGCCAGCGGCGCGGTGCCGGCGGGCCGCCGCCGTGCACGGGCGCGGCCGCGCCGCGCGGTTCGACCGCGAGGGTCCCCACCGCCTCGGCCGCGGCCTCCCGGCGCTCCTCGGCCTCCAGGATCGCGATCGTCGATCCCGCCGCGACGAGGTAGGCGAGCACCGCCAGCACGACGAACCCGGAGCCGTTCTCGACCGACAGCAGCGCGAGCGCCGCCACCAGCGCCTGCGCCCCGCCCAGGACGGTCACCGCCAGTCGCGCGGTGCGCAGGTGGCGCCGCGTCCGGAACGTCAGGTGGTCGTGCCCACCGGTGAGGATCGAGACGCCGCGGCGGCGCCGCGACACGATGACGAGCGCCGTGTCCAGCAGCGGCACGCCGACGATCAGCAGGCCGACCAGCAGCGCCTGCCACGCCGCGACGCTGTCCGATGCGCCGGTCATGGCGATCGCCGCGACCGCGAAGCCGAGCGGCATGGAGCCGCCGTCGCCCAGGAAGATGCGCGCGGGCGACGCCATGTTGTGCGGGAGGAACCCGAGGCATGCTCCGGCGAGGGCGCCCGCCGTGGCGGCCAGCCAGGCGTCGCCCTGCACGAGGCCGAGCACCGCGACGGCCGCCGAGGCCACGAAGCCCATCGTGCTCGCGGCCCCGTCCATGTTGTCGAACAGGTTGAAGGCGTTGGTGACCAGCACGATCCACGCCACGCTCAGCACGAGGTCGACGGCCCCGCCGAGGCCGATGTCCCAGCCGTGTCCCAGCGCCCACAGGCCGGCCGCCAGCAGCGCCTCGACGGCGACCCGCGCCACCGGCGACACCGGGCGCCGGTCGTCGACGGTCCCCAGGCCCCAGAGGATGGCGACCCCGGCCGCCAGCGGAGCGGTCCGCGCCGCGTCGGTGCTCAGCGCCGACGCCAGCAGGGCGAGCAGGAACGCCGCCATCACCGCCGCGCCGCCGAGGTACGGCGTCGGCGACCCGTGCGCCTTGTAGCCCACGGGGACGTCGTAGAACGCGAACCGCCCGGCCACGCGGATGGCGACGGGCGTCAGCGCGTAGGCGACCAGGACGGCGCAGGCGAAGCCCAGGAGCAGTCGGGCCTCGACGGGCAAGCGGCGGCCTCAGACCGCCGACTTGGTCTTCTCGTGGGCGATCACGTCGCCGAGGATCTCGTCGAGGTCGTGCGTGTGCGTCCACCCGGTCGCGGCGTGGATCTTCCCGGTGTCCGGCACACGACGCAGCATGTCCTCGAACCCCTCCTCGTACGCGGTCTCGTACGGGACGTCGACGATCGACGACGTCGAACCGGTCAGCGCGATCACCCGCTGAGCCAGCGCGCGCACCGAGATCTCCTCCGTCGAGCCGATGTTGTACACCTGCCCGTAGTGGCGCTCGCCGGACATCAGTCCGATCATCGCGCTCACCGTGTCCGCGACGTGCCCGAAGCAGCGCGTCTGCGCGCCGTCGCCGAAGACCTGGAGGTCGCGACCGGCGAGCGCGGCGCGCACGAACTTCGGCACGACCATGCCGTACTGGCCGGTCTGGCGCGGCCCGACGGTGTTGAAGAGGCGCACGACGACGGTCGGCAGCATGCGCTCCTTCCAGTACGCGAGGGCGAGGAACTCGTCGATCGCCTTCGAGCACGCGTACGACCAACGGCCGCGCGTCGTCGGTCCGAGCACCAGGTCGCCGTCCTCGCGGTAGGGCAGCGCGGTGGACTTGCCGTAGACCTCCGACGTCGACGCCAGCATGACCGGCCGGCGCTTCTTGGCGGCCACCGACAACACGACCTCGGTGCAGTGGACGTTGGTCTCGATCGTGCGGACCGGCGACTCCACGATCAGCTCGACGCCGACGGCGGCGGCCAGGTGGAACACGAAGTCGGCCTCGTCGACGAGCTCCGCCAAGACGGCCCGGTTGGAGCAGCTCTCCACCGTGTAGCCGAACCGCGGATGGCCCTTGAGGTGGCGGATGTTCTCCATCGCGCCCGTGGAGAGGTCGTCGATGACGTGGACGTGATGGCCGGCATCCACGAGGGCGTCGCTGAGATGCGAGCCGACGAAGCCTGCGCCACCGGTGATGAGGATGCGGTTCGCCATCGCGATCGTGGCCCGCTCGCACGGACCACCCGGCAACCTACTATCCGGCACTACATGTGCGGCATCTGCGGATACGTCTCGGCCCCCACGGTGCCGCTGGAGCCCGAGGCGGGCCGGCGGATGCGCGAGACGCTGCGGCACCGCGGGCCTGACCAGGGCGGCGACACGGCCGTCCGGGCGCAGGCGCCCGGCGGCCCCCACGGCTGGTTCGGCCACCAGCGGCTGCGGATCGTCGACCTCTCCGCCGCGGCGCATCAGCCGATGGTCAGCGAAGACGGCGCGGTGACGCTCACCTACAACGGCGAGATCTACAACTTCGCCGAGCTGCGCGCAGAGCTGCGCAGCCTCGGGGCGCGCTTCGCCTCCCACGGCGACACCGAGGTCGTCCTGCGCGCCTACGAGGCCTGGGGCGAGGACTGCGTCGCGCGGCTGGACGGCATGTTCGCGCTTGCGATCTGGGACGCCCGCCGCGGCCGCGTCCTGCTGGCGCGCGACCGGACGGGCAAGAAGCCGTTGTTCTACAGCTTGGCCGGTGGCCGGCTGACCTTCGCCTCGGAGGTCAAGGCCCTCCTGGCGTGCCCGTGGATCAGCGCGGAGGTCGACGCCGGAGCGATCCCCGACTACCTGACCTACGGCTACGTGCCGTGGCCGCAGACGATGTTCCGCGACGTCCTCCAGGTGCCGCCGGCGGCGCTGCTGACCTTCGATCGCGACGGCCTCCACGGCCCCCGCCCGTACTGGAGCGCGCTGCCGGCCGGCGGCGTCCAGGACCTGCGGCCCGACGGGCCGGTGCTGGGCGAGATCGCCCGCCTGCTCGACGAGGCGGTGCGGCGGCGCATGGTGGCCGACGTGCCGCTCGGCGCCCTGCTGTCGGGCGGCATCGACTCATCGCTGGTGGTCGGGCTCATGGCCCGCGCGTCGCCGGAGCCCGTCCGCACGTTCTCGATCGGCTTCCCGGAGGAGCCGTCCTACGACGAGCGCTCGCACGCCCGCGTGGTCGCGCGCCACTTCGGCACGGAGCACACCGAGCACGCCGTGCGGCTGGACGCCGTCGCCCTGCTGGACCGGCTGCTGTGGCATCACGACCAGCCGTTCGCGGACTCCTCGGCGATCCCGACGTACGTCGTCGCCGAGCTGGCGCGCCGGCAGGTCACGATGGTGCTCAACGGCGACGGCGGCGACGAGGTCTTCGGCGGCTACGAGCGCTTCCGCGCCGCGGCGGTCTCGCGCCTCATCCCCCGCTCGGCGGCGCGCCTCGCCCGCCCCGTCGCGGCCCTGGCGCCGCGCGGCACCGGGTACCACGACCCGGCCCGGCGCGCCCAGCGGTTCCTGGAGCGCGCCGAGGGCTCGCTGCTGGAGCGCTACCAAGCGTGGATCACCGTCGCCGAGCAGCCGCTGCTGGCGGAGCTGCTGGCCCCCGAGCTGCGGGCCGGGGCGGCGGCCGCGCACACGCGGCGCTCGATGGACGCGTGCTACGCCGAGGCCGCGGCGCTGCCCGAGCTGGATCGCATCCTGTACGCCAACCTGCGGACCTACCTCCCCGACGACCTGTCGGTCAAGGTCGACCGGATGACGATGGCGCACTCGCTCGAGGCGCGCTCGCCGTTTTTGGACACCGCGCTGATCGAGTACGTCGCGCGGATCCCCGCACGCCACAAGGTCGGGCTGCGCCGCCTCAAGCCGCTGCTGCGCCGCGCCTTCTGGCCGACACTGCCGCAGGCGACGTGGAACCGGTCCAAGCAGGGGTTCGGCGTGCCGATGCACCGCTGGTTCCGCGAAGAGCTCGGCGTGATGTTCGGCGACGAGGTGCTCGGCCGCGACGCGCTCACCGCCGGCTATCTCGACCAGGCCGTGCTGGGCCGGATGCTGGCCGAGCACCGCGACGGCACCGCGGAGCACGGGGCGCGCCTGTGGACGGTGCTCGTGCTCGAGCGCTTCCTGCGCCAGGCCCGCGAGCCCGTCGCGCTGCAGCCGCCGCGCACCGAGCCGCTGCTCGACGCCGCGTAGTGTCCTGAGTCGCTAATTCGCGGGCAGTCTGCGGGCGCTCGCCGCCGCCTGACGGCCGCCGCTGACCTCGATGAACGGGGGTTCACCTTCGGTCATCGGCGACCGTCAGCCGGGGCCGAGCATCCCGCATACTGCACCCGAAT
>DASYBY010000393.1:0-2960 GCA_036500525.1 Baekduia sp. | reverse complement strand
CGTGACCGAGCCCTTGCCGATCCCGATCGTCTCGGTCAGCGCCACGCCCGAGGACTCGTGGCACATGTTGGAGCAGTCGGGCAGGTTGTTGGTGCCCATGGCCCGGACGAAGGCCTGCAGCGCGAAGGCGGCCTCGTTGCTCGTGCGCCCCGAGGTGTAGAACGCCGCCTCGTCGGGGCCGTCGAGCGCGGCCAGCTCGCGGGCGATCAAGTCATACGCGTCGTCCCAGGAGATCGGCGCGTAGTGCGTCGCGCCCGGCGCGAGGTGCAGCGGCTCGGTCAGCCGTCCCTGCTTGCCGATCCAGAAGTCCGACTGCGCCGTCATCTCCGCGACCGACCACTGGGCGAACAGCTCCGGGCCGGCGCGCAGCAGCGTCGCCTCCTCGGCCACGGCCTTCGCGCCGTTCTCGCAGAACTCGGCGTGGTGGCGCTTGGCCGGATCGGGCCAGGCGCAGCCCATGCAGTCGAAGCCCGTGTCCTGGTTGATCAGCGCCAGCGTGCGCGCGGTGCGCGCGACGCCCATCTCGCGCACGCCGTGGCGCAGCGCCGAGACGACCGCGGGCAGCCCCGCCGCGTGCTTCGACGGCGCCGAGACGCGCAGGTGTGCGTCGTCGGATCCTGCTCCGGGGGCGGGTGCGCGATGGGCCACCCCCGCAACGATAGGCGCCCGCGGGCGCCGCCGTCACGCCGCGGTCAGACCGGCTCGGCCGGGGCCAGCTTGCGCTGCTGGCGCTCCGGGCTGACCTCGACCACGTCCCACGCCAGGCCCGTGCGGCGCAGCGCCCGGATGACCAGTGAGGACACGTCGAACTCCCACCAGCGCAGCCCGTGGTGCGCCGACGTCGGGAAGGCATGGTGGTTGTGATGCCACGACTCGCCCAGCGAGAAGAGCGACAGCCACGCGAGGTTGCGCGACTCGTCGTCGACGTCGAAGCGCCGCCGCCCGAAGAAGTGGCAGAGCGAGTTGATGGAGTAGGTCACGTGGTGCAGGACGAGCATCCGCACCGCGCCGCCCCAGAGCAGGCCGGTCAGCGCGGTGTCCAGCGAGCCGCCGATGAGCCAGCCGAGGCCGAACGGCACCGCGAGGCCGGCGACGACCCACAGCACGAACGTGCGGTCGACGAAGCGGATGACCGGATCGCTCTCGAGGTCCGGCGCGTAGCGCTGCCGGTTGGCGCGCTCGGTGTGGATGAACAGCCAGCCGACGTGCGCGTGGAAGAGGCCGCGCAGGACGCCGTCGTGGGCGTGCGGGCTGTGCGGATCGCCCTCCTTGTCGGAGAACGCGTGGTGCTTGCGGTGGTCGGCGACCCAGGAGATGATCGGGCCCTCGATCGCGGCCGAGCCGAAGATCGCCAGCGCGGCGCGCACCGGCACCTTGGTCTTGAAGCTGCGGTGCGTGAAGTGGCGGTGGAAGCCGACCGTGATGCCGATCGCGCAGAAGGCGTAGGTGATCGCGAAGACCGCGATGTCGCTCCAGCTCAGCAGGCTCGACCACACCTGCCAGCAGACGACCCCGAGGGCCAGGAACGGCACGACCGTGACGGTGCCGGTGAGGAACCGGTCCAGGTTCTCGTTCGCGGTCGGTTGGGTGTCGCCGGCGTCGGGTCCCGGAGTGGTCGCACGCGCAGGGGCGTCCGGCCGCGGCGCCGTAGCAAGCTCAGGCGGGGTCATGGCATCAGCTTCGCGCGCGGTGCAGACGAAGTCCCGGGGGCCTGGGGGCGGATCGACCGGGGGTTAACCCCCGATCGCCGGCGTTCAGGCGCCCGGCAGGGTCAGCGACACGCGGCAGCTGGCGCCCGACGGCCCCGCGGCGCGCACGCTGATCCCGTCGGCGCCCACGTAGTCGCGCAGGCGCCGCTCCCAGGAGAACGAGCCCGACCCGCGGCCCGCGTGCGCGGTCCCGCGCCAGACGACGCGGCCCTCCTGCACGACGGTCACCCGCCACGCCGAGCCGCCGCGGGCGTGGTCGAGCTCGAACTCGGCCTCGATCTGCCCGTCGTCGGCCTTGAGCTTCAGCTCCGAGCGGACCCTGCCGCTGCAGGTCCCGGTGCCACGCACCTCGGCGCGGTCGCCGCCACCATCGTGCCCGCCGCCGCCGTCGTCGCCTCCGTGACGCGCCGACGCGGCCGCGGGGACGGACAAGAACGCGGCGGCGGTCAGGAGGACGGCGAGGGCGGACGGGCGGGACACCACGCCAGCCTGCTCTCCCCCGGGACGGTGCGCAATGGGACTTCGGTCTCGGTCGGCGTGCGCCCTCAGTCGCCGCGCCGGGCGACGAAGCCGGAGCGCTCGGCCCACAGCGCGGCCTGGGTGCGATCGGTGACGTCGAGCGAGCGGAAGATGCTCGTCAGGTGCGCCTTGACGGTCTTCTCGCTGATCTCCAGCCGGCGGGCGATCAGCTTGTTGGGCAGACCCTCGACCAGCAGCCCGAGCACCTCGGCCTCGCGGGCCGACAGCTGCTGCCCCGGGTCGGGCTCGGCCTGCGCGGCGAGGATCGTGTGCGCCGCGCGCGGGTCGATCGGCGACTCGCCGCGCGCCGCCGCGCGGATGCCGTCGGCGACCTCGTCGGCGGCCACGTCCTTGAGCAGGTAGCCGCAGGCGCCGGCCTCGATCGCGCCGAGGATGCGCGGGCGGTCGGAGAACGACGTGAGTACGAGCACCGCCGTGGCGGGATGGTCGGCGAGGACGCGCCGGGTCGCCTCGATGCCGTCCATCCGCGGCATGTCGAGGTCCATCAGCACCACGTCGGGCGCCAGCTCGGCCGCGACCTCGACCGCCTCCAGGCCGTCGGCGGCGGTGCCGACGAGCTCGATGTCATCGAGCGCGGCGATGAGCCGGCCGAGGCCGTCACGGATGACGCCGTGGTCGTCGGCGAGCACGACGCGGATCATGCGGTGGGGACCTCCAGGGTGACGGTCGTCCCGGCGCCGGGGCGCGCGGTGACGCTGAGCGTTCCGCCCG
>DASYBY010000392.1:0-2489 GCA_036500525.1 Baekduia sp. | reverse complement strand
AGCGTCGTGGAGTGCAGGGTCTCGCCGCCGGCCGGGAAGCCCTTGGTGGGCTTGGGCAGGACCCATGGCGCGCGGGTCATCGACTCGACGCCGCCCGCGATCAGCAGCGACGCGTCGCCTGCCGCGATCGCCCGCGAGGCCTGGATCGCCGCCTCGAGGCTCGAGCCGCACAGGCGGTTGATCGCGACGCCGGGGACCGAGGTCGGCAGGCCGGCGAGCAGGACGGCCATGCGGGCGACGTCGCGGTTCTCCTCGCCGGCGCCGTTGGCGTTGCCGAGCAGAACGTCGTCGAGCTCGACGGGATCGAGGTCGGGCACGCGCTCCAGCAGCGCCGTGATGCCGTAGGCGGCGAGGTCGTCGGGCCGCACGCCGGCCAGGGCGCCGCCGAAGCGCCCGAAGGGCGTGCGGATCGCCTCGTAGATGTAGGCCTCGCTGCTCACCGGGCGACCAGCTCCCGCAGCGCGCCGAGCTCCTCGGCGGTCGGCGGCTCGGTGACGCGCAGCTCCGAGGCGATCCGCAGCTCCCAGCCGGTCGCCTGCTGCACCGCCTCGGCGGTGACGCCGTCGTGGACCTGCACGAGCACCAGCTCCTTCGTGTCGGGGTCGGGCTCCAGGACGCCCAGGTCGGTGACGACCGCGGTGGGACCCGCCCCGCGGAATCCGAGGCGCTCGCGGTCGCCCGGGCCCGCGCCGTGACCGACCGTGGTGATGAAGTCCAGCCGCTCGACGAACGTCCGTGGCGAGTGCGGCGCGACGATGACGACCTCGCCGCAGCCCGCGGCGATCTCCGGCGCGCCGCCCGCGCCGGGCAGGCGCGTGCGCGGGTGCTCGTAGTCGCCGATGACCGTCGAGTTGAGGTTCGCGAAGCGGTCGACCTGGGCGGCGCCGAGGAAGGCCGTCTGGATGCGGCCGGGCCCGATCCAGTAGTTGAACATCTCGGGGACGGAGACCACGAAGTCGGCCGTCTCGGCCAGCTCGCCGTCGCCGATGGAGAGCGGCACGCGGCGGGGCTTGGCGCCGATCGTGCCCGACTCGTAGACCAGGACCAGGTCGGGGTTGTGCACCTCGCTGGCCAGGATCGCGGCCGTGCTCGGCCGGCCCACGCCGATGAAGACCGAACGCACGCCGGTCAGCCGGCGCGCGGCGACGATGGTCTGGACCTCGTCGGACGTGGCCTCAGCCGGGCGGCTCACGCCGTCGCTCCGTTCATGATGTTGTCGTCCATCCACGCCGTGAACGTCGTGCGGTCGCGGCTGATGGCGTCCCAGGCGCGGTAGAAGGCGTTGTCGCGCTCGGTGATCCCGTGCGCGTAGGACGGCAGCGAGCCGCCGGGCACGTGGGCGACCGCGTCGATCGCCCAGGTCGGGAGGACGACGCCGCCGGGCCGGGGCTCGAGCGCGTCGACGATGCGCTCGACGGTGACCAGCGAGCGCGTCGCGGCCAGCACCGCCTCCTTCTGCACCCCGGGGATCCCCCACAGCTGGACGTTGCCGGCGCGGTCGGCCTCCTGCGCGTGGACGATCGCCACGTCGGGGTTGAGCGCGGGCACCGCGGTGAGCTGCTCACCGGTGAACGGACAGGTGATCGGCGCGATCGTGGTGCGCGCGGCGAGGTCGGTCCCGACGTAGCCGCGCAGGACGCCGAAGGGCAGGTGCGCCGCGCCGGCCGCGTAGCGGTTGGCCATGCCGGCGTGCGAGTGCTCCTCCAGCTCCAGCGGACGCGGCCAGGCGTGCTCCACGGCGTCGCGCAGGCGGTGCAGCGAGCCCACTCCGGGGTTGCCCGCGTAGGAGAAGACGAGCTTCCGCGCGGCGCCGGCGCCGACCATCTGGTCGTACAGGATGTCGGGGGTCATCCGGACGAGCTCCAGCTCGGTGCGGCCCTGGCGCAGGATCTCGTGGCCCGCCGCGAACGGGATGAGGTGCGTGAAGCCCTCCAGCGCGACGGCGTCGCCGTCGTGCACGAGCGTCGTGACGCCCTCGGCGAGGCTGACCAGCTCAGCCATCTTGTGCGCTCTGCGAACACTTGACGCTCATGCGCACAACGCTATACGCTCGGGACATGAGGACGCAAGTGGGCATCGTCGGCGCCGGACCCGCCGGGCTCACGCTCTCGCTGCTGCTCGCGCAGCGCGGTATCTCCTCGGTCGTGCTGGAGGCGCGGCCCCGCGCGTACGTCGAGAGCCGCGTCCGCGCCGGCCTGCTGGAGCACAACACCGTCGACGTGCTGCGCGGCCTGGGCGTCGCCGAGCGGCTGGAGCGAGAGGGTCTCGTCCACCACGGGATCCTCCTCCGCCACGACGGCCGGACGCTGCGGATCCCGATGACCGACCTGACCCGGCGGCACGTCACGGTCTACGGGCAGCAGGAGGTCGTCAAGGACCTCATCGCCGCGCGGCTGGCGGCCGGCGATCCGCTGCTCTTCGACGTCTCCGACGTCGCCGTGCACGACCTCGAGAGCGCCGCCCCGCGCATCGCCTACACGCACGACGGC
>DASYBY010000391.1:0-6693 GCA_036500525.1 Baekduia sp. | reverse complement strand
GCCGACGGCGTAGGCGGCGAACGCGACCGTCAGCATCGACGCGGCGAAGTGCCACTCGTTCTTGTAGACCACCAACAACGGCGTCAGCGCGCCGGCCGCGAGGTACAGGCTGGTGAACGTGATCGCCGTGCCGGCCAGCGCGACCCCGGCGGGGAGGGTGGGGAGGCGCCGCGCGGCGCGCGGCTCGATGGATGCTGCGGTCGCGGACATCAGTCGACGACGATGACGACGCCGCTGGGCGCGTCGAGCGCTTCGAGCGTGCGCTCGGCGGCGCGGTCGATGTGCACCCGCGGATCGGCGGGCTGCTCCTGCTCGTTGTAGGTGCCGGGGCCGTAGAACTGGCCGTAGCGCAGCACGACGCCGTCCTCGGCGAGGACCGAGCGCTCCAGCTCGGCGACGGCCAGGGCGTCCGGGCCGTCGGGCAGCTCCCAGGCGACGCTCTGCGCGAAGAGCTTCGGCGAGCCGCTCTGGCGTGCGGCCTCGATCAGGTTGTCGGAGCCCTCGCTGCGGATGCGCGCGTTGCGGTCGGCGTGGTCGCCGATCTTCGTCACGTCGTCGGGGAGGTCGGTCAGCTGGTTGAGCACGACGTCGGGCTGGAAGTCGCGGACGGCCTGGATCAGCGCGTCGCGGTCGAAGACGTCGACGACGATCGGCTCGGCGCCGAGAGCGCTCAACAGCTCCGTCTTGCTCTCCGAGCGGGTCATGCCGCCGACGGTGTAGCCGGCCTCGACCAACCGCGGGATCAACTGCTGACCGATGACGCCGGACGCACCGGCGAGGAACATTCTCATGGGGTTTCTCCTGGCTTTTCGGGGTGAGAGTTAGAAGGTAGAGCGGGCCTGTGGCCGCTGACAGGGCCACCTACGCCATCAAGGTCAGGACCAGTTGCGAACCCGCCACGGGCTGTCAGGATGGGTGGTCGCACGGCCATGGACATGAAGAACTCCTTTGACGGATCGCTCGTTCCGGGCGAGGTGTTCCCGGCGTGGCGGCGGGCCCAGCTCGCGGCCGGCCGCCTGTCGCGCGAGCCCCGGCCGGCGCCCTCGGTGCTGCGGACGGTGGGCTTCCTGACGCCGGAGCTGGCCGAGCGGGTCAGCGAGTGGTTCACGGGGGAGCCGACGGCGCCGGCCGCGGCGGTCCGCCGGTCCTACGCGGCGCTCGCGCGCGACACCGCGCGGCTGTTCGCGATCGCCTGCCGCGCGTCGGCGGCGCCCGGCGGGCTGGGCGTGCGCGTGCGCTACGTCTGCGGCGAGAGCGATCCCTACAACAACGCCGCGGAGCTGTGCGCCGAGCTGCGCGCGCACGCGTCGATGGCGCTGCGGACGATCGCGTGCGACGCGCCCCATCCGCTGCTCGGCGGCGAGGAAGGTGGGGTCGTCGACCAGCTGCGGGTGGTCCACGACGTCTTCGGCCACGCAGCGCTCGGCGTCGGGTTCGACGTGCAGTCCGAGTTCGCCACGTGGTTGCAGTGCCGGACGCTGCTGTCGGCCGAGGCGCGCGGCGCCGCGTTCTGCGAGCTGGTGGGGGCGGTGACGACCTTCGTCGTCAGCGGGGAGCGGCCGGCGCTGCGGGCGGACCTGCCGCCGACGGAGCTGGTGGCGGCGTGCCAGGTCGCAGCGACGGGGCCAGCTCGGCGATCAGCCGCGCCAGGGCCTGCGGCGCGGTGATCTGCGGGCAGTGGCCGGCGTCGAGGTCGACGGCCGCGACGCCGAGGTGCTCGCGCGCTGCGCGGTGCATCCAGCGCGGGTCGATCGTGCGGTCATGGATCGGGCAGACGTAGGCCGAGCGCAGGGCGGGCCAGGAGGCGGGAGCGCGATCGACGGCGACGGTCGCGGTGTCGGCGACGAGGCGGTCGATCGCGCGCGTGGCGGTCGCCTCGTCGGTGTCGTGGAAGAGGAAGTGGCGGGCGCGGGCGGCGTCGGCCCACGGAGGCGGGGCGCCCCAGGCGATCCAGTCGGGCTGGTGGATCGGCGGCTCGTCCTCGAGCTGGTCGACGAACGAGCGGCCGGGGATCGGCAGCAGTCCGGCCAGGTGGATCATGGTGGCCTGCGGGAAGCGCTCCGCGAGGCCGGGCGTGAGCAGCCCGGCGAACGAGTGCGCGACGAAGGTCGGCGCGGTGGTGTCGTGGCCGGCCAGCTGCGCGGCGATCGCGTCGACGTGGTCCGCGGTGTGGGCGCGCGCGTCGGCGAAGGGCAGCGCGGGCGCGACGACCTCGTGCCCGCGATCGCGGAGATCGCGGGCGACGCCGTCCCAGGACCACGGCCCCAGCAGGGAGCCGTGGAGGAGCACGAACACGGCGGGCGCTACCAGCGGTCGAGGTGCAGGACGGAGTCCAGCGGCTCGCGCGCGGCCGGCTTGAAGGTCTCGCCGGTGTAGTACGCGGTGGGCACCAGCGCGGCCTGGTGGACGCCCGCCGGGAGGTCGAGCAGCGCGGCGACCTCGGCCTCGTACTTGAGGTGCAAGGTCGTCCACGCCGTGCCCAGGCCGCGCGCCCGGGCGGCGAGCATGTAGCTCCAGACCGACGGCAGCAGCGAGCCCCAGAGCCCGGCCTGGTTGCCGCGCGGGAGGTCGTGGCCGGTGCTGATGCAGGGGATCAGCAGCACCGGCGCCTCGCCCATGTGCTCGCCGAGCCACGCGACGCTGCTGCCGATCCGCTCCTGGATCGGCGCGCGCGAGGCGTCGTCGGCGAAGAGCTTGGCGGCGGAGCCGCTCGATGCGAGGTACTCGTCGACCGCGCGGCCGTAGATGTCGCCGAGCGCGCGGCGCTGGTCGGCGTCGGTGACGACGATCCACTGCCAGCCCTGCCGGTTGGAGCCCGACGGTCCCTGCAGCGCGATCTCCAGGCACTCGCGGATCAAATCGAGCGAGACAGGCCGCGACAGGTCGAGCCGCTTGCGGACGGTCCGCGTCGTGGTCAGCAGCTCGTCGGGGGCCAGGGCGAGGGGCGTCATGGCCGCCATCCTCACACGTGGCGACCGCGATCGGGCGGGGAGGAGCGCCGCCATACTGGAGGCATGGACACCGCTCAGCGCCAGAAGGCCGAACTGCTCAACGCCCTGCACGTCCCCGGCACGCCGCTGGTCGTCACGAACGTCTGGGACGCGATGAGCGCGAAGGTCGTGGCGGAGGTGCCGGGTGTGCAGGCGATCGCGAGCGCGTCGTACTCGGTGTCGGCGGTGCGCGGGGTGCCCGACGGCGAGGGGCTCACGGTCGACGACGCGCTCGCCGCGGCGCGGCTGATCACCGGGGTGACGGACCTCCCGGTGTCGATCGACTTCGAGAAGGGCTATGCCTCGGATGCCGAGGGCGTGCGGCGCAACGTGCGGCGGCTGATCGAGGAGGCGGGCGCGGTCGGGATCAACTTGGAGGACTCGGTCGGTCCGGCGCTGGCGCCGCAGCACGACATCGCGACGGCCGCCGCGCGCGTGGCCGCGGCGCGGGCCGCCGGCGAGGACACCGGGGTCCCGATCGTCATCAACGCCCGCGTCGACACGTTCGCCGGCGGCGGTCCGTGGGACGAGGCGGTCGAGCGGGCCAACGCGTACCTGGCGGCCGGCGCCGACATCATCTTCTTCCTCGGGCTCTCCGCGCAGGAGGAGCACGTGGTGCGCGCGCTCGACGAGGTCGACGGCCGCATCTCGGTCAGCGGCAACCCGCGCGCGGTGCCGCTGGCGCGCCTGGCCGAGCTGGGCGTCGCGCGCGTCAGCTTCGGTCCGGGATCGCTCGGGCTCGCGCTCGCCGCCCTGCAGCGCGCCGCGGCGCAGCTCACCGCGCTCGGGGAGTACCCCGACGACCTCGGCTTCGCCTTCGCGCTCTAGCCGCGGATGGACACCGACAACGCCGGCGCCTGGCTCGTCGCGCTGGACATCGACGGCACCACGCTACGCCCCGATGGCTCGGTCAGCGACGCGGTGATCGAGCAGGTGCGCCGCCTCGACGCGGCCGGCCACGAGGTGATGCTCGCCACCGGCCGCTCCGCCGCGACGACCATCCCGGTGCTGGAGCGCCTCGGTGTGACACCGCGCTTCCTCGTGTGCTCCAACGGGGCGATCACGCTGCACCGCGACGCGGGGGCGCCGAGCGGCTACCGGCGCGAGTGGGTGGAGTCGTTCGACCCGACCGAGGTGTTGCAGTCGATCCGCGGGCAGCTGGAGAACGCGCGTGATCGCCGCGGGCAACGAGGTCACGGCGAGCGTGGACGACGACGGGCTGGCGCGGGTGCTGGCGACGTTGCGGTGAGGGCGCGGCGGTCAGGCTTCGATCGCGCGCTCGCCGCGCGCGAACGACGCGGCCTCGCGCGGGTGCTGGCGACGCTGCGGTGAGGGCGCGGCGGTCAGGCTTCGATCGCGCGCTCGCCGCGGATCAAGGCAACCGCATCGGGTTGGTTGAGCGCGGCGCCGGAGGCGAAGGCGTCGGCGAACGCGTCGGGGTCGAGCGCGCCCTCGACGCGGGCCGACAGGTCCGCCTCGCGGCGCCGCATCGACGGCCAGGCGCGTAGGCCGGCGTGCCGGCGCAGGCCGTCGGCGGCGCCCAGCGCGGTCGCGGCGCGGCGCGGGTCGCCTTCGGCGAGGGCGAGCTGGGCGACCGCGATCAGCGAGAACGTCACGGTCTGGGTGCTCAGCTCGGCGTCTTCGCGCGCGTGCACCGCCGCGACCAGCTGCGCCCGTACCTCGTCGAACGCGCCGGCCGTCGCGGCCAGCGTGGCGAGCTGGGTCCGCGCGCTCGCCTCCAGCCACGGGTTGCCGAAGCGGCCGCCGAGCTCGCTCGCCGCGGTGAGATGCGCCCGCGCGGCGCCGTCCTCGCCCAGCGCCATCTCCAGCAGCCCCGCGGTCAGCGCCGACCACGCCATGAACGGCTGGTCGTCCTCGCGGAAGCCGGCCAGCGCGGCCGACGCCGCCTGCAGCGCGCCCGCGAAGTCGTCGGTGATCGGCAGCGTCCAGGCGGCCGCGAGCTGGGCCGCGCTCTCCAGGTAGGGATCGCCGACGCGGGCCGCGAGCCGCTCGATCCGCTCGACGGCGGCGGGCGCGCTGGCGTCGTCGCCCACCTCGACGGCGGTGGCGACCGCGATCAGCAGCACCTCGGCCTGCGCGCGGTCCTCCAGGTCGTCGGCGCGGAGCAGCAGCTCCTGGATCCACGCGCGGCCCTCGGGCATGCGGTCGCGCATCTGCCAGAACAGCCAGATGTTCTGGCAGACGACGAGGAGGATGTGGGGGAGCGGCGTGATGTCGTGCGCGAAGAACCAGCGGATCGCCACCCCGAGGTTCCCCTCCTCGGTGCGCAGGCGCTCTGACCATTCGGTGCGCCCTTCGGCCTGGTCGACCAGCGCGCCGAAGAACTCCGCGTGGCGCCGCGCGACGTCGGCCCCGTCGGCCCGCGCGGCCAGCGGCTCGGCCGCCAGCTCGCGGATCACGTCGAGCATGCGGAATCGCGGGCCGGCGCCGGTCACGTCGACGGTCACGAGGCTGTGCCCGGCGAGGGCGTCGAGCAGGTCGAGCGTGCGGTCGTCGCCGAGGCCGGAGACCGATACGGCGGCCTCGACCGTCCAGCCCTCGACGAAGATCGACATGGTGGACAACATCTCCTGCTCATCGGTGTCGAGCAGCCCGATGCTCCACGCGACCGTCGCGCGCAGCGTGCGCTGCCGCTCGGGCAGGTCGACGGGGCCGACCCCCAGTGCGTCGAGGCTCTCGCTCAGCCGCGCGAGCAGCGCCTCGGGCTCCAGCAGCCGGACGCGCGCGGCGGCCAGCTCGATGGCCAGCGGCAGGCCGTCGAGGCGGCGGCAGATCTCCAGGATCGCGTGCGCGTTGTCGTCGTTCAACGCGAAGGTGTAGCGGACGGCCCGGGCGCGGTCGACGAACAGCTGGACGACCGGCACCGCGGCGAGCTGCGCGGTCGTCGCCCGCCCCGGGAAGATCGGCACGGTCAGCGGGCTGACCGGGTACTCGCGCTCGGCCCGGAGGCGCAGCACGGTGCGGCTCGTCGCGACGAGCTTCAGCCGCGGGCAGCGCGCCAGCAGCTGGTCGAGCTCGGGGGCAACACCAATCACCTGCTCCAAGTTGTCCAACACGAGCAGCGTGGGCGTGTCCGCGATCGCCTCGGCCAGGGCGTCCAGCGCCGGGCGCTCGCCCTCGACCGACACGCCGACCGCGGCGGCGATGCGCGGCAGCACCAGCTCGGGCTGTGCGACCGAGGCGAGCGGGACGAACGTCGCCCCGTGCAGGTGGCGGTCGTCGAGCGCCTCGCCCACGGCGATCGACAGCCGCGTCTTGCCGACGCCGCCCGCGCCGGTGAGGGTGACCAGCCGGACCTCGGGCTGGGCGAGCAGCGCGGTGACGGCGGCGATGTCGGGCTCGCGCCCGATGAGCGTGGTCGACGTGACCGGGAGCGAGCGTGGGGCGGGGCTGTCGCCGTCGCCATCCGACGCGGCACGGCCACCCGCCGCGAAGCGCTCGCTCAGCAGCAGCGCCAGGTCGTCGCGCACGAGCCGCGCGAGCTCCCGCGGCGTGCGGAACGTGCGGAAGGAGTCCGACCCCTCGGTGTGGAGCTGGTCGATCATCGCCTGCAGTCCGGGCTCGCGGTCGGGCGCCGGCTTCTTGACGTACAACAACCGGGGGATGTCGTTGGAGAGGCGGAACTCGTCCTCCAGCCCCGAGACGTCCATGCCCGGCCCGACCCAGCCGTAGCGCTGCCAGT
>DASYBY010000390.1:0-6287 GCA_036500525.1 Baekduia sp. | reverse complement strand
CTTGACGACCTTGCCGACGTTGACGCCGGCGATCCGCACCGGCGAGTTCGGCTTGAGCAGGTTGGAGCTGGTGACGACCGCCTGGATCTCGTAGTGATGGCGGAACGGGATCGCCTTCGTGAAGCCGAAGTAGGCGACGGCCGCCAGTAGCACGATCGTCAGCAGGCCGGCCCGCAGCGGCGGCATCCCGAGGCTGTGGTTGCGCCTCACTTGAGCTCCCGCTTGGAGGGGTCGACGTAGGTGCCCTGGTTGCCCGGGACGTTGCCGATGACCTGGCGGTCCGACGGGTAGGACTCGTTGCCGGACTCGCACTCCGGGGTCTGGCCGGGCGCGTCGGTGTTCGGGTACGGGTTGCTGTGCAGGAAGCTGTCCTGCTTGATCAGGCCGATGTTGTCGGGGCCGTTGGCCGGCACCGCAGCCGGGCCGATCTCGCTGCTCGCCGGGTGGAACGGCTGGCCCGGCAGCGGCGCGTCCTGCACGGCGTTGACCAGCGTGAAGCGCAGGAACGAGCCGACCGTGTCGCTCTCGGAGATCGCGCTGCCGAGGTTGCGGAACAGCAGCGACAGCGCGTTGCACGTCGTCTGCACGGGCGTCGCGAACGCGATCGTCGGATCGAGCAGGTTCGCCGTCCGGGTCAGGCGCTGCAGCGCCGGGATGACGCGCGGGTCGCCGGCGAAGGTCTCCAGCGACGCGAGGGTCTTGACCACGCGCGCGTTGAGCTGCGGCGAGATCTTCAGCGCCGGGGTGCCCTCGCGGAACGCCGAGGCCAGGTGCGGCGACGCGGCGGCCAGCGAGGTGAACGGGGCCTTCAAGCGGCGGAACAGCTCGGCGCTGTCGCGCTCGAAGCCGGCCTGGGCGGGCAGCTCGTGCGTGGCGACGTCGAGCGCGTGCGGGCCGCCGGCGATCGTCGCCTTCAGCGACTCCGCGCTCCCGGCCAGCGCGCCGAAGGTCTGGTCGAGGTTGGCGAACAACTCGCCCTGCGTGTCGGCGACCGGCGCCACTTCGGCGGCGGCCTGCTCGAAGGCCGGGAAGAGCTGCGCGAACTGCGTCTTGGGCGCCACCAGGTTGCGCGCGGCCGGCTCGAGGTGCTTGACGAGCGGCTCGAGGTTGGCGAACGCCTGGTTGAGGTCGCTGCCGCGACCCGCGAAGCCGGTGCCGAAGGCGAACAGGTTCTCGGTCGACCCGTCGCGCGTCGGCGTGTCGAACATGTTGAAGAAGTCGTCGATCTCGACCGGCGGCGCCTGGCTGTCGGGGACCGTCAGCGTGCCGCCCTGCGGGACCGTGCGAGAGGCGTGCCCGGTGTCCAGCTCGACGTACTTCAGCCCGAGCGCGGACTTCGGCCGGACCCGGACCTTGGTGTCGATGGGCAGCCGCTGGTCGCTCTCGTCGAGCGCCAGGACCAGGCGGGCGCGCGTGGAGCCGTCCGGGCGGGCGAAGGCCTGGATGTCCTTGACGATGCCGGCGCGGTCGCCGCCCAGGCGCACCTCGTTGCCCTTGACCAGGCCCGACGCGTCGGGCAGAACGACGTCGACCTGGTAGGTCGGGACGAACGGCAGCCCGTGGTTGGCGTTGTAGGACAAGTAGACCGCGACGATCGTCACGAGCACGGTGACGGCGCCGATGAGCATCGGGTTGGCCGCGATCGAGGTGTTGCGACGGCGGTTCATGGCGCGAGCAGGTAGTCGAGGAGCTTGGTGCTCGCGCCGGCCGAGGCGGGCTTGACGCCGGACTTGGCGGCCGTCGCGGGCGCCGCCGGCGCGGCGGGCGCCTTCGCCTTCGCGGCCTTCGCGGCCGACGCGGCCAGCACGCTGTTCTTGTTGTACTTGGCGCCACAGCCGGCGTCGTAGACGCTCGCGCGGTCGATGCACGCGTTGGCGCCGAGGCCGGCCCGCGTGTAGTGGCCGGACGCGTCCTCGCCGTTGACGCTGCCCGTGTAGAAGTAGATGAACCGCATCAGGCTCTCGATGCCGCCCGTGTCGTCGAAGCTCGACGACAGCGCCGCGAGGTTCTTGGCCAGCGGCTCCAGCGGCGTCCCGAGCTCGTCGAGGCGGCTCACCAGCGCGTTGATCTCCGGGAACGTCTTGCGCCCGCGATCGGCCACGTTGCCCAGCGTCTTCAGCGCGGGCGTCGACTGCTTGGCCAGCGGGCCGAGGCGCTCGGTGGCCTCGTTGACGGCCGGCGCCTGGGCGGCGAGCGCGTTGACCGTGGGCGTGATCTGGTCGGCCAGGTCGCCGAGGCGGTCGGCGGCCGGGGTGAGCTGCTGCAGGAACGCGGGGAACTTGGCGAAGTTCGCCTCGAGCGCGTCGCCCTCCTGGGCCGTCGCGGTCGCGGTCTCCCCGGCGTTCTTGATGAAGCCCGTCAGGTCCTTGCGGTGGTCGGCCAGCGGACCGAGCACCTGGTCGGACTCGCTGACCAGCCGGCTCAGCGTCTCGTCCTGGTCGGCCAGGATCCGCACGAGCTTGTCGGCCTGCTGGAGCGCCGGGCTCGCACGCCGGATGGCCGCGCCCAGCGAGTCGCCGTTGCCCGACAGCCCCGCGCCGAACTCGTTGATGATCAACGGCAGGCGCTGCTGCTCGGGCACCCGCATGATGTCGTTGAGCAGGTCGACGCCGACCGGCGACGAGTTCTGCTTGACCGGCAGCAGGTACTCGCCCTTGCCGCGCCCGGAGTCGATCCGCGGCAGCGGCTTGGCGGGCGCGACGCTGTCGCCGCGCGCCTCGGTCGGCTGGCACTCGACGAACTGCTCGCCGATCAGCGACTGCAGGCCGATGCTGCAGTGCGCGTCGCGCCGGAACGGCTGGAACGCCGGGTCGTCGATCTTCAGGATCAGGACCGCGTGGTGGTCGGGTGTCACGTCGAGGGCGTGGACGGTGCCGACGGTCACGCCGGAGACCTTCACGTTCTCGCCCTTGACGATGAAGCTCGCGTTGTCGAACTCCGCGCGCACGAGGTACTGACCGCCGCTGCCGTCGCCGTTGCCGCCGGCGCCGAGCGCGCCGAGCACCGCCGCGAAGGCGAAGACGACCAGGCTGGCGACCGCGAACCGCCGGCGCCTCATCCGGTCGGCCTCACGGTCTCGGTCGCGTCGCAGTCGGGCGCCGCGAGGTCGCCGCCGTCGACGTACGGCGCCGAGCCGTCCGTCGGGGCCGGCGTCGAGGCGCCCGGGCAGCGCCGCAGGTTGCCCGTGGTGATCGCCGGGCTGCTGGTGCGCTCGCTCGTGGGCCGCGGCGTCAGGTGCGGGCCGTCGCCGTCCTCGCTGAAGGTGAAGGCGTTGAGCACCGGCACCGAGCGGATGTAGTGGCCGTTGGCGTCGTACGGCGCCGCGGCGCCGCCGAAGCTCTTGACCCAGGACACGAGGTCAGGCACGTAGGGGCGCACGAAGGAGAAGATGGGCGTGGAGTCCTTCAGCGCCTTCTCGGCGTCGGGGAAGGCCTTGTCGGTGAGCTTGCCGAGCGCCGGGAGGTCGCGCAGCGCGTCGAGCAGGTCGTTGGCCTCGCCGGGCTGCGCGAACATCTTGCGCAGCTGGGCGAACGTCGGCGTCGCCTCGTGCAGCACCGGCGTGAGGTCGCGCAGGAAGCCTTCGAGGTCCTTCGTCGCCGGGCCGGTCGTGTCGGTCAGGTGCTGGAGGTCCTTGATCGCCGGGCGCAGCGCGACGAACGTGTCGCTGCCGCTGTCCAGCGCGCCGGGGACGTTGTCGAGGGCCGTCGTCAGCGACGCGGTGTCGGAGCCGATCGCCGCCGTGGTCTGGCGCGTGTTGCTCACCAGCTGCGTGAGCTGGTCGCGATGGTCGGCGACGGCGCCCATCGCGTCGCCCGTCTGCGTCAGGAACTGCTCGAAGGTGGCGCTGTCGCTGGTGATCTCCCCCGCGAGCGAGCTCAGCGTCGACAGCGTCTTCGGGATCTCCTGCGCGGACTGGTTGGCGGCCGTCTCGCGCCCGTCATACCAAGCGGCCGAGCCCTTGATGAGCTGTTCGAGGCCCTTGCGGGTCTTCGGCTCGAGCGTGTCGAAGAGCTGGTCGATCTCCACGATCGACGTCGTCTTGTCGGCGCCGATGGTCGCGCCGTCGTCGAGCTTGGGCAGCGTCTCGGAGGCGGGGCTCAGGTCGACGTAGCGGCTGGCGACGCCCGTGAGGCCCTCGGCGCGGACCGTCGCGGTCGTGCCCTCGTGCAGCGGCCCGTAGTCGTCGGAGACCGTGATGTCGATCTCGGCCTGGTCGTCATCGCTGAGGGCGACGGACTTGACCGTGCCGACGCCCGTCCCGCCGATGCGCACGACGTCGCCCTTGACGAGCTGTCCCGCGTCCTGGAGGACGACCCGGTACTGGTGCGAGTGCCCGCGCAACAGCACCCACGCCAGCGCCACCGCGACGATGAACACCGCGGCGAAGGCGAGCCGGCGCGGCGCCCGGGACGTATGGCGAACCGCGGAGGAGATGGCCGGGAATGTACACGTGCTCGTTTTCGACGGCAACATCCATGTGTTGGGCTGGCGTTATGATGGCCGCTCCGCAATCGCCGTAGTGACCGCTCCGATTCGGTGCGCGCCGTGTTGAAATTGAAGACATGGTCGTTTGCAGCCGATCGCGACAGGCGTTACGGTGCCCGAGTCGCGGTCCCAACGAGGAGAGCAAAGATGCGCAAGTTCTTGATCCCGGCGTTCGCCGTCCTGGCGCTCGTCGCGGTTGAAGTCGCCCCCACGAACGCCCAGGACAGCAGCCAGACGAAGCTGACCGTCACGCCGACGGTGTCGCCGAACAAGGCGGGCACGAAGAAGAAGCCGCAAGGCGTGAAGCTCGGCTTCAAGATCGCCCTGGACACGCCGGCCGACCTCGACAAGCCGGTCATGCAGAGCGGCGACGTCCTCTTCCCCAAGGGCTCGCTCTACAACGGCGCGAAGTTCACCAAGTGCGCCGAGGCCAAGCTCGCCGCCAGCGGCCCGAGCGGCTGCCCGAAGGAGTCCATCATGGGCACCGGCGGCGGCGACGCCTACGCCGACACGGTCATCACGCACCCGAAGCTGACGATCATCAACGGCGGCGGCAGCGACGTGTGGATCTGGACGGTCCTCACGAACCCCGCGCGCGTGCAGAAGATCGTCCCGGGCAAGATCACCAAGATGTCCGGCCAGTGGGCCTACAAGCTGCACTTCGAGGTCCCGACGGCCCTGCAGATCGTCGCCGGCGTCCCGATCGCCATCAAGTCGCTCAACATCACGGCCGGTGGCAAGGCCTGGGCCAAGGACTGGCTCGCCACGACGTCGTGCCCGGCCAACAAGAAGTGGCCGTTCAGCATGACCGCGAACCTCGACACCAACACCTCGGTCACCTACGCCAGCACGGTGGCCTGCAAGTAGCACCGACGCACCACCGTCCGGCCCCTGGCCGGACCACGCGCGCCCCGGGGACGATCCCGTCCAGGTCCCCGGGGTGTCGCGCGCCATGGCGATCACGGAAGGTCGGTCGTGCCCCATCTCAGTGAGCTCACCCGGCCGGTCGTCCTGCGCGACGGCGCCGCTCCCGTCCCCAGCACCTGGCCGCCCTCGGCCCGCAGCCGCCTTCTCGCCGCCGTGGCGCAGCGCGCCACGATCACCGGCTTCCTGGACGTGACGGTCGACGACGTTATCGTCGCCGCCCGCGCCTCGCGCCGGACCTTCTACGAGCACTTCGCCAACCGCGAGGAGTGCCTGCTCGCCAGCTACGACCTGATCTGCGCCGACACGATGCAACTGGTCGCCGAGGCGGGGCCGGGACTGCGGCCGTCGCTCACCGCGCTGCTGCACTACTTCGCGGCGTGGCCGACGCACGCGCACGTGCTGTGCGTCGACATCCTCGCCGCCGGCCCGCCCGGCATCGCGCGGCACGAGGCGACGATGGCGCACCTCGCCGCCGCCATCGCGCGCTGCCAGGATCCGGCCGACCGCCCGGCGCCGGGCGCGCTGCGGTCCGACGACGTCCCGCACGCCATCCTCGGCGCGATGCACCGCATCGTCCAGCGCCGGCTCGTCGACGGCCGCCACGAGTCGCTCCCGCGACTCGCGCCGGCCATCTGCACGCTCCTGGCGGCCGAGCGCCGCGGGTCCGTCACGCCATGACGGCGACCCGGGGCTCGAAGACCTGCGCCACGCCGGCGACGTCCCCGAGCAGCTCCGGCAGCTCCGGCGCGCGGCCGTCGTGCACGAGCTCCGAGATGGTGCGGAAGAGCGCGCCGACCAGCAGCTCCACCTGCAGGCTGGGCAGCGGCGCGTCGACGTCGGCGTCGGCGTCGCGCTGCTGCTCGTCGATCAGCAGC
>DASYBY010000389.1:0-5775 GCA_036500525.1 Baekduia sp. | reverse complement strand
CGCGTGCGGTACTTGTCGAGGGTCGCCAGCGCCTGGTTGGCCTTGGCCAGCACGACGGGGATGTCCTCGAGGATGTACTTCGCGCCGTCGACGTAGAGCGAGACGACCTCGCGGCGCTGCGAGATGGCGATGACGACCGCGTCGGTCTGCTTGGAGACGCGCTCGGCGGTGCGGTGGCGCGTGCCGGTCTCCAGCGTGAGGACCGTCGGGTCGGGCGTCAGCTGGACGTTGGCCATCGCGATCTTGGTCGCGTTGGCGTTCAGGACGATGCCGCCGTCCATCTTCGCGACCTGGTAGAGCAGCGCCGGCGTGTAGTCGACGTCGATCTTGATCCCGCCCGAGAACAGGAAGCTGAGCTCGTCGTGATCGCCGATCACGAGCAGGCCGCCCGTGTGTGCGTGAAGGATGTTGTCGAGGCCTTCGCGAAGGGCCGTCCCGGGGGCGACCATCTCCAAAGCCTTGACGAGCCGGGGCTCTTGACGGCTCTCGAGCTCGTTCAGCTCATCCCCGGATCGCTGCGCCATCACGCTTGATTCTAACAGCACACCTTTAGATCGGCCTTATGGCCTACGCGGATGTTCCTGGAGCCAGCAGGAACCTAGGCTGCGACCGGCTGAGCGGCGGCAAATGCGGCCTTCAGCGCGTGGCGCAGCGTCTTGGCTGAGCCGGGGTGCACGGGGTCGCGCAGGCCGAACTTCTCGGCCTCCTCGACGCGCCGCTCGGGGTGCCCGACGGTGCGCAGCTCGCCGGTCAGGCCGAGCTCGCCGAAGCAGGCCAGCGGCTTGCCTTCGGTCCCCAGCGCGATGTTGCGCTGGGCGCTGGCGACCGCGAGCGCGACGGCGAGGTCGGCGCCCGGCTCGTCGACCCGCACGCCGCCGACGACGTTGACGAAGACGTCGGCGCTGCCGGTCCCGACGTTCGCGTGCCGGCTGAGCACGGCGAGCACGAGCGCGAGGCGGTTGCGGTCGATCCCGGTGACGACGCGCCGGGGCGGCACGATCTCGCTCGGGTTGACCAGCGCCTGGACCTCGACCAGCAGCGGCCGGCTGCCCTCCATCGCGGCGAGGACGACGCTGCCCGGCTTGCCGGTGGCCTCGCCGACGAACCGGGCGCTGGGATCGAGCACCTCGACCAGACCGCTCTGCTTCATCTCGAAGACGCCGGTCTCGCTCGTGGAGCCGAAGCGGTTCTTCAGCGCGCGCAGCGTGCGGTAGGTGCGCTCGCGCTCGCCCTCGAACTGCAGGACGCAGTCGACGAGGTGCTCCAGCACGCGCGGGCCGGCGATCGAGCCCTCCTTCGTCACGTGGCCGACGAGGATCACCGTCGTGCCCGCGGACTTCGCGACGCGCATGAGGCGCGCGGCGACCTCGCGGACCTGCCCCACCGAGCCGGGCGCGCCGGTCAGGTCCGAGGCGTGGAGCGTCTGCACCGAGTCGATGACGCAGACCGCCGGGCGGTGCGCCTCGACGGTCGCCAGGACCGCGTCCAGGTCGGTCTCGGCCAGGACCGGGACGTCGAGCGCGGCGCAGGCGCCGTGCTCCAGGCGCTCGGCGCGGAGGCGGATCTGAGCGGCGGACTCCTCGCCCGAGACGTAGAGCGTCGGCTGGCCCGCGCCGGCGAGGTTGCCCATGACCATGCCGGTCAGCGTCGATTTGCCGATGCCCGGCGAGCCGCCGAGCAGCACGAGCGAGCCCGGCACGAGGCCGCCGCCGAGCACGCGGTCCAGCTCGCCGATGCCGGTCGACAGACGGGCGACGGCCGCGGCGGTGACGTCGCGCAGCGCGACGGGGACCGGCGCGGGGCCGCGGCGGGCCGCCGAGCCGTTGGCGCCGCCTCCGCCCCCGGTGCGGATGCCGGCCCGCCCACCCGCGCGCTCCTCGACCAGCGTGTTCCACTCGTCACAGCCCGGGCACTGGCCGTGCCAGCGCGCCTCGGTGTGCCCGCAGGCGGTGCAGACGTGGATGGTGGAGGGGCGGGCCATGGCGGTCACTCACACTAGGCCCGGGACCTGACGACTTCGCCCCCGAGCATCGCGGTCTGTGTCAGCACGGCGACAGCGCTGGCCGCGGCGAAGGCGACGAGGACGGTCGTGCTCGGCAGCACGGCGGCCGCGACGAAGCAGAACAGCGCGAAGGCCACGAAGCCCACGAGCATGCCGCGCAGCAGCCGCACGGTGTCGGCAGGCCCGCGCTGCGCGTGGGTGAACGCGGCGAGCACGCTGGTGATGATCGGGAAGGGCGCCAGGAGCCCGCTCAGCTCCGGCCCGAGGCCCGCGGCGACCCCGGTGAGCGCGAGGACCATCGCCGCCGCGCAGCCTGCGCGGACGGGCAGGTCCCAGGAGGGCGGCGGGGACTTGGTCGTCGTCGCGGCGGGCGGCGGCGCCGCGGGGAGCGCAGCCCAGCCGGCGACGAACGCGGCCAGCGCGAGCGCCAGCGCCACGCCGGACGAGACGTCGAGCAGCGACGCGACCGCCGTGGTCGCCAGGAACGCGGCCCAGCCCAGCGGGAGCGCGACGGTCCACGGCCGGGTCGCGCAGAGGCGGCCGTAGGTCACGACGCACGCCGTCAGCGACACCAGCCCGAGCAGCGACGCCCGCGCGGCGTCGGCGCCGAAGCCCCGGCCGTGGACCAGCGCGAGCACCAGCAGGATCGGGCCGGCCACGACCGGCAGGCCGCCGACCAGCCCGCCGATGCGCGGCCCCAGCCGGCGGGCGATCAGCGACGCCCCGACGACGAAGCTCGGCGCGAGCAGGAGCTTGAGGGCGAGGACTCCCACGGGCCGAGCATCATGACGAGCCACCCGGCGCGCGAGGTGGCCGGGATCGCCGACCGTATGGGTCGGTCATCCCGGCCACCTCGCCGGGGCTCAGTCGTCGAAGGTGCCCTCGACCAGGCAGACGACCGCGCCCTGGTCGTCGGCGGTGACCGCGAAGCGCCCGACGGGCACGGGCACCGGGCCGAGCAGCAGGCGGCCGCCGGCCGTGGCGATGCGCTCCAGCGCGGCGTCGAGGTCGTCCGTGCCGACGTACACCGCCCAGGCCGGCACCATGCCGGGCGCGGCGCGCATCACGCCGCCGATCGCCCGCCCCTCGTGGGTGATCGTGGAGTACACGCCGTCGCTCTCGGGGATCTCGGTGATCGTCCAGCCGAACAGGCCCTCGTAGAACGGCGCGACCGCGGCCGGGTCCGGCGTTTGCAGGTCGTTCCACGACCACGCGCCGGGCTCGTTGACGATCCCGGCCCCCACGAAGCCCGCGGGCTCGTACAGCTGGAACATGGTGCCCTGCGGATCGTGCAGCACGGCGATGCGGCCGGAGCCCTCGATCGGGAACGGGTCGATCGCGAGCGTCCCACCGAGCTCGACGGCGCGGGCGATCGCGGGCTCGAGCGCCGCGACGCAGACGTACATGTCCCACGTCGACGGCGCCTCCTCCGGCCCGTGCTGCTCGCTGCGCTGACCGATCCCGGCCACCACCGCGCCGTTGTACATCATGAAGTGGTAGCCCTCGACCGGGGAGATCCCCTGCGTCCAGCCGAAGACGGCGCCGTAGAAGCGCTCCGAGGCCGCGGGATCCGGGGTGAAGACATCGACCCAGCAGGGCGTCCCGGGCGAGTACGTGGTGCGAGAGGGCATCGTCGGCGGGACCGTAGCGGGACGGACGCGCCGCGCCTACCCCCCGGCCGCGGGCCGCCGACGCGGCGTGCTGCGGTGAGGCAGGCGCTCCGGGACGGCGCGCCGCTCGGAGGCGCTGGTCGTGCTCCGCGGCGCGATCTGGACGATCACCGACGGGAGCGTGCGGTTGGGCGATGCCGGCGCCGCGCGGCGTCCGCCTGCGCCCGGGCGCGGGCGCGGGCGCCCTGCGGCCGTCTCGCCGGTGGATGGCACCTAGCCGTTGCATCTCAACGTCCAGGTGCCATCCATCGCCAGATCCGCGGCCGACCAGCTCGCCGCGACGCCCGCGGACGACCGACCACAGCCCGGGCCACGACAACCCACGCTGCCGTCAGTGCCTCTCCACACCACGCCGCGGAGCACGACCAGCAGTCCGAGCGGCGCGCCGTCCCCAAGAACGCACCATGCCGCCAACCACCCGCCGCGCGCCGCGACTGACCGGCAGCGCGCCGCGCCTACCCCCCGGCCGCGTCCAACCCCACGCGCACGTCCGCCACCAGATCCTCCGCGTCCTCGATCCCCGCGCTGAAGCGCACGAACCCCTCCGGCACGGCATCCGTCCCCCACCGGCCCCGGCGCTCCGCCGAGGAGTGGACGCCGCCGAAGCTCGTCGCGTCGGCGACGAGCTGGGTTGCGCTGAGGAAGCGCTCCGCCGCCGCGCCGTCGGCCAGGGTGAAGACGAGGACCGACCCGACGCCGGGCCAGCGGACGTCGGTCGCCGCCGGATGGGCCTCCAGCGCCGCGACGAGCGCCGCCGCGTTGGCCTCCTGGCGCTCCAGCCGGACCGCGAGGGTCGGGAGCGACCGGTGGGCCAGCCACACCTCGAACGGCCCGGGGATCGCCCCCATCAGGCCGCGGTGGGCGCGGATCGCCGCCCCGCGCGCCGGGTCGCGCGTCGCGACGTAGCCCATCACGAGATCCGAATGGCCCGTGAGGTGCTTGGACGCGCTGATCATCGAGAAGTCGGCCCCGAGGTCGAGCGGGCGCTGGCGCAGCGGCCCGGCCACCGTGCCGTCGATCGCCAGCAGGCCGCCGGCGGCGTGGACGGTCCCCGCGAGCGCCGCGATGTCCAGCAGGTCCATGCCGGGGTTCGACGGCGTCTCGGCCCACACGAGCGTCGCACCCTCGGCGGCCTCGGCGTACGCCGCGTCGGTCGACGGCACCGCGCGCACCTCGACGCCCCGCGCCTCGAGGTGGTCGACGGCGATCGTCCGCACCCCTGGGTACGCGTCGCCGGGGACGACGAGCACGTCGCCCGGATGTAGCACCGGCAGCAGCACCGCCGCGACCGCCGCCATGCCGGAGGCGAAGACGATCGCCTCGCCGCCCTCCAGGTCGCTCAGCGCGGCCTCGTAGTTCGACCACGTCGCGTTGCCGGTGCGCCCGTAGCCGTCGGGCCCCGCCTCGCCGCTCCAGTGCACCGGCGCGGCGAACGACGGCCCCGGCAGGAACGGCGCGCCCTGCGCGGCCGGCGGGAGTCCGGCGTGCGTGGTGCGCGTCGAGTCGCCGCTCACGCGCGTGCCGCCCGGGGGCAGCTCTCGAAGCCGGAGGTCTTGTGCGTGGCGTCGCAGAACGGCTTGGTCTGCGAGTGGCCGCAGCGGCAGAGCGCGATCGGCCGGTCGGCCGGCACGTCGAAGACCGCGCCGTCGGCATCGATGAGGCGCACCGGCCCGGTCACCTTGTACGGCCCGTCGTCACGGACCTTGATCTCGACCAGCGGCGGGGCGGCATCGGGCATGTGCCCAGCCTAGGACCCCGGGGCACGGGCCCTCCCACCGCGGTGCGGGTCTCGCCCCCTGGGCGAGCACCCGCGACTTGACCGCGGCCCTCTGGGCCGTGTGTCAAGCCTGCGCCTGGCGCTGCTCGACGAGCTTGAGCAGGTGGTCGACCACGGCCGGCGCGGACTTGCGCAGCTTGCGGATGTCCCAGCTGGTCAGCGTCACCAGCAGCATCGACGACGTCGCGATCACGGTGGCGTTGCGCTGCGAGCGCTCCAGCACGCCCATCTCGCCGATCACGTCGCCCGGGCCGAGGTCGGCGACGTGGTCGCCGCTGCGGGTGACCTCCGCGGTGCCCTCCTCGATGGCGAGCACGTCGTAGGAG
>DASYBY010000388.1:0-8713 GCA_036500525.1 Baekduia sp. | reverse complement strand
CTCAGGTCAGCACGCCGAGGCGCTGCGCCCGCTGGACGGCGTCGGCGCGGTTGCGGGCGCCGAGCTTGCGGAACATGGAGCTGGCGTGCTCCTTGACCGTGTTGGGCGAGAGCTTGAGGTCGGCGGCGATCTCGGCGTTGGTCAGCCCGGCGGCGACGCGCTCGAGCACCTCGCGCTCGCGGACGGTCAGCCGCTGGCCGCCGGCGGCGACCGGCGTCTGGAAGACGTCGTCGCCGGACCCGACGCGGCGGATCGCCTCGACGATCTCGGTCGCGCTGCGGTCCTTGGTGACGAACCCGGCCGCGCCGGCCGCGCGGGCCGCGGTGGCCGAGATGCGCCCGGCGCCGGAGATCAGCAGGACGCGCGCGGCGGGATGCACCGTGCGGACGCGGCGCGCGATGTCGGTGCCGGCCTCGTCGCCGACGAAGAGATCCACCAGCGCGACGTGGGGCGCGTAGCGGCGGGCGCGGTCGACGGCCTCGTCGCCGGTCGTCGCCGGGATGCAGCGCTCGACCCACTCGTGCTGAACGAGCACGAGGCGCATGCCCCACTGGACGATGTCGTGGTCGTCGACGACGAGCACGGTCAGCTTGCGGTCGGCGCTCATGCGGCGCAGGTGAGGGGGAGGACGAGCCGCACGTGCCAGCGGTCCGGGGGCGTGCGGCCGAAGTCGACGGCCGCGCCGAAGTTCAGCGCCTCGAAGGCGGCCAGGCGCAGGCCCACGCCGGCGCCGGCCGGCGCGCCCGCCCCGACGCCGTCGTTGACGATCGCGATGGTCAGCGCGCCCGCGTCGTGCGCGATGCGGACGTCGATGCGCGTCGGGCGCGCGTGCTTGCGCGCGTTGCGCACCGCCTCGCCGACGACGGTCTGCGCGAGCGGCTCCAGCGCCGCGGGGATCTCGGTCCCCTCGTCCCAGTACACGGCCAGCTCCAGATCGGTGTGCTCACGCCCCAACCGCTCCAGCTCCTCTCGTAGGGTGGTGTCGACCTCGCGGGCGGCCCGCGTCATCGGACGTTGAATGGCGTCGCGCAGCTCTTCGGTGGCGACCTGCAGCTCCTCGGCGCAGCGGTCGCGCTGATCAGTCGTCAGCTCGCCGGCGCCGCCGAGCGCCAGGCTCACGCCGAACAGCCGCTGCACGACGCGCTCGTGGACGTCGCGCGCGAGGTCGAGGCGGTCAGCGAGTTGACGCGCTCGCTCTTGCTGACGGGTTGCCGCCCGCGCGCAGGCGGCCAGCGCGCAGAGCTTGCCGAGCGCCAGCAGCGCGTCGCGCTCAGGATCGGTGAGCGATGGAGCCGCCGGGCCGCGCTCGGCGAGCACGACGCCGTAGTGGCGACCGCCCGCCGACATCGGGATGCAGGTGATGTCGGTCAGCGCGAAGCGCGCCACCTGGTGGGGCGGCAGCTCCCGGTCCAGCCCGGAGGTGATGTCGATGACCTCGTCGCGCTCCAGGGCGCGCAGCGCCAGCGGGATCGCCTGCAGCGGCTCGTCGGAGAGCAGCGTCGCGTCGACGTTGTGGCTGCCGGCCGCCCAGACGCGCAGCCGGACGTCGTCGGAGATGAAGACGACGGCCCGGCGCATCGGCCCGAGACGGCAGACCGCCTCGGCCAGCCGGTCGTAGAACGGCGCGCCCGGCGCGGCGATCCCGGGCTCCCCGAGCATCGCGACCAGCAGGTTCAGCGCCGTGAACGGCGAGGAGGCGACGGAGGTCGTGTCCCGGCCGGGCGCGTGGTCGGTCATGGTGGGCGGAGAAGTCAACGGGCCGGGTGCCAGGGGAAGCACCCGGCCCGCTGGGAGAAGGACCAGCTCGCATCACGCCCGGTCTCAAACCCTGCGCTGGCGGCTGCTCAGCTCCCTGTCCCGAGGGGGCTGAGCGACTGGTCGAGATACAGCATGCCTTAAAGGAACGCCCACGTACAAGTCCAAACACATGGGCGCCCACCCGAACCGGTGGGTCAGACCGTCTCGGGCACCGCCGGCTCGGTCGGCGGGACGCCCGGCGACTCGTCCACCGAGCCCTCAACATTGAGCCGCGGCAGCACGCGCTCCAGCCAGGCGGGCAGCCACCAGTTGGCCTTGCCGACCATGAGCATCAGCCCGGGCACGAGCACGGAGCGGACGATCAGCGCGTCGAAGAAGACCGCCGACGCCAGTCCGATGCCGAACAGCTTGATCACCCGCTCGCCGCCGAGGACGAACGCGCCGAACACGAGCACCATGATCGCGGCCGCCGCGGTGATCGTGCGGCCGGTGGCCGCGAGGCCGTGGGTGATCGCCTCGCGGTTGTCGCCGCGCTTGTGCCACTCCTCGTAGATGCGGCTGACGAGGAAGACCTCGTAGTCCATCGACAACCCGAAGAGGATCGCGAAGACCATCACGGGGAGGAACGCCTCGATCGGCCCTGTCCGGTCCACGCCGATCAGGTCCGCGCCCCAGCCCCACTGGAACACCGCGACGACGACGCCGAACGCGGCGGCGACCGACAGCAGGTTCATCACCGCGGCCATCAGCGGGATCACCAGGCTGCGGAAGACGGCCATCAGCAACAGGAACGAGAGCAGGACGACGATCCCGATGAACAGCGGCAGCTTCTTGGAGAGGACCTTGGAGAAGTCGATCCCGATCGCCGTCGAGCCGCCGACGAGCACCTTGACCTGGCCGTCGGAGGCCTGGGGCACGACGTTCTTTCGCAGGTGCTGCACGAGGTCGTTGGTCGACTTGTCCTGCGGCGAGCCCTTGGGGTAGACCTGCGCGAGCGCGATGTCCTTGCCGACGATCGTCGGTGGCGAGGCGGTCACGACGTTCGGGGTCTTGGCCACGGCCGTGACGACGCGCTTGAACGCCGCCTGCTGCTCCGGCGTCTTGGCCTCGGCGACGAGCTGCAGCGGGCCGTTGAAGCCCGGGCCGAAGCCCTCGGCGAGCAGGTCATAGGCCTTGCGCGTGGTCGATGCCGTCGGATCCGATCCCGAGTCCGACGAGCCGAGGCGCATCGAGAGGAACGGCGTGGCGAGCACGAGCATGACGATGGCCGCGCCGATCGCCATCAGCGCCGGACGGCGCTGCAGCAGGCCGGCCCAGCGGCCCCAGACGGGCGACTCGTCGGTGACCGTGAGCTCGCCGGCGGCGACCGCGCGGCGCTGCTTGCGGGTCAGCACGCGCTTGCCGAAGAAGCCCAGCAGGGCCGGCAGCAGCGTCAGCGCCGAGAGGACGGTGAAGGCGACGACGATCGACGCGGCGGTCGCCACGCCGTAGAGGAAGCTGACGCCGAGGGCGAACATGCCCAGCAGCGCGATGCAGACCGTGATGCCGGCGAACAGCACGGCGCGGCCGGAGGTGTCCAGCGCGTTGACCGCGGCGTCCTCGGGCTGGACGCCGCGCAGGATCTCCTGCCGGTATCGCGTGACGATGAACAGGGCGTAGTCGACGCCGACCCCCAGCCCGATCAGCGCCGAGAGCTCCTGGCTGAACGAGGCCATCGTGATCGCGTGAGACAGCAGGCCGATCACCGCGATGCCGACGCCGAGCGAGACGATCGCGCCGATCATCGGCAGCAGCGCGGCGAGCACCGAGCCGAAGACGATGAACAAGACGAGCAGCGCGACGAGCACGCCGATCAGCAGCCCGCCCGACCCCTGCTGGCGCGACTGCTCGATCGCCTGGCCGCCGAGCTCCACCTGCAGCGAGCCGTTGGCGGCGTCCTGGGCCGTCGAGACGAGCTTCTTGGTGGCGTCGACGGGGACGCTGATCACGTCGTCGTCGAGGTTGACGGTCGCGAACGCGATCGTGCCGTCCTTGGAGATCTGCGCCTTGGCGCCCTCGGCGAACGGCGAGCTCACCGCCGCCACGTGCGGCAGCTTGGCGACCGTGGCCAGCATCGACTCGACGCGCGCCTTGGTGGCGGGGTCGGTGATCTTGCCGTCCTTGGCCTTGACGACGATCGTCTCCTGGTCGCCCGAGGCCTTCGGGGCGCTGCGCTGCAGCAGGTGCAGCGCATCGAAGCTGTCGGTGCCGCTGAGCTTGAACTGGTCCTTGTAGTCGCTGCCGGCGCCGGCGTGGACGGCCGACAGGCCGACGAGCGCGACGATCCAGCCGAGAAGGACGATCCAACGGTGCCGGAAGCACCAACGAGCAAGTGAGCGCATAGAGATATGGGGCGGCCGGGGAGAGCCTGAGGGGGGAGAGGGTCGAGGTCCACGCACGCAGACCGCGCGCGCGAACGACCAACCTTAGACCGCTTGGCGCGTCAGGTCACGCAATCGCTGCAGGACGTCCGTCCGCAGCTCGCCCTCCGGCGCGCCCAGGCCGAGCAGCTGCGCGAACCACAGGCCGTCGGAGGCGAGCCGCACGATCGTCGCGTCGACGGGGTCGATGCCGTCGTTGACGGCGCGCTCCTGCCAGCCGGCGTACCGCGCGCGCACGGCCTCCAGGCGCTCGGGCTGCAGCGCGAGGACGGCGAGGATGCCGCTGTCGATCTCGCGGGCGTGCTCGTCCTCGTACTCGAGGGCGGTGATGTCGGCGTAGGCGCGGACCCAGCCGCCGGGCGAGTCGTCGGCCGTCGCGTCGATCTGGTCCTGGAAGCTGGCCTCCCAGCGATCGACGACGGCGTCGAGCAGCTCGCCCTTGGAGGCGAAGTGGTAGAGCAGGCCGCCCTTGGAGGTGCCGGCCTCCGCGGCGACCGCGTCGAGCGTGAGCTTCGACGGGTCGCGCAGCAGGAGGCGGGCGGCGGCGTCCAAGAGCAGGTCGCGGGTCTCGCCCGCGGGGCGTCGGGGCATCAGTGCGCGCTCCCGCCGGCGGCGCTGAGGCCGGCGACGCCGAGCACGATGAGGCCGAGGCTGAGGACCTTGAACACGTTCATGGACTCGCCGAAGTAGGTCACGCCGGCGATGGCGACGAGCGCGGTGCCGACGCCCGACCAGATCGCGTAGGTCAGCGAGACCGGGATGTCCTTCAGCGCGAGCGACATGAACCAGAACGAGATGCCGTAGCCGATGACGACGATGAGGACCGGTATGGGTCTCGTGAACCCGTGCGACACGCGAAGAGCAAGGGTGCCGCCGACTTCGGAGAGGATCGCGAGGGAGAGGAAGAGGAAAGCAGGCATGGGTGACACTATACCGTCTGGACGGTACAGTTGGCCGCTGCGCGGTCAGCCGGCCGACGTCCCGGCTTCCCCGCTTGAGAGATGCGGACGTTTGCAGTTCGCGCTCCGCTGCCTTAGGTTGCTCAGCATGATTGCGCGCCGACGTCTCCGTCTCCTGCTCGTCCTCGGGGTGTTGGGCGGGGTGGTGTGGGCCGCGGTGGCGCTCGCCGACGACGGCTTCGTCCCGATCAAGATCACGGCGAAGGTCAAGGTCACGCCCAACAAGGCGGGCACGCCCAAGCACCCGCAGGGCATCGTCATCGACACGCAGGGCACGGTCGACATCCCGCTGGACTACGACCCGCCGCTGACCGAGTCGGTCGACGTGTGGATCTCGCGCAACGGCAACTACAACGGCGGCCACTTCCCGAGCTGCGCGCAGGCGGCGATGGAGCGCACCGGGCTGAAGACCTGCCCGAAGGGCTCGATCATGGGCACCGGCAGCGCGCGCGCCCTGGCCGACTCGGTGGCCACCTACCCCAAGATCACGGTCGTCAACGGCGGCCCGAGCCGCTTCTACCTCTTCACGGTGCTGACCAACCCCGCGCGCGTGGCCAAGCCGATCCCGGTCGACGTCGCCCGGCTGTCGAGCGGCCCGTGGGGCTACAAGCTCCACGCGTCGATCCCGCGGTCGCTGCAGATCGTCGCGGGGATCCCGCTGCGGCTCCAGACGTTCCACATGATCGCCGGGCGCGGTGACTGGGTCGCCACGACGTCCTGCCCGTCGAGCCACAAGTGGACGTTCCACGCCGAGGCGAAGTTCGCCTCCGGGCAGGTCGTCAAGTACGACGGCAGCATCCCCTGCCGCAGCTAGAGGGCATGCGAGCGAGCGCGATCGTCGCGGCGATCGACCGGTGGGTCGGGCGCCGCCGTGCGATCGTGCTGGTCGCCTGGCTCGCGCTGGTCGCCGTGGCGCTGCCGCTGGCGCTGAGCAAGAACGACCACCTGACCGGCGGGGGCTTCCAGGTCCCCGGCTCGCAGTCCGACCGTGCCGAGGCCGAGGTCCAGGCCTCGGTGCCGCTGATCTTCCGGCCGAACGTCTTCGGCGCGGTGCTCGTCGCCCCGCGCGGCACGCCGGCCGCCGACTACCGCGCGGCGCTCGCCGCGCTCGACAAGGCGGCACGCGCGACGCCGAAGGTCAACCTCGACCCCGCGGCGCGGCAGGTCGCGGTCTTCCTGGCCCGCACCCGTCCGGGCCAGCCGGTCGTCGTGCCGCTGCAGCTCTCGCTCGACACCTTCCACGCGCCCGACGCGGGCCGCGAGATGCGCAAGCGGCTGCGGCTCAACGACGGCGGCGGGCGCTTCGGCGCGGTGCAGATGCACCTCGTCGGCGGCGGCGCGCTGTGGGCGGGGATGGTCGACCTGACCAAGGACGACCTCTCCCACGCCGAGCGCATCGGGTTCCCGCTCATCCTGCTCGTGCTGATCGGGGTCTTCGGCGCGCTGGCGGCGGCCGCGCTGCCGCTGGCGATGGGCGGCGTGTCGGTGCTGGTCACGCTGGCGGTGATCGACGTGCTGGCGCGCCACACGCTGATGAGCTTCTACGCCCCGAACATGGCGTCGATGATCGGGCTGGGGGTCGCGGTCGACTACTCGCTGTTCGTCGTCGTCCGGTATCGGGAGGAGCTGGCGACCGGCGTCTCGCGCGAGCAGGCGCGGGCGACCGCGATGGCGACGTCGGGCACGGCGGTCGTCTTCAGCGGCGCGGCGGTCGTGATCGCGCTGGCCGGGCTGCTGCTGGTCCCGACGGCGGCGATCCGCTCGATGGCGCTCGGCGCGATCATCGTCGTGCTCGTCTCGATGCTCGCCTGCGTGACGCTGCTGCCCGCGCTGCTGACGATCGTCGGCGGGCGGCTGGGCCGGCCGCGCGGTGGGACGATGTTCCGCCGGCTGGCGGAGGGCGTGACGGGCCGGCCCGTGCTGTCGCTCGTCGCCGCGCTGCTCGTGCTGCTGGCGCTGGCCGCGCCCGTGCTCGGCCTGAAGACCGGCGACGGCGCGCTGCGCCAGTTCCCGAAGGGCAACGAGACGCGCCAGGGCTTCGAGGCGGCCGCGAAGGTGCGCGGGCGGGGCGACGGGACGCCGCTGAAGGTGCTCGTGCCGACGTCGGGGCTCGATCGCTCGGTCAAGCTGCTGCGCGCCGACAACGAGATCGTCAAGACCGGCGTGCGGACCCGGACCGACGACAAGCGCTATGACTTCCTCGTCGTGACGATGCGCCACGACGCCGACTCGCCGCAGGCCAAGGCGCTGGTGAAGCACCTGCGGGCGATCCTGCCGCGCGGGAGCCTGATCGGCGGCGACACGGCCGCCGAGGTCGACTTCAACCACGCGATCACCGGATCGCTGTGGAAGATCGCGCTCTGGACGCTGGTGGCGACCATGTTGTTGCTGTTGGTCATGCTGCGGTCGGTGCCGCTGGCCGTGCAGGCGGTGCTCGCCAACATCCTGAGCGTGGCGGCGAGCTTCGGCGTGCTGACGATCGTCTTCGTGCACCACGGCGCGGGCTCGCTCGACACCGTGACGATCCCGGTGATCCTCGCGGTGGTGTTCGGGTTGTCCATGGACTACGAGGTCTTCCTGCTCAGCCGGATCCGCGAGCTGCACGAGGGCGGGCAGGACACGCGCACCGCGGTCCTGGAGGGGATCGCCGGCAGCGCCCGGACGATCACGGGCGCGGCGCTGGTCATGGTGGTGGTCTTCACGTGCTTCGCGGTGACGGGCGTGCCGGTGATCGCCGAGATCGGGCTGGGCGCCGCGGTGGCGATCGCGATCGACGCGACGCTCGTGCGGCTGGTGGTCGTGCCGGCGACGCTGACGCTGCTGGGCGATCGCACGTGGTGGGCGCCGCGGCTGCGGCGGCGCCGCCCCGCGGCGGCGTAGGGCGCCCGGGGGTTTGGCGGGCCGCGCCGGCGGTGAGCCTTCGGCGCGATGGCTCGCTTGAAGCTGCTCGCGGTGCTCGGCTGCGCGACCGCCCTGGCGGCGTGCGGGAGCGGAGGGACGTCGACCACGGACGCGGCGCCGCCGGCGGGGGTGACGGTGACCGGGAGCGCCGCCGCGCCCGCCCCCACGCCCTCGGCCTCCGTCGGGCGGGCGGGCGACGTCCGCACGATCGCGACCGGGCTGGAGGTCCCGTGGGGGATCGCGTTCCTCCCCGGTGGCGACGCGCTGGTCGGCGAGCGCGACAGCGGGCGGATCCTGCGGGTCCCGCGCGGCGGGGGCACGCCGCACCGCGTGATGACGATCGCCGACGCCTACAACGACGGCGGCGAGGGCGGGCTGCTCGGCCTGGCGGTGTCGCCGTCCTACGCGCGCGATCACGAGGTGTACGCCTACGTGACGACGCGCACCGACAACCGGATCGTGCGCTTCCGCCTGGGCGGCAAGGTGGTGCCGATCCTCACCGGCCTGCGCCGGGGCGCGATCCACAACGGCGGGCGGATCGCGTTCGGTCCCGACAAGCTGCTCTACGCGGGCGTGGGGGAGACCGGCGAGATGGGCCTGGCCCAGGACCCGGGCGCGCTCAACGGCAAGATCCTGCGGATGACGCCGAACGGGAAGGCGCCCTCCGACAACCCC